>JACIXH010000366.1 GCA_014360565.1 Nocardia sp.
TCATCGGTCGGGAAGTAGGCGCAGGCCAGCACGAGAGTCGCGTCCGCGTCGCCGGCGAACACCGCGGCCTTCTCCACTGCGACGTACGACGAGTCCGAGCCATCAGTACCGACGACAATGGTCCGGTAGGCGGTCATCTCTCCTCCAACTTGGTCGGTGCCAGCACCGAGCCACCCGGGAATCGAGCGTCAGCGCGGCAATTGGGTCGACCCTAACGCCAAATCGGGCCGATTTATCAGAAATCGCAACAGATCACACCGGGAGTGTTGGCGGGAATTGCCGGGTAGACCGTGGGCGGCACGGAAACGGCACAAGTCCACCTGGGGCGATCGGATCGAACGTCGATGAAACTGTGGTCTATCACAACACAATCAATGCCGCTGCGGGGCTGGGATTTTCGTCACAATGCCAGGTCGATGGCGGTCATCGCGACCGGCGTGCGTATTCGGTCGGCGACATCCCGATTTCGGCGACGAACTCGCGGCAGAAATGGGCCTGGTCGAAATAGCCGAGATCGGCGGCGAGCACGGCCAGATCCGGTGCGTCGCTGCGGGCGAGCCGGTCGGCGGCGTCCTGCAACCGGAATCGGCACAGCACCCATTTCGGCCCGGCGCCGACATAGCGGCGGAACAGGCGCTGCAGGGTCCGGATGGGAATCGCGAACCGGTCGGTGACCTGATCGACCCTGGTCAGGCTCGCGTCCTCGGACATCGCGCGCACGATCGCGGCCACCAGCGCGTAGTGCGGGTCGTCACCGCGGCCCCGTCCGGCGAAGAAGGACTCCACGAGCACCCGGCGCTGGTCGTCGGAGGGTTCGGCCAGTATGCGCTCGGCGAGGCCGGCGGCGCCGGGCAGCAGGTCTGTCAGCGGGGCCGAATCGTCGCGCAGGGCGCCGACATCGGTGCCGGTGAACGCGCCGAATCCGCCGGGGCTGAACCGGATGCCGAAGGTCTCCCCCTCCCCGTTGAGCTCGCGCACGTACTTCGTGGTGCACACACCGTTGACGAAACCGCCGGTGCGCAGGGTGCTGCGCTCGAACGTGAGGTTCACACAGGGAAACGACAGGACCTCCGCCTGATAGGCGGGCCTGCCGCGCAGATCCCAGCGCACCACCCAGTACCAGTCGGCGAACTCGGCCAGCCCGGGCCCGACCGGCAACCGGTTCAGCGTGCGGTGCCGGGCCTGCTCACTCGGATGCAGAATGCCCTTCACGTCATCGGGATCCGGTGGGTCACCCGCGGTGGCCACGGGACTCCGATCCGCCGATCGGGATATGTCGCGTTCTTACAAGACCGGCCGACTCGGGCCGAGCAGGATCGAACACATGACCGATTCCGTTGCGCCCGTTCCCGAGGGTTACCACTCCATCACCTGTTTCCTCGCCGTGCCAGATGGCAACGCCGCCATCGACTTCTACACCGCGGTCTTCGACGCGAAGCTGCTGAGCCGCGCCGACCTGCCCGACGGGCAGCCCGCGCACGCCGAACTGCTCATCGGCGACTCCACCCTGCAGCTCGGAATGCCGATCCCCGACAACAGCGTTCGCGCCCCCGAGGACTGGGTGCACACCTCGATCGTGCACTACTGCCCCGATGTCGACGCGGTGATCGCCCGCGCGATCGCCCATGGCGCCCGCGGCGCGGAGGAGCCACAGACCTTCGTCACCGGCGACCGCTACGGCGTGGTGCTCGACCCCTTCGGCCACCGCTGGGCCGTGATGACCCGCGTCGAGGACGTCGCCCGCGAAGAAGCCGACCGCCGCGTCGCCGAATGGATGCGAGCGCGGTGATTTCGGCGGCTGGCGCCGCGGGGTTTTCGGCCCTGTGGGCCTCACACCCGAGGGGCGATACTGCGCCTTCGGCGTTCCGTCTCGCCCCTCGGGTGCGAGGCGGCCGAAAACCCGTGGTGGTCGGGTTGTCGGTGTCATGGCCCAATCAGCTCAGCCCCGCGGCGTCCATGCCGCGGAGTTCCTTCTTGAGGTCGGCGATCTCGTCGCGGAGGCGGCCCGCCAGTTCGAATTGCAGCTCGCGGGCCGCGTTCATCATCTGGGCGGTGAGTTCTTTGACCAGGTCGGCGAGTTCGGCGCGCGGCATGGACTTCACATCGCGTTCGGCGTAGATGCCCGCGCTCACCGCGCGGCCGGGCTCGCCCTGGGCGCGGCGGCCGCGGCTGACATTGCGGCCCGAGCCACCGACGGCGACTTCGTCGTCGGCCTCCAGATACACCTGGTCGAGGATGTCGGCGATCTTCTTGCGCAGTGGCTGCGGGTCGATGCCGTTGGCTTCGTTGTAGGCGACCTGCTTGGCGCGGCGGCGATCGGTCTCGTCGATGGCGTGGCGCATCGAGTCGGTGATCTTGTCGGCGTACATGTGCACCTCGCCGGAGACATTGCGCGCCGCGCGGCCGATGGTCTGGATGAGGCTGGTGCTCGACCGCAGGAAGCCTTCCTTGTCGGCATCGAGAATCGCCACCAACGACACCTCGGGCAGGTCGAGGCCCTCGCGCAGCAGGTTGATGCCGACGAGGACGTCGTAGTCGCCCAGGCGCAGCTGTCGCAACAGTTCCACCCGGCGCAGGGTGTCGATCTCGGAATGCAGGTAGCGCACCCGCACGCCGAGGCCGAGCAGGTAGTCGGTGAGGTCCTCGGCCATCTTCTTGGTCAGCGTGGTGACCAGGACGCGCTCGTCGCGGTCGGTGCGCCCGCGGATCTCGTGCACCAGGTCGTCGATCTGGCCCTTGGTCGGCTTCACCACGACCTGCGGGTCGACCAGCCCGGTCGGCCGGATCACCTGCTCGACGACCTCGCCGCCGACCTGACCCAGCTCGTACGGGCCGGGCGTCGCGGACAGGTACACGGCCTGGCCGATCCGGTCGGCGAACTCCTCCCAGGTCAGCGGGCGGTTGTCCACCGCCGACGGCAGCCGGAAGCCGAACTCGACCAGATTGCGCTTGCGCGACATGTCACCTTCGTACATGCCGCCGATCTGCGGCACGGTGACGTGCGATTCGTCGATCACCAGCAGGAAATCGTCGGGGAAGTAGTCGAGCAGGGTGGCCGGGGCCGAACCGGCGGGGCGACCGTCGATGTGGCGCGAGTAGTTCTCGATGCCGGAGCAGAACCCGACCTGGCGGATCATCTCCAGGTCGTATTCGGTGCGCATGCGCAACCGCTGGGCCTCGAGCAGCTTGCCTTGGCGTTCCAGTTCGGCCAGGCGGGTGGCCAGTTCGGCCTCGATGTCGGTGACCGCGCGTTCCATCCGCTCCGGGCCCGCCACGTAGTGGGTGGCCGGGAAGATGCGCAGCGAATCGACCTTGCGCACCACATCACCGGTGAGCGGGTGCAGGTAGTAGAGCTCCTCGATCTCGTCGCCGAAGAACTCGATGCGGACCGCGAGCTCCTCGTAGGACGGGATGATCTCGACGGTGTCGCCGCGCACCCGGAACGAACCGCGGGTGAAGGCCATGTCGTTGCGGGTGTACTGCACGTCGACGAGCAGCCGCAGCAGCGCGTCACGGTCGATCTGGGTGCCGACCTCGAGCTGCACCGAGCGATCCAGGTACGACTGCGGCGTGCCGAGACCGTAGATGCACGACACCGACGCGACCACCACCACATCGCGGCGCGAGAGCAGGCTCGACGTCGCCGAGTGCCGCAGCCGCTCGACATCGTCGTTGATCGAGCTGTCCTTCTCGATGTAGGTATCGGTCTGGGCGATGTAGGCCTCGGGCTGGTAGTAGTCGTAGTACGAGACGAAATACTCGACCGCGTTGTGCGGGAGCATCTCGCGCAGCTCGTTGGCCAGCTGAGCGGCCAGGGTCTTGTTCGGCGCCATCACCAGCGTGGGCCGTTGCAGCTTCTCGATCAACCAGGCCGTGGTCGCCGATTTACCGGTACCGGTGGCACCGAGCAGGACCACGTCCTTCTCGCCCGCGGTGATCCGGCGCTCGAGTTCGGCGATGGCCGCGGGCTGGTCACCGGCCGGTGAGTGCTCGCTGACCACCTCGAACTGACCACCGGCGCGCGCGATGGTGCCGACCGGGCGATGCTCGGAATGAGCCAGCGGGGTGCTGCCCCGCTCCTCGTACCCTTCCGCCGGGATCTCGGTTGCGAATGCCATGGAACCAGACTAGGCCGCCCCACCGACAGGTTCGCCACCTCACCACGACCGGGCGATCGCACCCCGGCGCCGGTAGATTCTGCGGCTA
>JACIXH010000367.1 GCA_014360565.1 Nocardia sp.
CCTCATCGACGGTGTGCTGGCGTGGGAAGTCGGCCGCGGCGAGTCCACTGGCGGTGACGCGCAGTGGACTCGCCTCCGGGAGGTCGGCACAGCGACCAGTGTTGGCGAAGCCGAGCGTCTGGCGCGGGCCGATGCGATGTTCAGCCCGGTCGAACTGGCAACGCTGCGGTGCACGATCGAGGACGAGGCGTACACCTACGGTGGCTACAACCGGCCACCCGAGATCTTCAACCCCTCCACCGCGCCGCGATACCTCACCGAGGGGCCGCTGAAGGCGCTGTCGGCGGGGGAGCGATTCGGGCCGACCTGGTTGTGGGTCGAGTGCTACCTGCGCGCCCACCCGGACCTCTACGACGAGACACCCGCCTCGGTCCAAGCCCGCCAGTACGAGCGCGCACATGCCACAGGGCCGATGGTCAACGCGGCCGGTGAACACCTTCGGGCCGGACGCTTCGAGCAAGCCCGCACGCTGCTCGACCAGGCTCAGCTCGTCAACCCCGCCGACGCCACCGACTACGTCGAGATGCGCTCGCGCATCGAGCGGCTGGCGGGATTCGTCGACAAACTCGGGCTGTCGGCCCACGAACGGTTCGATGGAGTGCACGGACAACGGGCGCGCGTCGTCGTCGGTGAACAAACCTTCCTCCTCGAACCCAGACGCGGCCAGTGGATCGTCCACCCCGGCGCTGACGCCGACGCGGCGTCGATCACCGAAGCGCTACCCGTGCGCGAAGTCATGCCTCGGATTCGTGCCCATCTGGCCGAGCGTCCCGAACCGGGGGCTTCCGCCGCAGTTGAAATCGTCGGCACCGAAACGCATCTCGCTACACCGCGTACTGATCCGCCAGAACCCGCTGCCCTGGTCGAGGACGCGACGACTCCGTTGCCGATCCTCATCGAGCACACCGCCGAAGGCACGCTGGTCCGCAACACCGACAAAGCGAACCTGCAACTCCGCCAAGCCCTGCACGACGCCAAATTCCAGTGGTCACGCCCCCAGAAGTTCTGGTACCAACGGCGGGCGACCGACTTCGCCGTGCGCACTCGCCGCGTCGGGTACCTGCGAGCCTCGCTCACCAGGCTCGGCCTGCCCTTCACCGAGACCGGCGCCGCGACCACCTCCGGCACTGCGGCCCTCGCCTCCGCCCACGCGGACACAACACCGCAGACCGAACACGCAATACCCATCGAATCATCGGAGGCTCAACAGGATTCGACCGCCCTGGCATCGCCCCCAGCAGCCTCCAACGGTCCGAACCCTGCACCCACGCCGTCCGAGTCGCAGGCACCGACGGCCGTTCCTGTTAACACCGACCAGCCACCAGCGACACCATCTCGAACCGAGGCGGCCACCGCGCCGGTCACAACAGAGAGGGCCAATGCGACCGGTCCCGTGAACGCGGGATTCCGCCGCGCCGAATGGCTTCCGGCACCCGAAGTGGAGATCCCCCGATCGCCACAGCGGCGCATCGAGGCGAACCTCGCGGCGATCCAGACTATTCAGGTCCTCGAACGCGACAATCGCACCCCGACGCCGGCCGAGCGAGAAACGTTGGCGAAATGGACCTCGTGGGGCGCCGCCGCCGCGATCTTCGACGCCGAGCGTGAAGAGTTCCGCGTCGACGCCGAATCGCTACGAACCCTGATCGGCGAAACCGGATGGAAGCAGGCCAACCGCACCGTCCTCAATGCCCACTACACCGATCCGATGATCGTGCGGGCGATGTGGGACCACCTCCAATCCCTCGGGTTCGTCGACGGACGAGTCCTCGAACCAGGCTGCGGTGCAGGAGCATTCATCGGGCGCGCCCCGGAATCGGCGCGCGTGACCGGTGTGGAACTGGACTCCACCACCGCTCGAATCGCGCAGGCGCTCTACCCGCACGCCGACATCCGGGTCGAATCCTTCGCCGACACCCGTCTGCCCGAAGGACACTTCGACGCCGCGATCGGCAACGTGCCGTTCTCCTCGACACGGCTCCACGATCCGGTGCACAACACCGGTGAGCACAGCATGCACGACCACTTCATCCTCAAATCGCTCGCACTGACCAAGCCGGGCGGTGTGGTGGCGGTGGTGACCAGCTCATTCACCCTGGACAAGAAGAATCCATCCGCCCGTCGCGAAATCGCCGCTCACGCCGACTTCCTCGGTGCGGTCCGCCTGCCCAACGGCACACACCGGCGAGTCGCGGGCACGGATGTGGTCACCGACATCCTGATCCTGCGCCGTCGAGATGGGGCAGCACGCCGCCTCGGTGGACCGTACGAGCTGGCCACCAGCACCGAAGTGCCCTTGGCTAAAGATGCCGGTGAGGCAGAAGTCGTCGTCAACGAGTATTTCCTCAACAACCCCGACATGGTTCTCGGTGAGCTACGGGCCGGTACCAGCATCTACGGAGGATTGGCAGTCGTGGTGCACGGGCGCGGCGACCTGGAACAGCAACTCCGTGAGGCACTCGATCGGATCGCGCGGCAAGCCCTGGACGAGGGCATCGCCCATCAGCCACGTGAACTGGTCGCCGGAGAGCGACGTGCTGCGGCCAGCGCACCCGGCGACGCGAACGAATTCCCTGGCCACCTGCGTGCCACAACACAAGGGTTCGAGGCACTGCACGTCGACGGCACCTACAGCGAACTGACGATCCCGAAAACCCAGGCCGAGGAACTGCGAGCACTGCTGGGGCTGCGCGACACCGCGGTCGCCCTGCTGGAGAACGAGGCCGCCAACGCCGAAGACTCCGACGAGATCGAAGCCCTGCGCACCCGACTCAACCGACGCTACGACCACTACACCGAGCGATTCGGACCGATCAACCGCTGCACATGGCATCCGACCGGACGCGTCGATGATGCGGGTGAGCCGGTCATGTCGGTCCGTCGCCCCCCGGTCATGCGGGTATTCCGCGACGATCCGCACGCCCCGATCGTGCTGGCGCTCGAGGACTACGACGCCACCACCGATGCCGCGGTGAAGATGGCGATCATGCGCCAGCGCGTCGTCGCGCCGCGCACCCCGCGCACCGGAGCGGACACCGCCGAGGACGCGGTGGCGATTTGCCTGGATACGCACGGCCGCATCGACCTGCCGGTCATCGCGGGCCTGCTCGGCAGCGACGACGCCCAAGCTCTCGCGCAATGCCGCGGTCTGATCTACCCCGACCCCGCCGATGATGGTCGCTTCGTTCCTGCGGCGGAATATCTGTCGGGCAATGTCAGGCTCAAGCTCGACCAGGCCCGCGACGCCGCCGCCACGAACCCGGAGACCTACAGCGACAACGTCACCGCGCTGACCGGGGTCATCCCCGTCGATCTCGGACCAGCCGAGATCGACGCCCGACTCGGCGCGGTCTGGATCGACGCGCCCGACGTGCAGGCATTCCTGAACGAGGTCCTCAACGACGACACGATCACCGTCGAGCACACCAAGGCGGGGGAGTGGAAGGTCACCGGCGGCCGTCGCGGCGTTCTGGCGACCCAGGAGTTCGGCACCGCCCGCGTCCCGGCACCCAAACTCGCCCAAGCCCTGCTCCGCCAGGCTCCGGTTCGCGTCTTCGACCCGGATGAGAACGGTGAGGCGCGCATCCCCAACCCGACCGAAACCGAGGCCGCGAACGAGAAGGCCGAACAGCTCAACGAACGGTTCAGCGAATGGGTGTGGGAGAACCCGGTCCGCGCAGCGCGGCTGAGCGAGGAGTACAACCGACGCTTCAACAACCTGGTGCTCCGCAACTACGAGACCGACGGGAAGATGCTCAGCCTGCCGGGCCTGTCCCGGGTCTACACCCCGCGTCCGCACCAGCGCGCCGCGGTCGCCAGGATGATCGCCGAGCCGAATGTGGGTCTTTTCCACGCCGTCGGCGCGGGTAAAACGCTCGAGATGGCGATGGGCGTCATGGAACTCAAACGCCTCGGGCTGGTCAACAAACCAGCGATCATGGTCCCGAACTCGATGCTCGATCAATTCGCCAGGGAGTTCTTGCAGGCATATCCGCAAGCGCGCATCCTCGCCGCCGGCACCGAGGACCTGGCAGGGGAGAAGCGACGACAGTTCGTCGCCCGCGCAGCGACCGGCGATTGGGACGCGATCATCTTGACTCGCGGGTCATTCCAGCGCCTCGAGGTCGCACGCGACACCGCGCACTGGTACTTCGAC
>JACIXH010000368.1 GCA_014360565.1 Nocardia sp.
CACGCGCAGTGGAATCACGCCCGTCGCAGGCGAGTACGAGGTCTGCCCGCAGGTCGTGCTCGACGCCCTCGGTGTCGCGATACCGAACGCCCCTGACCTGGCCCGATTCTTCGATCAGCCCGACCACGGCTGTCTGCATGCGCAACGTGAAGGTCGGTTCCCCGGCTGCGGCGCCGGCCAGCAAGTCGAGGAAATCCCACTGCGGGACCATGGCGATGTGCCGGTAGCGTCCCGGAATCTTGGTGAGGTCGGCGGCGACGATCATCCGGTCGCCCGCATACATGCACATCCGGGTCAGTTCGGATCGTGGCAACCGCGCGAATTCGGCGCCCAAGCCCAGTTCGTCGATCAAACGCACCGTCGACGGATGCACCGTGTCACCGCGAAAGTCGCGGAGGAAGCCGGCATGTTTTTCCAGGACCGTGACGTGTACGCCGGCACGTGCCAGCAGCAGTGCGGCCATCATTCCCGCGGGGCCGCCGCCGACGATGCAGCAGGTGGTCTGGTCCATGAGTGTTCCCCCTCGATGATTCCCGCCAGTTCTACGACAAAGCGTAGTAGTCGTTTCCCGGCTTCGTCCAGGGTTCGGCGAAAGAGGCTTGACTCGATGGCGCGGTCGGGCAATACTGAACTAGATGGTTCAGTATGACTTCCTAGACGCCTCGTTCGGAGCGCTCGCGGACCCCACACGACGGGGCATCCTCGAGCAACTCGGGCGTGGGCCCGCGAGTATCAGCGAGCTGGCCGAGCGATTCGAGATGACCTTGACCGGCATCAAGAAGCACATCGCGCTGCTCGAGGACGCGGGCATGGTGGTCACCGAGAAGCGTGGGCGGGTGCGGTACTGCCGGATCGGCGAGCACGTCTTCGATCGGGAGGTGGCCTGGATGCAGGGTTACCGGCAGATGCTGGAAGCCCGAATGGACCGTCTCGGTGAATTCCTGCAACGAACGGAGCCAGAGCAATGAGCACAACCACCAACGACGCGGTCATCACGTCCACCTCCGACCGCGAAGTCCACATCGAACGCGATTTCGACGCGCCGCTGGACCGGGTCTGGGACGCCTACAGTCGCATCGAGCAGCTCTCCCGCTGGTGGGGTCGCGGCCACGTGGTCGACGTCGAGCGCTGGGAGTTCCGCAAGGGCGGGCACTGGCGTTTCGTCGAGCACGACGGCGACCAGTCCCACGGTTTCGAAGGGCGCTTCCGCGACATCACACCGAAGGAGCGCATCGTGCAGTCCTTCGAATGGGACGGTATGCCCGCGCACATCTCCATCGACGCCACCACCTTCGTCGACCTCGGCGGCGGTCGGACCAGGGTCGTCACCGACAGCGTCTTCCACACCGCCGAGGAATGCGCGGGCATGCTCGCCTCGGGCATGGAGGGCGGCCTCAATGATTCCTACCGCGCGCTCGACGCTCTGCTGGCCGAGGGCCACTGACGCAGGTACCCCGATGCCGGCCAGGGGAGGCGCATCGGGGTAGGAGGGCGGCGCCCTCGGCGTACAGCCCGGCGGGCGTGGACCGATCGGGCTCGCGCGACGGCTCACGCAGGGTTGGCCAGCTGTCGAGACCGACCTCCGCGACGAGTCAGAGGTGGGTGCGCCCCGTCGCTCGTTTGCGTGGCTTCAAGCGCAACGGCGGAAGCGGCGGGGCCGGTATCCGCTCCTGCGGCGGGTGACCGACGACCAAGGGAAAGCGGCTGGTGTCGTGGGCCTCCCACGCATCGCGAGCCTCGACGATCTCGTCGTGGCTACGGCCGACGAAGTTCCACCACATCACCAGCTCCTCGGCGAAGGGCTCGCCGCCCACCAATGCGAAATGCGCGCCGTCGGTACTGGTCACGTGCAGCTCGGTCCGGTCGGTGCCCAGGTAGAGCAGCGGTCCGGGGCTGAGTTCGGTGCCGTCGACCGTCACCGTGCCCGCGATCACCAGCACCGCGTGCTCGAACGCGGGCTCCAGCGGCAGCCGCGCCTGCGCACCGGAATCGAGCTCGATGTCGGCGCCGACGATCGGGGTATAGGCCTTGGCCGGTGAGGTGACTGCGCCCAGTGCGCCGATCAGCACCGTCGCGCGCAACCCCGGCTGCGCGTAGACCGGCAGTTCGCGATGCTGCTCGAAATGTGGATCGATGCCGGTCGCGGTGCCGGGCAGCGCGATCCACAGTTGCAGGCCGTGGCCCGCCTCGACGCCGGGCACACCGAACTCCGAGTGCGCGATGCCGCGGCCGGAGGTCATCAGGTTCAGCTGCCCCGGTTCGATCTCGACATCGGAGCCCACCGAGTCACGATGCCGGATGCGGCCGTCGAGCGGCCAGGTGACGGTCTGCAAGCCGATGTGCGGATGCGGCAGGATGTCGGGAGAGGCGCCTGCTTCGGTCGCGGCCGCCGAACCGAACCGGTCGAGGAAGCACCACGCGCCGACGGTCGGCAGATCCCGTTGCGGCAGTGTGCGTTCCACATACACCCCCCGCACCCCGCCGAGCGGCACCTCCCTGGGCGGGTACAGCTCGGCGGCCGGTCCGGGGCTGGGCGACGGCTCGCACACCGCCTCGGTGGGATGGGCCTCCAGGTCACTCACCCGCGATGCCCTTGCCCACCACATGCGCGTCGTACTCGGGGTGCTTGTCGAGCCAGCCGCGGATGAACGGGCAGTGCGCGGTGATGGTGCGCCCGCGCGCGATCACGTCCTCGATGGCTCCGCGGGCGAGTACCCCGCCGAGCCCTTTGCCCGCGAACGCGTCGTCGATCTCGGTGTGCACGAAATCGGTATCGCCGGCACGCTCGACGTACTCGGTGAAGCCGGCGAGTTGGTCGTCGAGGAATACGTCGTAGCGGTTGTTTTCCGGGTTGTGTACGACGCGGCGCTGCGGCTCGGCGGTGGTGGCCTCGGTCATCTGCTGACGCTCCTTCCGCACCGCTGCCGGTGCGCTGAGGATCGGTACGTGAACGCGCCGACCGGTGACGGTGACCCGGAGGATCACCTGCTTGTGTTCCTCGAAGAACTGTTCCTCAGCGGCTGCCTATTCCACATGGTTGTCGAGCGCGCGGCACCGCTGTCCCCAGCATGCTATTCGCGCCCGGCAGAGGTGAACGACATATCCGCGTAGCGGCTGCCCGCCACCTGCCCGGCGATCGGTTCCAGCGTCGCGAGTTCGTCGGCCGACAGGCGCACCGACGCGGCGGCGACGTTGTCGGCCAGCCTGGTCCGCTTGCGGGTACCGGGGATCGGCACCACCGACACCTTGTGTACCCCCGCCCGCGCGTGCACCCACGCGAGCGCGACTTGCGCCTGGGTGATGCCGTGCGCTGCCGCGATCGCGACCAGCGGCGCGAGCAGATCGGCGTTGTGTTCGGCGTTGTCGCCGGTGAACCGGGGCTGGAAGCGGCGGAAGTCCTTGTCGCTCAGGTCTTTCGCCGATGCGAACGCGCCGGTCAAAAAGCCGCGACCCAGCGGCGAGTACGGAACGAACGCCACACCGAGCTCGGCCGCGGCGGGCACCGCGGTGCGTTCCACATCGCGGGAGAACAGGGACCACTCCGATTGCAGGGCCGCGATCGGGTGCACCGCGTGCGCGGCGCGCAGTTCGTCACCGGTGACCTCGGACAGCCCGAGTGCGCGCACCTTGCCCGCCGCGACGAGCTCGGCCATCGCGGCGACGGTCTCCTCGATCGGCACCGCCGGATCGCGGCGGTGCATGTAGTACAGGTCGATGGTGTCGGTGCCGAGCCTGCGCAGGCTGGCCTCGACCGAGGCACGGATGTAGGCGGGGGAGTTGTCGAAACCGCGGAAGGCCGGGTCGTCGGGTTTGCGGACGATGCCGAACTTCGTGGCGATCAGCAGGTCGTCGCGGTTGGCACGCACGAAATCGGCCAGGAATCGCTCGTTGTGGCCGGAGCCGTACACGTCGGCGGTGTCGAACAGCGTGACGCCGAGTTCCAGCGCCAGGTCGAGGGTGGCCCGCGATTCGGCGGCGTCGGTGTCGCCGTAGAACTCGCTGATGCCCATGCAGCCCAGACCCTGGGTGCCGACCAGCGGCCCGCCGGCGCCCAGGGTGGTGGTCGGCAGTGTCTTCGCGATGCTCATGTGTGGCTTCCTTCGCTCGTGTGCACGGTGATCGTGGCGGGACGGACAACATCGGATCGGCCTTC
>JACIXH010000369.1 GCA_014360565.1 Nocardia sp.
AACCATCGATTCCCACGTCCCGCACCTCACGCTGACCGGCCTGCGCCATGTCTACGATCGCAACAAGAAATAGTGTCTGCTAAGCTGGCGCTCGTGATCTTCCGTGTGAGCACCCAGGAGTGTTGTCGAGGCTAATCTGCCTCGACCGTTCGAGGCTGACGTTTCCCTCGACCGATATCTCACCTCCTGGAGATGCGCTCATGCGTTCCTCTGTCCTTTCCCTTCCGTCCGCGCGTGACGAGTATTCCGCGACGCCCCCGCTCGACCGGGCGATCGCCTCGGCCTTGCCCACCCGGTTGCGTCCCGCCGACCTGCTGCGGCTCACCGACGAGGGCGCCGAAGACATCCTCGCAGGCCGCTACGACCACCTGCTTCCCGCTGACGGCATCTGGCCCGCGGAACAGCGCTGGGCAGCCCGGCTCTCCCACGACGACGAAGTCGATGTGTGGCTGATCAGCTGGACGCCGGGCAAATTCACCGATTTACACGACCACGCCGGCTCGCTCGGCGCCCTCACCGTGCTCAGCGGCGCCCTTTCGGAATACCGCTGGAATGGCACCGAGTTACGAAGGCGCACGCTCGCCGCAGGCGATCAGGCGTCGTTCCCGATCGGCTGGGTGCACGACGTGGTGCGCGCGCCCGCCGCCGCCGAATCGGTCGGTCCGCTGGATCCCACCCTGAGCGTGCACGCTTATTCTCCGCCGTTGTCGGCGATGTCGTATTACGACGTGACGGGCCACGGCACGCTGCGCCGAACCAAAACCGTCCTCACCGACCAGCCCGAAGGTGATCTGTGATGAGCCGTTTGACGATTGATCAGATGCTCGACAACGCTCGCGCTCGATTGCGCCGAGTGTATGTGTACGACGTGGCCGCCGCGCTCGAGCGTGGCGCGATTCTGGTCGACATCCGGCCCGCCGCCCAGCGCGTGCGCGAAGGTTCGTTGCCCGGCGCGCTGGTGATCGAGCGCAATGTCCTGGAATGGCGACTGGATCCGGCCTCGTCGGCGCGGTTGTCGTTGGCCGTAGATCATGATGTGGAATGGATCATCTTCTGCTCGGAGGGGTACACGTCGAGTTTGGCCGCGGCAGCGTTGCAGGACCTGGGGCTGCACCGGGCCAGCGATGTGATCGGTGGTTATCAGGCGCTGAAGTCGGCGGGCTTGCTCACCGTCGGTGTCGGCGTGCCGCATTTCGCGCGTGAACTGGACGCCCTGGCCTCGCTGTAAGCGCCGACCGGTGCGCAAAGTGCCGCTATCGAATTGTGAAGTGCCTCACTGATTTCGCGACTGCTCGGGCAACTTCGCGGCCACCCCCGAGCAGTCGCCGCGCATAACGCGAGCGCGACAGCTGACGGCCGAGACTTCCGGACGGCCCGCTGAATTCGCGGGGAGGCGGGGGAGCGCGCAATTCATTTCCCCTCGACCGCTATCGTTATCGAACGTGAGCACTCCTAACCCCGCCGCACCCGGCCGCGCCGCCACTTCCGCTGTGGACACCGATGTTCCCGAGCAGATGCGGATTCGCCGGGACAAGCGGGAACGGCTGCTCAGCGAGGGCGGTGAGGCTTACCCGGTGGTGGTGCCGCGCACCCACACGCTCGCCGAAATCCGTGCCGCCTACCCGGATCTGGAAGCCGACACCCAGACCGGCCTACAAGCCGGTATCGCGGGCCGCGTCATTTTCGTGCGCAATACCGGCAAGCTGTGCTTCGCCACCTTGCAGGAAGGCGACGGCACCAAGCTGCAGGCGATGATCAGCCTCAACGGCGTCGGCGCCGACGCACTGGCGGCCTGGAAATCCGATGTCGATCTCGGTGACTTCGTGTTCGTGCACGGCGAGGTCATCTCCTCGCGGACCGGTGAATTGAGCGTGATGGCCGATTCCTGGTCGATGGCGGCCAAGTCGCTGCGCCCGCTGCCGGTGGCGCACAAGGAGATGAACGAGGAGTCGCGCGTCCGTGCGCGCTACGTCGACCTGATCGTGCGTCCCGAAGCCAGGGAAATGGCTCGGACCAGGGTGAACGTGGTCCGTGCGCTGCGCAATGCGCTGGAGCGCCGCGGTTTCCTCGAGGTCGAGACCCCGATGTTGCAGACCATCCACGGCGGTGCCGCCGCGCGTCCGTTCGTGACCCACTCGAATGCGCTCGACATGGACCTTTTCCTGCGGATCGCGCCGGAGCTGTTCCTCAAGCGTTGCGTGGTCGGCGGCCTCGAGAAGGTCTTCGAGATCAACCGGAACTTCCGCAACGAAGGCGCCGACTCCACACATTCGCCCGAGTTCGCGATGCTGGAAACCTACGAGGCCTACGGCACGTATGACGACTCTGCGACGATGACTCGGGAATTGATCCAGGAAGTCGCACAAGAGGCATTCGGCACTCTTCTGGTGACTCTTGCCGACGGCACTGAATATGACCTCGGTGGCGAGTGGACGACCGTCGAGATGTACCCCTCGCTGTCGGAGTCGATCGGTGTCGAGGTGACTCCGGAAACCACTGTCGAGGAATTGCTCGCACTAGCCGATCGGGTGGGTCTGGAAATTCCTTCCGGCAAGGGCTACGGTCACGGGAAACTGGTCGAAGAACTATGGGAACATGCGTATGGCGACAAGCTCTACGCACCGACTTTTGTTCGCGACTTCCCGGTCGAGACTTCACCGCTGACCCGTCAGCATCGCAGCAAGTCCGGCGTCACCGAGAAGTGGGACCTCTATGTTCGCGGCTTCGAGTTGGCAACGGGCTATTCGGAACTGGTGGACCCGGTGATCCAGCGCGAACGCTTCGTCGATCAGGCGAGGTTGGCCGCGGCGGGCGATGACGAGGCTATGGTGCTCGATGAAGACTTCCTCGCCGCGATGGAACACGGCATGCCGCCGACCACCGGAACGGGTATGGGAATCGATCGCTTGTTGATGGCACTCACTGGTTCGGGAATCCGGGAAACGATCCTGTTCCCGATTGTCCGGCCCACTAGTCGCTGACCAGTGAATTCGCGGGGTGAAGACCCCGTGTTGGAAATTTCGCATTTCGGGGTATTCTTGCCTCGGGTATTCGGCCTGGAGGCAGGCTTGACGATTTCGAGAGGACGTTCATCTCATGGCAAAGAAGGTCACCGTTAGCCTGATCGACGATGTCGACGGTGAGTCCATCGCGGACGAGACCATCGAGTTCGCTATCGATGGGGTGTCGTACGAGATCGATCTGTCGGAGGCAAATGCGGCGCGCCTGCGCGAAGGCCTGGACGAGTGGGTCGCCAACGCCCGCCGCGTGAGTGGCCGTCGCCGGGTGAAGGCTGCCGGTGCACCCGCGCCGCAGGGCAAGAGCCGCGTTTCCATGGACCGTGAACAGAGCGCCGCAATTCGCGAATGGGCTCGTCGTAAGGGCCACAAGGTCTCGGCTCGCGGTCGTATCTCGGCGGAAATCACCGACGCCTACAACAAGGAAGTCGGCAAGAGCTGATTTATTGGCGCCGCGGGCGCCGCGTGGTTCGCGGCCCCGCCGGTCCCATCGTCGAGGCGCTGTTGCTCGCTCCTGCCCTCGCCTACGCAACGCCCACCTCGGCGACGGAACGGCCGCGAACGGCAGGCCTCGCCTGCCCGCCCCTTCTCGAGGTCGAGGCGTGCGTGGTTACGTCGGTAGGGAAGTAGACTGATGTTCGTGCGCAAGGTGTTTCGAGTATCCGACGGTGTTGTGGCGTGAGCTCCTTTCTGCGGTACACCGACGACACCGGTAAGCAGCATGAATTGGCGCTGGAGGCCGGTCAGCAGCGGGTCACCATCGGCCGTAATACGCAGGCCGATCTGGTGCTGGCCTGGGACGCCGAGGTATCGCGTCTGCACGCTGCCATCGAACATCTCGGCGCGCACTGGACCATCATCGATGACGGACTTTCGCGCAACGGCACCTTCGTCAACGGCGAGCGGCTGGTCGGGCGGCGCCGGCTGAGCCCCGGCGACCGGATCCGGGTCGGGACCACGCTCGTGCACTTCTTCGATTTCGGTGGCGTCGTGGACGACGCGACGCATACCGCCTCCGGGTCCATCCCCACGATGCGCTCACTCACCGATACCCAGCGCGCGGTGCTGATTGCGCTGTGCCGTCCGTACAAACACGGCACCGGATTCGCCACGCCCG
>JACIXH010000037.1 GCA_014360565.1 Nocardia sp.
GTCGACAACGATCGGTTCGACCTGCGCTGAGGTATCCGACGAGCCCCGGCCGACCAGCGAGGTCGGCCTGGGCTCGTCGCGTTTCCCGCCGACCTCGCCGGGTACTGCGCAGACGACCATCACCGCGGACTGCGACGTCCAGGTGGCCCGCTCACGTTCGGGAAGGAAGACCCGCGATGACCGAACCCGGCGATACCTTCGATCCGCCGCAGGACACCGGCGCACCCGACTCGGTGGAGACCGATCCCGCGGCGCTCAACAGCAGCGAGGACCTCGACGAGGATCGGCTGCACGAAGACCCGCTCGAAGCCGGCATGGACCCGCCCGAGCACTGGGAGGGTGCTACGCAATACGGGATGACCGCCTGGGAGCAGGCCCATCCGCGTGGGATCGACGATCGGCTGGCCGAGGAAGAACCCGACGTCGACCCCGCCGCACCGGCCCCGCCGACCGGCGAGACCGTCGATCTCGACCAGGATGCCGAGCCGGCGCCGCCCGTTCCCGACTATGAGCAGGAGCACGGCATCTCCGCCGATGTGGCGGGCGGGTCGATGCCCGCCGAGATCCGCACACCCGATCCCGCCGATTGATCCCAGAACGGGCTGCCCCCTGCCGTGGGGCCGCCCGACCCATCCGGACGTCTGTGCACAGCGAACTCCGTCGGCCTTGTGGCCCGATCATCTGGGAGGAACTGTGAACAGCGAACTGGACGAGATTGCCATCGCGAGCACCGTCAGAGCCGGCGATCGTGAGATACGGGTGGAGATCGCCGATCCGCGACAGGACCATGCGACGCACGGCTGGCAGTGCACCTACCGCGTCGTCGGCGCCCGTGCGCACAGAGTCCACGGCCCGGACAGGTTGGGAGCCATCTACGCGGCGTTGATCGATATCCCCCAGGCCGCGGCACGGGCAGGCGCGCAAGGCCACGCGAGCGCGTCCGGCGACCAGCGCGCACCGATCGTCTCGCGGCGGCGCACCGGCGAGTCCCCCTTGTCGGCGGCGCAGGCCCGCGAGTTCGGCCCACCGTTGGGCGCCAAGGCCGTGCAGACTCCGTCGGGCCCGGTGGTCATCATGCTCGGCAGGCCCCGCCAAGACCCCGAGCGGCCACACACTTTTCTGTGCCCGTTCCGCATCGACGATCGCACCGAGGCCTTCGGCCAGGGGATCGACGAGGTGCGCGCAGTGATCTCGGCGGTCCGCGGTGTCGGGTCCATCCTGGGAATCGCGCTGGACTGGCCGTTGCCGAGCACTGCGCGGTGATCGAGCCGACCGGTCGTCCGGTCGGCTCGATCCGCGTCCGACAGTGCGTTACTTGCCGAACTTCTGCTTCACCGCGTCCACGGCATCGCCGACGGTCGACTTCACGTCCGCTACCGCGCGCTTCACGCCCGCCTCGAGCTGGTCGGCCTTGCCCTCGGCACGCAGCTGCTCGTCGCCGGTCGCGGCGCCCGCCGCTTCCTTGGCCTTGCCGCCCAGGTCATCGGCGGTGTTGCTGAACTTGTCTGCGACAGACATGTGAACTCCTTCTCGCCTCGATCACGCACCGTTCGGCGCACACAGTGAGGACACCGCGACACCCCGAAAGCGCACGGAACCGATAACGAGACGACGATCACCCATAATTCGCCGTGACGATGACGCGCGCGTCGGTGTCCATCACAGGAGCAGCGGAGGAGGTGCCGTGTGACTACGACGTCACCCGCGACCGAGGCAGAGCTGGATGACGCGACCCTCGCAGGTCGGGCGCGTGACGGCGATGTCCGCGCATATGAGCAGCTGGTGCTGCGCTACCAAGGACCGATGTTCCGCCTGGCGGCCAAGATGCTGGCCGACCGGGCCGAAGCCGAGGACGTCACCCAGGAGGTGTTCCTCAAGGCCTGGCGAACGATCGGGCGATTGCAGGACGACGCCGCTTTCGCGGGCTGGCTCTACCGGATGACGACCAACCGGTGCCTCAACGTGATCCGCGCGCGACGCCCCGCCGCCGAGGTCGATCCCGACACGACGGCCTCGACCCATCCGGACACCCGGCCCGACCACGCCACCGAGGTGAGCAGTCAGATGGCGGCGCTGACCGACGCGCTGCAACTGCTCACGCCCGAACAGCGGGCCTGCTGGCTGTTGCGCGAAGTGCACGGCCGCTCCTATGACGAGATCGCCGAGATCGTCGGCGCCAACAGCACAGCGGTGCGCGGGCGGATCGCACGTGCCCGAGCCCAACTGGCAGAGGTGATGAAGCCATGGCGGTGACCCACAGCACCGACAACGACTACCTGCTCCCGTGCGGACGCGGGCTCGAACAGGTGTGGGAACGACTCGATGACGGCGACCTCGACCCGCACGAATCCTCGTGCCCCCACTGCGCGGCGGCCAGGGAGAGCCTGCTGACGTTGCGCACCGCCACCCGCGAACTGATCGAAGAACCCGACCCGCCACCACCGGATCTGTTCGGGCGCATCATGTCCGCCGTGCGCGCCGACGTGCGCCGCGGCCATACCCTCACCCTCGACACACCCCATCCCGGTGCGATCCAGGTCAGCGAACAGGCCGTCGCGGTGGTGCTGCGGTTCGCGGCCGACACCGTCGACGGCGTGCGTGCGCGCGGCTGCCGCGTACAGAGCAGCGAAACCGGCGAGGACGGCGAGCAGGTGATCGCCGTGAACATGACCATCGCGGTCCGCCACGGCGGATCGAGTATCGACGACATCGTCTCGGTGGTGCGAGCTCGGGTACGTGCCGCGGCGAGCGCGCGGGTGGGCGTGCGGCTGGGTGCGCTCGACCTCACCGTCGTCGACATCTACGAGGCAGACCGATGACCGCCACCGTGCCCGAGACCGAACTGGTCGTCGGCGATGCCGTGATCGCCGGTGTCGCCGCCCGGGCGGCGACGCAGGTCCCGGGCGTGGCACGGCTCGAGCCCGGGGTCCTGGGCTTGGTCGGCCATCTGGCCCGCACCGGCCGCCATCTGTGGATCGGGCAGGAACCGGTGCCCTCGGCCGGCGTCCGGATCCGGCGCGCCGGTGGGTTGCTCAGTGTCCAGGTCGATCTGGCGTTGACGGCCTCGGGGCATGCCGGTGAGGTGGGCAGGGCCGTTCAGCTGGCCGTCACCCGGGCCGTGGCCGAGCACACCGGCGCCGAGGTCGACGAAGTGACGGTCTGGGTGCTCGATATCGAACCGGAGCGAGCGTGAGCATTACCGAGACCGAATTGATCGAGCGGATCGTCGCGACGATCGACGCCGTGGACGGCGTGTACGCGGCGGTCCCGATGGGCCTGCAGAACAGCCGGTGGTTGCCGTGGAACGCGGGCAGTGCCGCCGTCGACCTCGGCGACGCGGTGGTCGAGATCCGCGTCGTCGCGGCGAGCCTGCCGCTGCGTCCGCTGCTGGCGGGGCTCGATGCCGCCGTCCGGCCGGTGCTGGCCGGGACCGCTTGGGCCACTGCGCGTTTGCGGATCCATGTCGTCGACCTGCACACCGACGCGTTCGCCGGCGACAGCGATCCAGATCACGATCCTGGCCCGTGACGAATCGCGAACCAGGGTGTCCTACCAGTGTTAGTTCGACAATTGTTGGAGCACAAGACAACCGGGAGCAGACATGACCAGCACGACCAGCGAGACCAGCAAGGCCGTCGAGAAGACCGCTGACGCGGCCAACCGCAACGGCGCTCTGGTAACCGATCAGGGCACCACCACCATCGCCGACACCGTGGTCCAGAAGATCGCCGGACTGGCAGCGCGCGAGGTGCGCGGCGTCTACGACCTCGGCGGCGGCACCGCCCGCGCCATCGGCGCACTGCGCGACCGTATTCCGGGTGCGTCCTCCAGCATCGGCCAGGGCGTCTCGGTCGAGGTGGGCGAGAAGCAGGCCGCGGTCGATCTCGAACTCGTCGTCGACTACGGGGTCGCCATCGCCGAATTGGCGCGCGCGGTGCGCCGCAACGTGATCACGGCCATCGAACAGATGACCGGACTCGAGGTCGTCGAGGTCAACATCAACGTCAACGACGTCTACATCGAGGACGACGCCGATCAGCCGCAGCAGCAGGCGCCCACTCGCGACCGGGTGCAGTGACATGAACGCCACCATGATCTGCCTCGTCATGGGCCTGTCGCTCGGCTTCGCCGCCGCGTTCGGTGGGCTCGGGGCTTTCGCGGTCGTGCTGATCTTCGGTGGCCTCGGTCTGCTGATCGGGCGCTGGCTCGACGGTGAGGTCGACCTGTCCGGTCTCCTGCGTTCGGCGCAGGATCGGAGCAGGCGATGACCAGCGCCGCCGCCGAGCTGCCCGGCGCGACCACGATCGACGAGCGCGCCGTACGGCGCATCGCCGCTCGGGCCGCGACCGAGGTGGCCGGAGTGGAGCCGGATGTGCAGGTGAGCGCGCAGGTCGTCGGGGCAGGCGCCACCCTGCACGTCCGGCTGCCGATCCGTTACCCGATGCCGGTCGCGCGCGTCACCAGCGAGTGCCGCGCGCACCTGATCGCCCGCACCGAGGAATTGACCGGCATGACCGTGCCACGGGTCGACATCGAGGTGTCGGCCATGGTGCCGGATCCGCCGCAGAGGAGAGTTCGATGACGCGCCGTCCCCGCCGGGTCGTCCCGGCCATCATTGTCGCGCTGCTGCTCGGCGCCGCCGCCGTGCTCGTCGCGGTGTCGTTGATCCAGCGGCTCACCGGCGCTCGGGAGTGGGTCTCCTACGACGCCGTCGCCGACCGGCTGCACGCCACGTCGTGGAGCAGCGGGTGGGTGCTCGGCGCGGGCATCGTCGTCGCCGTGCTCGGGCTGGCGCTACTGGCGGCGGCGGCGTTGCCGGGCAAGCCGGTGCTGCTCGCGCTCGAGCCCGGCGACGGCATCGACGCCGGCATCGCGCGCCGTAGTTTGCGCCACGCGCTGACCGACGCGGCGGGCGGCGTCGACGGTCTGGACAAGGCGCGAGTTCGGCTGCGCCGCGGCAAGATCCAGGTGACTGGACACACCCACCACACCGTCGAACAGACCGCGCAGGACGTGGGTCAGGCCGTGGCCACCCGGCTGGAACGGATCAAGCCCGCTCATGTTCCCCGTCTGCGCACCAGCTTGCGCACGATCGGTCACGGAGGTGCACAATGACCAGCGCCAATCGGCCCGCCCGTCTCAATCGCGGTCTGCTCGGCCTCCTCGGCCTGCTGCTGGCCGCGGCGGGCGCGCTACTGATCGCGGCGCACTTCGGCGCCATCGGCCGGGTCGCCCGCGATACGCCCCTGGTCCCTGGCACCGAAGAACCGCCCCGCCTGGTCTTCTACCTCGCGATCGCCGGTTCGGTCGTGCTGGTGCTGGCCGCACTGCGCTGGCTGGCCGCACAGTTCACCCGGCTGCCCAAGCGCACCGAGTGGCAGATCGGTGAGCCGGACCAGCGGGGTCGCACCCGGCTGGGGTCGAGCACGGCCGCCGAGCCGGTGGCGGCCGATATCGAGACCTACGACGGTGTCCGTTCGGCCACCGCCCGGCTCTCGGGCAACGCGCTCGCACCCGATCTGCATCTGCTGGTCACCACCGACCCCGATGCCGATCTGAGCGCGTTGCGCATCCGGATCCTCGGCCACGCCGTCACCCGGCTGCGCACAGCCCTGGATCTCACCGCGCTACCCGTGACAGTCGAGTTCCGGATCGCCGATCGCGGGCGTGCCGTCCGCGCACGCTGAGGCGAGCCGGATCGACATCCGATGGTGGGCTTCAGACCAGATCCCTCGGGATCCGGCGGTGCCAGTTCTGGGAGTACACCCGTTTGCTCAGTGGCCGCTGGTTGGACCCCGGGTCTTCCAGCTCGTAGGCGTCCAGTTGCGCGTCGAGCACGAATTCGACGGCAGTGCATCGTAATACGGTGCGCGTGGTGATCTCGGTGCGCCAACCGTCACGCTCGAGGCGACGCAGCGTTCGCGTTTCACCGCGCACCGAGGTGACATCGTTGTCCTGGAAGCTGAACCACTCGGTGGTGGCTCGCCGGACGATGGTGCCGGTGTCGTCCAGCGACAGTGTGCCCTGATCGTTCTCGATCTCGAGCGTCGAAATCCCGCTCTCCAGGTCGCGTTCGACTTTCCAGTGATGACGGCCCGGTTCGAGCCTGGTCGTCGGAGCTTGCGGCGCGACCTCGGGCGGACCGAACGGCCGCAAGCGCGCGTCCTGCTCACGCGGAGTCCGCCGCGGCAGGGTCAGGATGGAGTTGCCGGTGGAGATGGTCAGCAACGCCGACTCCGGTGAGGGCCAGGCCAGCGGCCAGTACGACGAGGACACCGACAGCCGGATGCGGTGGCCGGGCGGGAAGGAATGCGCTATGCCGTTGAGCGGCAAGCGCACTCGATAGGATCGTCGGGGTTCCAGCGGCTGCGGTGCCGCGCTGCCGTCGCGGTGGGTCAGGTTGAGCACGCCGTAGGTCACCCGGGTCGCCTCGCCGTTGGGCGCCACGTCGGAGAGTCTGGCGGCGAGCATGGCGGCGGGCCGGTTCGAGGACACGTCGAGATCCAGGGTCGCCACGCCGAGGACTTCGCAGGTCTGGCCGAGCGCCTCGGTCTCGAAGACGAGCGAACCGCCGTCCTCGTCGCGCTGGTCCGACGGCAGGTCGGGGGTCGCCGCGTAGGACGCCCACTTGCCCGCGAACATGCCGACACTGAGCGGGGATTGCAGGTCCAGGGTGCGCGGCGGCGCCGGCTCCTCGGTCAACGAGTAGCGGCCCAGGTACAACGGGTGGAAGTCGATATTCGGTGCGGGCCAGGACGGTTCGCACACCCAGCGGCCCGGCCGATCCTCGTAGGAGGGGTGCGGCGAAATGCTGTCCTGCATCCACACGCGCAGCATCGGCTCGTCCATGATCGCGGTATCGCGGCCCTTGAGCCAGTAGTCCCACCAGCGGACCATCTCCTGCAGGAAACCGATCGCGGGGCCGGGTACGCCCAGATGCGGGAACTTGTGCCCCCACGGCCCGATCAGTCCGAGTCGCGGAACATCGAGGTGCTCGAGCAACCGGAAGATCGCGTTGGTGTATCCGTCGGCCCAGCCGCCCACCGCCAGCACCGGGCACTGCACCGCGCTGTAGTCCTCGTTCACCGAGGCGCGCTCCCAATAGCTGTCGCGGCGTTGATGTTCGAGCCACCGCTCGATCCACAGGCCGCTGCCGGTGAGGCGTTCGTGCCACATCTCGCGCCAGCGGTCACCCACGATCGCCGGATCGGGCGGCAAGCTGTTGAAGGCGAGCATCACCGTCGCCTCCGACAGATTGTCCGAGAGCAGACAGCCGCCCATGTAGTGCATGTTGTCCACGTAGAGGTCCTCGGTCGCCGAGGCGCTGACGATCGCCTTCAACGCCGGTGGCCTGCGCGCCGCGACCTGCAGGCTGTTGAAGCCGCCCCAGGAGATGCCCATCATGCCCACATTGCCGTCGCACCAGGGTTGCTCGGCCAGCCAGGCGATCACCTCGCACGCGTCGTCGTGTTCGGCGGCCAGGTACTCGTCACGCAGGACACCGTCGGAGTCGCCGCTGCCCCGCAGATCCACCCGCACCGACACATACCCGTGGCCGGCCAGGTACGGGTGATTGAGGGCATCGCGGCCTCGGGTCAGATCACGTTTGCGATAGGGGATGTACTCGAGGACCGCGGGCATCGGGTCCTCGGTCACCGGCCGCCAGATCCGGGCGGCCAGGCGCGCGCCGTCGCGCATCGGGATGAACACGTTCTCGGTGACGCGCACCTCGTACGGAAACGATTCGACCGTCCGCACTCAATCGACCTCCTCGAATTCGAACGACAGGGCGTCGAGACAGTCTCGATAGCGCTGTTCGAGCGCGGCGTAGTCGGCGGCGCCGACGTAGAGGGTGGCGAGCTTGTAGCGGTAGGGGTCCTGGTTGGGCAGCTCCGAGAGCCGGTCCCCCGGGTGCACCTCGATGCGGACCACCGTGCCGGGGAAGCGCCGTTGCAGTGCCTCGATCTGCTCCTGATCGGGAACGCGCACCACGACACCGTCCTCGTAGCGCGGCACCATGCACTGCGCCGCCACCGCGAACTCGCCCTTGCGGTGGGGCATCTCGGGCCGATGTCCCAACGCCACGTCGAGGGCCACCGCGTGATTGGAGGTGCCGTCCACCTTCGCGAACAGATCGCTGTGCGATTGCGAGATCCTGGTGTTGATCTCGATCAGCGAGAGCGTGTCGGTGTCCTCGTCCCACATGAACTCGGAGTTGAAGCAGCCGTCGTCGTAGCCGACATGGCGCAGGTAGCGCTCGGTGACCTCGATCATGCGTTGCTGCACCGCCTTCGGGACCGTGCGCGCTGGATAGTCGAGATGGGCGAAACTGTGCCCGGTCGCGTCCTTGCGCATGTCGAACATGCCGTGCACCTGATATTCGCCACCGGCCATCGACCCTTCCGGCGCCGCCTGCGTGCCGGTGACGATCTGCTCGGCGAGGCAGGTGCGCGCACCCGCGACCCTGATCTCCTCCGGCATCGTGACGTGGGCGAGGGCTTGGTCGAACGGATCGGCGATCCGGCCGATCTCGGCCCTGATGATCTCGGTCGCGGCGGCGAACTCGTCGGGATCGTGTACTTCGAAACCGAGTTGGGACGAATGGGATTTCACCGGCTTCACCCAGAAGGGAAAACCGACATCGATCGCGGCGAGGGCGTACGGGTCGAAGGGGTCGAAGGCACTGAACTCGGGCACGCATTCGGGGACACACTCCCGTTGGAGCACGCGGCTCCACAGTTTGTGCTCGCACCGCAGGACGCTGTCCAAGCTGGGCGAGGGCAGGTTCCACTCCCGGGCGAGGATCGGCACGATCACGCTGGTCGGAAAGTCCCAATGGGCGATGATCGCGTCCACCTCGCCCGGGAAAGCCCGCAACTCGCTTCTGGCGCGATCGAGCAACTCTTCGAAATCGAACTCCTCGGCCTTGACCAGCGCGTCGAAATCGAGCAGCCCGAAAAGGCGCATGCCACCCGCGATATCGATCGTGCCGATCTCGCCTCGTTGCAGCTCGGTCAAACCGGGTACGAATACATTCTTCACCTTTGCGGTCTAGCCGCAACGGCCGCGGTGAAACAGGCTCGGGACCGACGCTCGACAACCGTTTCGGGGCGCGTTTTCCGGGAATGCCGCTCGAAACCATGGTCACGAGGAAGGGTGGTGCGGTTTCGATGACTGTGCCGGGCAGAGCCGAGGACGAGGTCACGATCGGCGTGCTGGCCGACCCCGATCTGCCCACCCGGCTCGCGCGCTCGCTGCCTGCCGATCTGCCCCGCGAGCTCGAACGGCTCCTCGACGAGCGGGTGCGATGGCGCGTCGAGGTCAACGGAGATCCCTTCGAGGCGATGTATCCCGACAACGACCACCTCATCGACCGGGCCCGCGATTATGTCAGCGAAACCTCGTGGGACCTGGCGTTGTGCGTCACCGATCTCCCGCTGCGCGACACCGCGGGGGTGCTCGTCGCCGAGATCGATCCGGCCGATCACGTGGCATTGATCTCCCTGCCCGCGCTGGGCGGATTCCGGCTGCGCCACCGGCTGCGCGAGCTCGCGGTGGCGATCGTCGCCGACTTGCGCGGCGGCGGTGCGCAGGCCGCCTCGGGGCCGACGCGTCTGCGCGCTCGTGGGGTGCGGGCGGTGCGGAACGCGAACGGCGAATTGCACCTGCTGCGCCGCGAGCCTTTCGGCTCGGTGCGCGTGCTGGCGGGCATGGTGCGGGCGAACCGCCCATGGCAGTTGATCGTGGGCCTGTCCACGGCGCTGGCCGGTGCGATGGCGGGCACGGCGTTCGGCGTGCTGTACTCCACGATCTGGACGCTGGCCGCCTCACTGGAGCCGGTGCGGCTCGCCGGGATCACGATGGCCGCGCTCACCGCGCTGTCGACCTGGGTCATCGTCGGGCACAGCCTGTGGGAACGCCGCGCACCCGACAGCAGTGCCGGCGACGACCGCTATCTCGCGCTGCGCAACGCGGGCACCGTGAGCACGGTGGCGGTCGGCACGATCGTGTTCTTCCTCGCGCTGTATCTGCTGGCGCTGGCCGCGGTCGCCCTCGTCGTGTCGCCGGACTATCTCGCGACCACCCTCGGCCGCCCCACCGACATCGCGGACTATTTCACGATCGCGCTGATGGCCACCGTTCTCGGCACGGTCGCGGGCGCGGTGGGATCGGGCCTCGAAGACGACGTCACCGTCCGCAAGGCCACCTACGGCTATCGCGAGCAGGAACGTCGCCGCTTGGCCCAAGAGCAGCGCCGAGCGGGCGAAACGTAGTCGGCGCCGGCGCGCACGCGTGCGGTGTTTCGAGCAGATCCGCTCGGGTATCGCCCGATCGTAGGGCGAACCACAGACCGCCACCGGGGACGGGATGGCCGAACTCCTGACCGGTCGGCGGGCGGTTGCCGGGGCCAGTGCGTCCGGCTCGGACGCTGTCCCAGACGACGGTCCCGGCAACCGCCAACCACCGGCCGCGCGCAGTCGCCGACCGGGTGTCTCGCTCGACGATCCGCGTTGTCGGCGCGAGTGCTGCCCGTTGTCCACCGTGGCATTGCCCGCTGCGCGCGAGGCCGTGCGCGAAAAAGTGGCGGTAGGGGCGTAGCCGAAAGGTGTCTGGGTACTCCAATCACATCCAGCTCCCGCCCGAAAGCGAGGCATGTTGCGATGACAGTGGAGAGCACGGCCCTCGATGACACGCCGGCCCGGCGATCCCATTCCCCCGGCGACAGCTACGACAACATCGAAACCTGGTTCGAGAAATTACGAACTCTGCCACCCGGCGACGAACACTACGACGCCGTGCGCGACGAAGTGATCAGACTGTGTCTGCCGCTGGCCGATCACATCGCCCGCAAGTTCGTCGGGCGCGGTGAACTGTTCGACGATCTGGAGCAGACCGCCAGGGTCGGACTCGTGCTCGCGGTCGACCGATTCGATGTCACCCGCGGCTGTAGTTTTCTGTCCTACGCAGTACCCACCATCATGGGCGAGGTGCGCAGACATTTCCGTGATCGCACCTGGGCGGTCCACGTTCCGCGCAGGCTCAAAGAACTCCAATTGCGGATCGGCCCGGCGACCGAACAGCTGTCGCAGCGGCTGGGCCGGGTGCCCAACGCACAGGAGTTGGCCGCCGAGCTCGAAGTCGACCTGGTCGAGGTCACCCGCGCGCTCGTCGCGAGCAACGGGTACCAGGCCAATTCGATCGATACCGTCGGCGATGACGATCGCGACGTCCCGACCCAGCCGATCACCGATACCCTCGGCGCGGACGAGCCCTGCTATCAGCTGACCGAGGACGCGATCGCGGTACGCCCGCTGATCGCCGCGCTGCCCGACGAAGAACGGCAGGTCTTGATCATGCGGTTCTTCGAGAATCTGACCCAGAGCGAGATCGCCGAGCGCATCTGCGTTTCCCAGATGCAGGTCTCGCGCATCCTGGCCCGCACACTCAGCTCGCTGCGACGGCAGGCACTCGCGGAGCGGACGCCGCTCGACCACGGAGGCGGCTGAGCAGGCGCCACCGATCAGCCGGCGGTCTGCCCGGGACCGCTCGCCGCTGTGACCCGCCGGTACTCGGCGAGCACGCCACCACCGCGCGGGATTCGGGCTGTGTGCGGGCGAGCGCCGGGGGTATAGCGGCCACATGAGGTCAGGCGTTCTCGATATCGGTTCCAATTGTGCCCAGTTCCTCGTCGTCGACGCGACACCGGGCGCTCCCCCACTGCCGCTACACGCGGTGAAGGAACCGGTGCTGCTGGGCGAGGACCTCGACGCCGAAGGCCGTATCTCGGCCGCGGGCGCCGAACGCGTCGCCCACGCGGTGCACCGGACACTGTGCGCGGCAGGCAGATTCGAGGTGGAACACTTCTGCGCCTTCGTCACGGCCGCGATCCGTGACGCTCCCAATCGCGAAGCGGTCCTCGACCGCGTCGAGGCGGCGTCGGGGATCCGGCCACAGTTCTTGACCGGAGTCCAGGAAGCGAGGCTGACCTACCTGGCGGTGCGGCACTGGTACGGCTGGCGGGCGGGCACGCTGCTGATGCTCGACATCGGCGGTGGCTCGATGGAGGTCGTGCTCGGTCGCGACCTCGAACCGCTGTTCGCGGCGTCGCTGCCGCTCGGCGCGGGCCGGCTCACCCGCGAATTCCTGGCCGACGATCCGCCCACCGCGGACCAGCGACGACAGCTGCGCTGCCACGTCCGAGAGTGCCTGGCGCAGGTCCGCGACCGGTTGCACTGGGAGGATCCGCCCCGGCGCGTCGTCGGCAGCTCGAAGACGTTCAAGCAGCTGGCCCGGCTGGCCGGTGCGCCGCCACAACGTAAGGGCCCCTTCGTCTCCCGATCCATCACCCGCGCGGCTGTCACGGCCGAGGTCGATCTGCTCGCCGGCTTGCGGGCCGCCGAGCGGGCCCGCCTGCGTGGTGTCTCCGCGCCACGTGCGCGCCAGATCCTGGCAGGAGCTCTCGTCGCCGAGACCACGATGACCCAGCTCGATGTCCGTTCGCTGGAAGTCAGCCCGTGGGCTCTGCGCGAAGGGGTGGTCCTGCACTTGCTCTCCAGCGCCACCATCGATCGCGGCGTCCCCGCGCTGCGGCGTTTCGCCCTTCCCGGGGTCGAACCGGCCCCGCTGAGCCTGCTCCACGGCAGCGCGATGGATCATGTCGAGCCCACGACCTCCTCCGCCGTCTGAATCTTCACGCTGGTCAGCGCCGAGCACGGGCGCTCGCGCGACGGTTGGCACGCTCGATCGCCTTCACCAGTTCGTCTTTGGTCATCTGCCAGCGTCCCTTGATCGACAACCGCCCCGCGACATCGATCAAATGGCTCTTGGACGCATTCGCGTTCACGCCCTCGGCGGTCGAACCGGCGGCCGCGGGCCCTGAGGACGCGGCTCGTGAATCAGACGGGCCCCGTGTGCCTTTGGGCTCCCAGTGGTCGCCGACTTTCTCGAAGCTGTGCTTCAAAGCGCTGTAGGCGACGCGATTGGCCCGTGCCTCGGTGCCGTATTCGCTCAACGCCGCGTCATGGGCCTTGGCGAAGGTCCGCTGGGCCTTCTCGTTGGAGCGCTGCAAGGTACTCGGCAACTCCGAGGTCTTCGCGCGCCCTGATGTGGTGGTTTTCGGCATCTCGACAATCCCTTCGTCGGTTGTCTACGCGCTACCCAGCACCGTCTCGCCGAAACTGCCGCGGTAGCGGATCAGTCGCTGCTCTCTCGGTCCTCCAGGCCGACGGCGTCGACCAACTCGGTGTGCTCGTGCTCGAGTGCGGGATAGTCGCGTGCCAGCGTGATCATCAGTCCGGCCAGTCCTTCAGCGATGGCATTGAGCTTCTGCTGCAACGCCTGATCGGAGCGGGCCTGGGTGTTCTGCAGCAGGGCGACGAGCAGGAAGGTGACGATCGTCGTCGCGGTGTTGATCACCAGCTGCCAGGTGTCGACACTCGGGAACACCAAGACCGACGGCGCCCAGACCAACACCATGGCCAGGCACGCCGCGAAGAACCACGCCTTGGACGCGAAAGTGGCGGCCGCCGTGGCGAACCGGTCGAACAGCGGTACGCGCGAGGTCACCTCCGACGGCATCGTCGCACCGTTCTCCTCGTGGGCGAGCATGGTGACCACCTGTCCTTCACGGGTGTCGCCGAACCTCGCGTTCGGCGGGGGATCGTCGCACTCCGGACATGCCCGCTCCGGTGACCGCCAAACCGATGCGGACTCGAACCGCCTGGTCAGAACGTGATCGCGGTGAACTAGCGGCGAGCGCGACGCAACAGACGTACCACCTCGCGATCGAGCACACGCCTGCGCTCGTCGGGGTCGCGCAGTTTCGCCGCGCGTGCTGCCCCGGCCGCGATCGTCACCCCCTCGGTGAAGCACCGGATCACCCTGGGGTCGATGTAGGAGGCGCGGGCTACCGCCGGGGTGTTGCCCAGAGTCGCGGCCACATCGGCCACCACCTCTCGCTCGAGCCTTTTGCGGGCCGCAGCGGTCGCGGGTGGATCGTGGCGGGCGAACGCTTCGGCCGCCTGCACCGTCGCCTGCCACGTGCGCAGATCTTTGGCGCTGCACTCCGTGCCTGCCAGTTCCTTGAACCGGCTGTTGATATCGTCGGCGCGCAGTTCTCGGTACTCGCCAGCATGACGGTAGACCAGCAAGCGCGGTGAGCCCGCGCGCACGCGACGCAGTGCGCGGACCGCTCTCGCCAGCAGCGCGTCACAGATCGTGACCTGGCGCCGCACACTCCCTTTGGCGACGTAGTCGAACGATATCTGCTCGCCGTGCACTCGGGTCTGCTCACGCAACAAGGTGGCGGCGCCCCGGGTGCCGTTCTCCTCGGCGTATTCCTCGCTGCCCACCCGGAAGACCCCGCGGTCGATCAGACCGATGGCCACCGCCTCCACCCGGTGCCGCCCCAGTCCCGCCCGGCCGAGATCGGCTGCCACTCGCTCGCGCACCCGGGGCAGCCGAGTCGCCAGTTCGAGCACGCGGTCGAACTTCTCCTCGTCGCGTTCGCGACGCCACTGCTCGTGATAGAGGTACTGGCGCCGCCCCGCCGCATCGGTACCGACCGCCTGGATGTGGCCGTTGGGGTGGGGACAGATCCACACCGCCCGCCACGCGGGCGGAATCACCAAACGTTCGATCCGCGCGAGTATCCGCGTGCGCGACATCGGTGACCCGTCGATGTCGGTGTAGGAGAAGCCTTTGCCCCGGACCCGACGCCGGATGCCGGGACCGTCCGGATCGCTGCGTCGCAGTCGCACGTCACCCTCCAGTCACTCGACGGCCGGGTGCGCTGGGCCCGGATCACTCGCGCGAGGACGCGGGCCCCTCGGACGCGATGCCCGGTTCCTCGTCGTCATCGGCGGGTCTTGGGGCATCCGGGACCGAGCCCGCCGCCTGTGGCGCCGATCCGGGGACGACCTCGGGCTGATCCGGCTCGGTCCTACCGGTGCCCTGGGCGGCATCGGAGGTCTCGTCATCACCGATCATCGGTCTTCCTTTCCCTCATCGGTACGTCGCGATGTCGACTCGAACTACCCCCGAACCCCGACGGCAAACGAGCGCCCGGCGGATCCGGTGCGCAGCCGCCGGGCGTCGAGACCGCGCGGCCGATCACCGATTCGCGGTGGTGGAACCGGGTACGCGCGAAGTACGACCGACGAGAGGGTGGTAACCATGGCAGTCTGCGAAACCTGCGGCAACGACTACGCCCGGGCCTTCACCGTCAGCCGCGACGGCAAGAGCTGGACCTTCGACAGCATCGAGTGCGCTGCCTCGAAATTGGCCCCCAGCTGTGCCCATTGCGGGTGCCGAGTGCTCGGCCACGGGGTCGAACACGATCAAACCGTGTACTGCTGCGCCCATTGCGCGCGGCTGTCCGGCCACAAAGAGCTGGTCGACAGTGTGTGAAAGGTGTGACAGGCGTGAAGGGCATCGCACGCGCGCGCCGGCTCGCGACCGATATTCCTGACGCGGCGACGCACTGGGCGGGAGCGCGCTGGACATGGCCCGTCGTGCTGGTCGTCGCCGTGCTCGGGCTGAGCGCCGGTGTGATCACCCGGTTCCCCGACTGGTGGCAGACGACGATCTACACGAGCGCGGGGCTGATCAGTGTGGTCATGCTCTTCCGGCTCCAGCACACCACCAACCGCGCCAATCACGCGGTACTGATCAAGCTCGACGAGCTGGTCCGCGCCACCCGCGGCGCCAGGGAGGATTTTCTCGACCTCGAGGACCGGCAGGTGCACGAGCAGGAAGAGCTCCACGACCGGCTGATCTCCACCGCCCGCGACGCCGCGGCCGACGACACCCGATGACATCCCGCTGTCCGACCGCGGCACTCACCCGGCGGCGGGCCGACGACACCGTTCAGGGAGGACGACCATGCCGTTCGACCATGCCGACATCGATCCCGGTTTTCGCGGGCCGGACCCCGAATCCGTCGACCGGGTGGCGGCCCGCAGACCACGGATCGTGGTCCTCGGTGACGCTGTCCTGGATGTGTGGAAGCGGGGTCGCTGCTTGCGCTTGTGCCGGGAAGGGCCGGTACCGGTAGTCGAGGTCGCCGAGACCCGGCGAGTTCCCGGCGCCGCGGCGAACACGGCGGCCAATCTCGCCGCGCTCGGCGCCGACGTGCACATGGTCGCCGTGGTCGGCGACGACGACGCCGGGCGCGCCGTACGAGCATCGTTGCGGCAGAACCGCGTCGACATCGGCGGTATCGTCGTCGAACCGCAAGGCCGGACCGTGGTCAAGGTGCGCGTGATGGCCGACGAGCAGATCCTGTTGCGCTACGACGAGGACGGCGCCCCCGTCGATTCCACGGCCGTGCTCGCCCCGCTCGACGCGGCGCTCACCGGCGCCGATGCCCTGCTGGTCTGCGACTACGGCGCCACTGTCGACGACCGAGTTCGCGACGCGCTGCTCGCGCGCCGAGACAGCCTGCCGCTGTTGGTGATCGACGCGCATCGTCCCCAGCGCTGGCAAGCGCTGCGACCCGATCTGGTCACCCCCAATGCGGAGGAAGCCGCCGACCTGCTCGAGACCACGCAGCAACCGGATGCCGACCGCGCCCAGGCGGTCGTCGCCCAGCGCGCGACCTTGATGCGGCGCACCGGGGCGGCGGCGGTGGTGGTCACCCTCGACAAAGACGGCACGGTGCTGCTCGTCGACGGCCGTCCGCCCCATCGAACCTGGGCCTGTCCCGTCCCGGAGAACCGTTCGGCAGGCGCGGGCGACACCTTCGTCGCCGCGCTGACCGCCGCGGTGGTCGACGCGATGCCGCTGACCGGCGCCGTCGAGTTCGCCCAGGCCGCAGCCGATGTGGTGCTGGGCAGCCCCGGCACCACGATCTGTCGTGGCTCGGACCTGCGGGCCCGGCTCGGTGGCGGCGGTTCCGAGGTGCTCTCCCGCGCGCATTTCGTGGCCACGGTCCGCCGCCGACGAGCCGCAGGCCAGCGCGTGGTGTTCACCAACGGGTGTTTCGACGTGCTGCACGCCGGTCACATCGCCTGCCTCAACGAGGCCAAGAGCCTGGGTGATGTGCTGGTGGTCGCCGTGAATTCCGACAGCAGCGTGCGACGACTCAAAGGACCAGAACGCCCGGTCAATACGGCGGCCGACCGCTGCGCGGTATTGGCGGCGCTGAGCTGCGTGGACCATGTGACCGTCTTCGACGAGGACACTCCGGCCGAACTCCTGCGCGCGACGCAGCCGCAGCTCTACATCAAAGGTGGTGACTACAGTCCCGAGATGCTGCCGGAGACAGCTGTGGTCGGCGAGTACGGCGGACAGGTTCGGGTGCTGGACTACCTCGCCGATCATTCGACGACCACGATGATCGACCGGATTCGCGGCCGCGTCGGCGAGACCTGACCGATGTCACCGACTGCCCTCGCCCGTGGCTACCTCGGCGGGTAGTCCTGACTCGAACCGCAGCGGCGTCACCACACCGGCGGCAGTGAGGAATTCGTCGATCTCCCGGCACACCTCGGAGGTCGCGACCGAGGCGACGATCGAGTTGTCGTGCGCGCAGCGATGCGCGCCTTCGTCGGTGAGCGTGCTGCCGCAGACCTGACAGCAGGTGGTCCACGCGGTCAGTACCCGGTCGCGGGTCCGGTTGAGCGGGCCGGCGTTGACCAGGTTGCCGATCCAGAAGATCCCGACGGTCGGCACGCCGAGCGCCTTCGCCAGATGCCGCGGGCCGCTGTCATTGCCGACGAATACCGTTGCGCGAGTGAGCAACCCACACAGCTCGGACATCTCGGCGCCGACCAGGCAACGGACTCGGCCCGCTTCGCGAGGGTGCACGCGGCGCAGAATATCGCGCAGCAGTGCCCGGTCCTCCAGCGCGCCGATCACGAAAACGCTCGCGTCGGCTCGCAGGCAGTGCTCGATCACTTCGGCGAATTTGCCTGCGGGCCAACGGCGTCGGGGATCGGTGGCCGAAGGGTGCACGACGACGATGGGGCCCGGCGACGCGCCGACGATCCGCTCGGCCGCCGCCTCCTCGCGGGCAGTGACGGTGAGCGAGGGCTCCAGGGTCACCGGGGTGGCTCCGGCCAACCCGACGACCTCGAGCGCGCGCAGCATCTCGTGCTGGTAGTACCGAAACGCCACGGTGCGCGTCAGCCCCGTTGCCCCCTCCGCGCGCGAACCCACCGTCCACCGGGCGCCGGTACGACGCAGAAAACCGTTGGACCAGGCGCCCCCACCGTGTAACTGAACGCCCAGATCCACTGCCTGCGTGGCGATTCGGTCGAGCAGATCGTTCTCGGCCCGGCTGTCACGGGGCGGCAGCACAGCGACATCGTCGATCGGGCTCGGCCGGTCCCGCAGCAGCGCGGCGTGCAGTGCCGAGCCGAGCAGGGTGATCCGCGCGGCAGGGTACGCCGCGGCCAGCGCCTGCACCGCGGGCAGCGCGAGCACCAGGTCGCCCACACCACCACCACGCAGCACCACGATGCGACCGACGCCGGGAAACGGCCGGGCGATCGGGCCGAACAGGCCGGTGCCGGGCGGGCTGATCTGCATCGACATCGTGTGCTCCTTCACAACGTTCACCGGTGACGCTTCGAGCGCCCTGGCCGCAGTACCCCGACGGTCACCGGTGAAACGGCGCGACCCGAACCGGTACGCCGCTGTTTGGCTCTGTTCTCGCCGGGCATATCGCCCACGAACAGCGCCACGCATCCCCGCGGCGGCGGCCGTCCGCACGGCAGCCGATCGCCCGACGAAGGAGTCAGCGTTGAAGATCGCCATGGTTTCCGAACACGCGAGTCCGCTGGCAGAGCTCGGCGGCACCGACGCCGGGGGGCAGAACGTGCATGTCGCGGCGTTGTCGGCCACGCTCGCGCGACGCGGTCACGACGTGGTGGTCTACACCAGAGACGACGGCAGCCGAGCCCAACGAACCGTCCACACCGCCGACGGCTACCGAGTGGTGCATGTGCCCGCCGGTCCGCGCCGACCCATTCCCAAAGACGAGATACTGCCCCACCTCGGTGATTTCGCCGTCTTCCTGCGCGAGGCGTGGGCGCGCGAACGCCCCGATGTCGTGCACGCGCACTTCTGGATGTCGGGCATGGCCTCGGAGCTGGCCGCGCACGGAACCGAGATCCCCGTGGTAGTCACCTTCCACGCCCTCGGCACGGTGAAGCACCGATACCAGGGCCGCGCCGACACCAGCCCGCCCGCACGATTACGGATCGAGCGCCTGGTCGCCGCGCGCTCGGCGCGCATCATCGCGACCTGTTCGGACGAGGTCGGTGAACTCTCCCGGATGGGAGTGCCGCCGCGTCAGGTATCGATCGTGCCCTGCGGAGTCGACCTCGACCTGTTCGCACCCGACGGCCCCGTGGCCGAACAGGGTGCGGCGCATCGGATCCTGTCGGTGGGCCGAATGGTGCGGCGCAAGGGCTACGACCTCGCGGTTGCCGCCTTGCCCCACCTGCCCGACACCGAACTCGTGATCGCCGGCGGCGACGAGGCGGCACACGAGGGGTATTCCGAAGCTCAGCGGCTCCAGGACTGCGCCGAACGTCGCGGGGTCGCCGATCGGGTACATCTGCTCGGTCCCGTCCCCCATACCGCCATGCCCGAACTGATCCGCTCGGCCGACGTGGTGACCTGCACGCCGTGGTACGAGCCGTTCGGGATCGTGCCGCTCGAGTCGATGGGCTGCGCACGACCCGTCGTCGCCACCGCGGTGGGCGGCATGCGCGACACCATCGTCGACGGGGTCACCGGCGCGCTGGTTCCCCCCGGCTCCCCTGCCGCCCTCGCCGACGCGATCCGCCCGCTGCTCGACAGGCCTGCGCTCGCGAAGACCCGCGGCGCCGCCGGCCGCAGGCGCGCCGAGAACACCTATGCGTGGGACCGCGTCGCTACGCGCACCCTGGCGGCCTACCGCAAGGTGAGCGCCCGCCGCGTCGACCGGGCCGCGCTGTCGGCATGACCGTCGTTCCCCCCGAAAGGAGTTCCACCCCGTGAACCCGTCCCCCTCTTCGCGCCCCCTCGGCACCGTGCTGGTCACCGGCGGCTCCTCCGGGCTCGGCGCCGCCACCGTGGCCGCGGTCCGCGCCGCGGGCGGCACCGCACTGGTCATCGACCGCAACGCGCCCGTCGACGGAAGCGACTGGGAGCGTGCCGATCTCGCCGACTCCGACGCGGCGACCGCGGCGGTGGGGCGACTGCTCGACCGCACCGGCGGCCACCTCGACGCGGTGTTCACCGCCGCGGGCACCGATGCGTGCGGACCCCTCGACAGCGTGTCGGCCGAGAAATGGGAGAACGTCGTCAAGGTGAACCTGTTCGGCACCGCGGCCGTCGTGCGCGCCGCGCTACCCGCCCTGCGGGCCACCCACGGGACGGTGGTCACCTGCGCTTCCACCCTGGGTATGCGGGCGCTGCCGGATGCCACCGCCTACTGCGCCTCCAAATTCGGGATCGTCGGCTTCACCCGCGCGCTGGCCGCCGAAACCGCGGGCGAGGTGGGTGTGACGCTGCTGGTGCCGGGCGGGATGGACACCGCCTTCTTCGACGACCGCACCCCGCAGTACGCACCGCCCCCCGACGCCGCCCTCAACCGGCCCGAAGACGTTGCCGCCGCGGTGGTCTTCGCGCTGTCACAGCCACCGGGCTGCCAGGTGCGCGAGCTGATGGTGTGCCCGTCGACCGAACCGTCGTGGCCATGACCGCGACAATCCTCGCCTGGCATGTGCACGGCTCCTGGATGAGCTCCTTCGTTCAGGGACCGCACCGCTACCTGATCCCCCACGACCCGCGACTGGGCGCGTGGGCGCTGGGACGGTGTGGGCGCCCGTGGCCCGCGGGCGCCGAGGAGATCGCGCCGCAGGCGCTGGCCGACGAGCACGTCGACATCGTCGTCGCGCAGCGACCGCGTGAGCTCGACCTCGCCCGGCGCTGGCTGGGCCGCACGCCCGGCACCGACGTGCCCTTGATCTACGTCGAGCACAACACCCCGTCGGGCCACGCCGCCACGACCCGGCATCCGCTGGCCGATCGCGACGACCTCACCCTGGTCCACGTCACCGAGTTCAACCGGCTGATGTGGGACAACGGGCACACCCCCGTGCGGGTGCTCACGCACGGCGTCCTCGACCCCGGTTACCTCTACACCGGTGAGCTGGCCCGTGCCGCGACCATCGTCAACGAACCGGTCCGGCGGTGGCGGGTGACCGGGACCGATCTGCTCGCCGAGCTCTCCGACGTCACACCGGTCGACGTGTTCGGCATCGACACCGACCACGTCCACACCGCCGTGCAGCGTCCGCGCGAACAGGTGTGCGGTCGTGGCGATCTCCGGCAGGACACACTGCACGCCGAACTCGCCCGCCGCCGGGTGTTCGTGCACACGCCGAGGTGGACCTCGCTCGGGTTGTCGGTGCTCGAGGCGATGCACCTGGGCATGCCGGTCGTCGCGGTGGGCGCGACCGAAGCCGCCACGGCGATCCCACCCGAAGCGGGCGTCGTCTCCACCGACCTGTCGGTGCTCGGCGCGGCATTGCGCCGATATGTGCGCGAACCCGACCTCGCCCACCTCACCGGCAAGGCCGGCCGCGACTGGGCACAGGCCCACTTCGGTATCGATCAGTTCGTCGACCGCTGGAACGCGCTGCTGGCCGAACACCTCGACGGTGGCCGGCCATGAAACACGTGCTGGTGGCCAGGCTCGACAGCGCAGGCGATGTGCTGCTCACCGGACCCGCCGTGCGCGCGGTGGCCGGCACCGCCGACAAGGTCACCTTTCTGGCCGGGCCGCGCGGGGCGGGCGCGGCCCGGCTCCTGCCCGGTGTCGACGATGTCATCGAATTCCAGGCGGGCTGGGTGGATTTCGACGCACCCGCGGTGACCCGTCCGGTTGTCGACGAGCTACTGGCCGACATCGCCGCCGCCGCACCGACCGCGGCCCTGATCTTCACCTCGTTCCATCAGTCTCCGCTGCCGTTGGCACTGCTGCTGCGCATGGCCGGGGTCGACTGGATCGCGGCCATCAGCACCGACTACCCCGGATCGCTGCTCGATGTCCGCCTTCGCCTCGACGAGGACCGACCCGAGCAGCTGCGCAACCTCGCGCTCGCCGAGGCCGCGGGTTGCGCCGGCGATGGCGACCGGCTGCGGATACGCGAAGACGACCTGCCCGATGTCACCGCGCTCACCGGTGGCCCCGGCTATGTGGTGGTCCATCCCGGCGCGGCAGTACCCGCCCGTCGGCCCTCGACAGCACGCACGACCGCCCATGTCGCGGCCCTGGTCCGAGCGGGCTACCGGGTACTGGTCACCGGCGGGCCCGACGAGCGGACCGCCACCGTGGCCGACGGTCTGGCCACCGACCTGGGCGGGCGGACCGATCTGGCGACGCTGGCCGCCGTGCTGCGCGACGCCGATGTCGTCGTGGCGCCCAACACCGGGCCCGCGCACCTCGCTGCCGCGGTCGGCACCCCCGTGGTCTCGCTGTTCGCACCGGTCGTCCCAGCCCGCCGATGGGCCCCCTACGGTGTGCCGGTCATCGTCCTGGGCGACCAATCGGCACCGTGCGCCGATACCAGGGCCCGCCGATGCCCGATCCCGGGGCATCCGTGCCTGGACGGGATCGAATCGTCCCAGGTCGTCGAGGCGGTCGGCCGACTCTGCGACGACCAGGGCCTGACCGTGGAAACGAGGCGGCCCGCATGAGCGCCCGGCCCGCGGCGGTGCTCTTCGATCGCGACGCGACGCTGATCGACGACATCCCCTACCTCGGCGACCCAGCCCTGGTGCGACCCGTGGCCGGTGCGGCCGAGGCCCTGGCGAGCCTGCGCAGCGCCGGTGTCGCGCTCGGTGTGGTGAGCAACCAGTCCGGCATCGCCCGGGGGCTGATCACGCTCGACCAAGTGCACGCGGTCGGCGCCGCGATCGAAGAGCGCCTCGGACGCTTCGACACCTGGCAGATCTGCCCGCACGGCCCCGACGACGGTTGCCCGTGCCGCAAGCCGGCGCCCGCCATGATCGTGCGCGCCGCGCGGCACCTGGGCGTACGTCCCGGTGATTGCGTGATGATCGGCGATATCGGGACCGATGTCGCCGCCGCTCAGGCCGCGGGCTGCCCCGCGATCCTGGTACCGACCCCGGCTACCCGTCCCGCCGAGATCGAGCACGCGCACGCCACCGCACTCGTGGCCGACGACCTGTCCACTGCTGTCGCCCTGGCGCTGTCGGGCGCCGCACGAAAGGAGTTCGCGCCATGAACGATCGGACCGGTATCTCCCATCGCGTCGCCGAAACGGGCGCGGGCCTCGAACAGCACTTCGGCGCCTTGGGCACGGCGCTGGAACGCAACCGCGGGCCCGCCATCCGCCGCATCTGGACCTGGGGTGAGCAGCTCGCCGACATCTATCATCGCGACGGGCGCCTGTTCACCTGCGGTAACGGCGGCAGCGCCGCCGAGGCGCAGCATCTGAGCGCCGAACTCACCGGCCGCTTCCGCACCGAGCGACGGCCGCTGGCCGCGATCGCCCTGCACTGTGATTCCTCGGCCACCACCGCGATCGCGAACGACTACGGCATCGAGGAGATGTTCGCGCGCCAACTGCGCGCGCACGGCCGACCCGGTGACGCCCTAGTCGTGCTGTCCACCAGCGGAACCAGCCCGAACGTGGTCGCCACCGCCAAAGCAGCCCAGGACATGGGCATCACCACCTGGGCACTCACCGGTCCGCCGCCCAACACGCTGGCCTCGGTGTGCGACGACGCCATCGCCGTCGATGCCGACTCGGTGGCGACCGTGCAGGAAATGCACCTGGTGCTCGTGCACGCGCTGTGCACGGCCCTCGACGCCGCATTGGAGGCACCGTGACTGCGCACCCCGGACCGATCGTCGTGCTCGGCGATGTGTTCCTCGACATCGATGTCGACGGCCACTGTGATCGCTACAGCCAAGACGATGCCCCGATCGTCGACGTGCACGCGATGCGGTACCGGCCCGGCGGCGCGGGGCTGGCGGCCCGGCTCGCCGCGGCCGACGCCGACGAGGTGGTCCTGATCGGCGGGTTCGCCGGTGACCACGCCGGACAGCAACTGCGCGCCCTGCTGGAGCCCTACGTCGAGGTCATCGCGGTGCCGCTGCACGGGTCGACCGTCTGCAAACAACGCGTGCGCGCCAACGGGCTGCGTGCCGAGGACTCCGGCGAAACGGTGGTGATCGCCCGCTGCGATTCCGGCGACGGAAAGGTCGCCCCCGGCCCGGTGCCCACCGAGGTCGACACCGCGCTCGCCCGTGCTTCCGGTGTCCTGGTTTCCGACTACGGCCGCGGCATGACCTCCCATCCCCAGATCCGTGGTCTGCTCCGCACGCTGGCCCACCGCATCCCGGTGGTCTGGGATCCGCACCCGCTGGGCTCGCTGCCCATTCCCGACACCGCGATCGTCACGCCCAATCGCAGCGAGGCTCTGCGTCTGCTCGACTCGGCCTCGACTATCCGCGATACCGGCACCCTGGCCCGGCTGTGGTCGGCGCACGCGGTGGCGGTGACCCTCGGCGCCGACGGGGCCTACCTGTGTGGCGAGGAGTTCCCGGCGGGGTTGCGGGTGCGAGTACCCAGCGAATGCCAGGCCGCCGGCGGCGCCGACATCTGTGGCGCGGGCGACCGGTTCGCCGCCGCCGCCACCGTGGTGCTGGCCGAAGGCGAGTCGGCCGAGCCCGCGGTGCGCCACGCGGTGGTGGCGGCGGCGGACTTCGTCTGCCACGGTGGCGCGTCGTCGCTGGCCGAACCAGAACCCGTCGTCGTCTCAGCGATGTCGGCCGCCGACGCGGTGGGGTGGCGATGATCCTTGTCCTGCGCGCCCTCGGCATCGGCGACCTGCTGACCGCCCTGCCCGCGCTGCGGGCACTGCGCGCCGCCCTGCCCCGCGACCGGCTGGTACTGGCCGCGCCGCAATACTTGCAGCCCCTGCTGACCCGCGCCGACTGCACCGACGCACTGCTGCCCACGGCTCACCTCGGTGCGCTGAGCTGGCCGGGCCCACCGCCCGATCTCGCGGTCAACCTGCACGGCAGCGGACCCGAGAGCATCGCCGCTCTGCTCGCGACCGGACCGGCGTCGATACTCACCTACGCGCACCCACGCTTCCCCGGACTGGAGGGCCCGGCGTGGGATCAGTCGGCCCACGAGGTCGACCGATGGTGCCGGCTGCTCGAGTCGGCCGGGATCGACGCCGATCCCACTCGCCTGGAGTTGGCCCCGGACCCGGTGCCGACGGAAGTCCCCGGCTGTGTCGTCGTCCATCCCGGCGCGGCCGCACCGGCACGCCGGTGGCCGCCGGAACGCTTCGCTGCCGTCGCCGCGTACCTCAGTGAGCAGGGTTATCGGGTCGTGCTCACCGGCAGCCGAGACGAGCGCCCGCTCACCGACGCGGTGGCGGCGCTGGCCGGGCTGCCCGCCGCCGCTTCGGCCGGCGGCCTCCACACCCTCGACAGTCTGGTTCGCCTGGTGTCGGGGGCCCGCTTGGTGGTCAGCGCCGACACCGGGATCGGCCACCTCGCGACCGCGCTCGGCACACCCTCGGTGCTGTTGTTCGGACCTGTCTCCCCCGCGCAGTGGGGACCACCGGCCGGGCGCGCACGACACCGCGCGCTGTGGGCGGGACGGCACGGCGATCCGCGCGCCGACTCCCCCGACCCCGGATTGCTCGCCATCGACAGCGATCAGGTTCTGGACGCGATATCGGCGCAGCTCTGCCCGAGCTACTGAGCGCGGCGTACGCACGCGCCGCGTTTACCCCGCTGCACAGCGGGCATGCGTCCGACGTCCAGGCACCTCGGCAGGCGACGCCACTCCCGGCGGCAGGCCCGCCCCAACGAAAGGACAATGCCGTGTCCACTCGCGTGAGCAGAACAGGGACCGCGCGTTCGCCGATCCAACTGGCCGCGCTGGCCGTCGGTGCGGTCTTCTTGCTGGTGGGCGTCCTCGGGTTCATCCCGGGCATCACCACCGACTACGACAGCCTGCAGTGGGCGGGCCACGAGTCCCACGCCCAGCTGTTCGGCATCTTCACTGTCTCGGTGCTGCACAACGTCGTGCACCTGCTGTTCGGTGTGCTCGGCCTGATCGCGGCGGCCAGTGCCGGCGCTGCCCGCACCTTCCTGCTCGTCGGCGGCGTGATCTATCTGGCCCTGTGGCTCTACGGCCTGCTCGTGGACCAACACAGCGACGCCAACTTCGTCCCGCTCGACGACGCCGACAACTGGTTGCACCTGGGCCTGGGCCTGGGCATGATCGCCCTCGGCCTGATCCTGCCGCGCCGTACCAAGACCACGACGTCGACGATCTCCGGAGACCCGCGCCGATGATCGACAAGCAAGCCATCGCCGCGTTGCCCGAAGCGGTCGTGCGCACCGCCTTCGAGACCGGGGCCCGGATCCGGCACGCGCGGGTGTTCCACCCGCGCGGCATCCGTCTCGCGGGCCGGTTCCGGGCCACGCCCGAGTACGAGCCCTGGTTCGGTGCGGGCGACCGTGCCGTCATCGCCCGGTTGTCGAAGGGCCTGGGCAGCCCGGTCGGTATGCCCGACGTTCTCGGCTTGGCCTTCCGGGTCCTCGATCGCGACCAGCATCCCTGGGATTTCGCGCTGGCCTCCACCGGTCGCGGCACCCTCGGCCGCTTCGTCATCACCCCGGCCCGCGGCTGGGCTGGCGCGTGCTTCGGTAGCTTGCTGCCGTACCGATTCGCCACTGCTCCCGCGGTCTGGCTGTTCGCCGAGCCCCTCGACCCCGATGACCTTCCGAAGACCGCATCGCTACAACAGCTCCACGATCACCTCGACCACCGGGTGATCCGGTTCTCGCTCACCGCCGACGGCCTCGGCCGACCCGCCGAGACCGTCGGCGAACTGGACCTGCGGCGCGCCGAGCCCGGTGAGCACCGCACCGACTTCTTCGACCCGGTCCTGAACCGGCCCGCCGACGTCGCCATGATTCCGAGCGTGGTGAATCGCCTGCGCGAAAGCGCCTACACCGGAAGCAGGCGCGGCCGCACCGAAGAGCACGAATCCTCGACCTGATCGGCGTATCTCTGTTTCCCCGCCCGCAACCGGGTATGCGCAGCGCATGACCCGAACCACCGAAGCCCCTGATTCGCGAGCTCCCTTCACTACCGACACCGTGCAGATCGAAGCGGCGATCCGGGCCGCGCGCGGTGCCCGCGACCGTTGGGCCGCCACCCCGGCGGCAGAGCGCGGCGCCATGCTGGGCGAAGCGGCGGACGCGGTCCGGGCCGGCGCCGACGACCTCGCCGCGACCCTGGAGCACGAAACCGGTCGGCCCCTGGCTTCCGGGCGTGCGGCGGTCCTCGCGGGCGCGGCGACACTCGACCAATACGCCGAACTCGGTCCCCTGCACCGGGGCAGATCGTTGCAGGGCAGCCCGGCGGCCACCGACTTCATGATCGCGCAACCCCGGGGTGTGGTGGTCGCGCTCACCCCGTGGAACGACCCGGTGGCCATCGCGTGCGGTCTGCTCGGCGCGGCCCTGGCCACCGGAAACACCGTGCTGCACAAACCGAGCGAGCGCTGCCCTCGCACCGGCATCATGCTCGGCGCGCTGATGGCGGGCCACTTTCCCGATGCCGTCCTGCAGACCGTCTCGGGCAGCGGCGACGTCGGTGCGCTGTTGGCTTCCTCGGCCCAGGTCGATGTACTCGCCCACGTCGGCAGCAGCGAGACCGGACAGCGCATCGCGGCGACAGCCGCCCGCACCGGCGCCAAGGTGTTGCTCGAGAACGGAGGCAACGACCCCCTGCTCATCGATGCCGACGTGGACCCCGGCTGGGCCGCCGAACAGGCCGCCCTCGGCGCGTTCGCCAACGCGGGCCAGATCTGTACCTCTGTCGAGCGCGTCTACGTCCACCGCGCGATCGCCGCCGACTTCATCGACGCGCTCAGCGCTCGCGCCGCCGAGTGGAACACTCACCCACAACCGCTCGTCGACTCCCGCCACCGCGCGCACGTGCACGATCACGTCGTCGACGCGGTGGACCACGGCGCCCAGGTCCTGGTTGGCGGCGCGATTCCCGACGGCGAAGGAGCCGGGTACCCGGCCACCGTCCTCATCGACTGTCTGCCCCGGATGCGGGTGATGCGCGAGGAGACCTTCGGTCCGATCGCCCCGGTACGGATCGTGCCCGATTTCGACGAGGGACTCCTCGAGGCGGCCGCCGGCGACTACGGGCTCGCCGCGACCGTGCTGACCGGTTCGATGGCCCACGCCCAGCAGGCCTGGAGGACCCTGCCCGTCGCCACCGTCAAGATCAACGCCGTGTTCGGCGGCGCACCCGGCGGGGCCGCGCAGCCCCGTGGCCGTTCCGGCACCGGATTCGGCTACGGCCCCGAACTACTCGACGAAATGACCACGGTAAAGGTCGTCCACCTGTCGAGCGCGCCCGGCAGACCCGAGGAGGGAACGGAACGCGCTCGCGGCCAGTGATCCTTTGGGAAGAACGCGCTATCGAGCGGCCGTACCCGCTCCGATAGCCAGGTAGGCCGTCATCAAGATGAACAGAAACCAGCCCGCCCCCTGCCACGTCGGCCATGACTTGCCCGCCCGCAACCGCTGGATTGTGCGCACGAACGCGCCGATGCCGCCGAGCAACAAGATCGCCGAGGGTCCGATCACGATGGCGGACTCGGCAGCACCGTCGCAGAGGTGGGTGTGCGCGTGCTCGCACGCGCTCCGACTCGCCGCCCAGATATTCACGAGGCCGAAAACAATGGCGGCCAGCCCGACCACGCCGACGACGTAGAGCGCTGCGCGGCGGTATTCCCCGCCGTCCGACCCGTATTTGCCGACGCCGGCCATCAGCACCCCTGCGACGGAGCCGGCAATTGTCGGCTTCGCGGCCGCATCGAGTCGATGATTGTCGCCATTTCACTCAGCCTTTCCGATCGACGCCGAGTCCTACAGGGCGAGCAGTATCGCGACCGCTGCGGCGAGGAACACCGCGACGATCAACACAGTCACCACGACAGCGGCGACCCCGGTCGGTGGAAACCGTTTCCGGGTGCGCGGCTCGGGTGCGGACAGCCCCGAGGTCTGCGCGGTCTCGGGCGGCGTCGAGCCCGGGGCTACGCCCCCGCCCGGCTCCAGGTCCGGGATGCGTCCGGGATCAGGATCCATGGAAGCCACAGCTTCACCTCCTCAGCGAAATACCCGTGGTCGCCGCGCACGACGGCCCTACCCACGCCCTACCCGCGCAACCGATCCTCAATCACCAGCTATGCGGAGTTCCGCCCATGACCGCCCTTTGCCTCGCGAAACAAATTCTCGTTCGCGGGTTTTGTACACGGCACAACAACACCTATTCTCCCGCCGACGCCCCCGCGCGAAATCTTCGTGAAGTCCCTCACTCCAGGCCCTCGCCTGCGCCGGGATGTACGACCCCCGAGCAATGATCCAGCAAGGTAGCCAACAATTCGCCATCCTGGCAAATCTTCGGCATTTACACTGTATATAACCGACTCGAAACGATAGCTGCGAGGCGATCTCCGCAGCACGAGAATATAGCTTTTAGGCATAACCGCCGCCGTGGCGGCCGCTCCGCTCACCACCGGAAGAGCACTTACCCTGCGGTAGTGTTCCGCCACAACGGTGTTCGTCAAATGATGTCAGATGTACTGACTGATCTCAGGAGTTCAGGTGTTGCATTCACGATTCGAATCGATCGGCGCATATCTCCCGACGAATATCGTGTCCACCGCGGAATTGATTTCTCGCCTGAAGATTCCGCCCTCTTTCGATCTGGAGAAGATCACCGGAATCAAGGAACGCCGGGTGCGCGCCACCGATCCGGACAATGTGGAGGATTCGTTCGCCCTGGCGACGACCGCCGCGCAGGATTGCCTGTCGCGATCGCGTTACGGCGCGGCCGAATTGGACGTGATCATCTCCTGCTCGATCACGCGCAGCAACCAGGGCACCCGGATGTACATGCAGCCCTCGTTCGCCTCCACCATCGCAGGCGTGCTCGGCGCCGACTCCGCGATCACCTTCGACGTGTCCAATGCTTGCGCCGGAATGCTCACGGGCACTTACATTCTCGACCGGATGATTCGGTCGGGCGTGGTCCGCAACGGCATGGTCGTCAGCGGTGAGGCGATCACCCCGATCGCCGACACCGCGGTCGAGGAGATCTCGGAGAAATACGATCTGCAGTTCGCCTCGCTGTCGGTGGGCGACTCGGGGTGCGCGGTGATCCTCGATCAGGCCACCGACGAGTCGGACATGATCCACTACGTCGAGCTGTTCACCGCCGCCGAGCACTCACACCTGTGCCTGGGCATGCCCAGCGACAAGTCCTCGGGCGTGGCGCTCTACACCGACAACCGCAAGATGCACAACGAGGCCAGGTTCATGCTGTGGCCGGACGCGCAGGGCGTGTTCCTCGAGCAGCGGGGTAGCACCTTCGCCGACGAGAACTTCGACTATGTCATCCACCACCAGTTCAGCGCCCCGGCGGTGCCCTACATCAACGGCGTCGCCACCCGCGAGTTCGGGGCGCCGATTCCGCCCGACCTGAATGTGATCGACAAGTACGGAAACACCTCGACCACTTCGCATTTCATCGTGCTGCACGACCAGCTGGCCGAGCAGAGCATCGACGCGGGCTCGAAAATCCTCATGGTGCCCGCCGCCTCGGGCGTGGTCGCCGGCTTCCTGTCCACCACCATCTCTTCGCTGAAGGTCTGAGGTCTGTCATGGGCGTGCGTATCAAAGCCACCGGTGCCGGCAGGGCCGCCGACACCCACAGCATCGTCGAGCACAGCGGCAGCGCCGCACGGCAGGCGGTCGAGCGGGCCGGAATCAGATCCGACCAGGTAGGCGTGCTGATCAACACCGGCATTTTCCGCGACTCGAACACGGTGGAACCGGCCGTGTCCGCGCTGATCCAGAAAGCGGCCGGCATCGGCCTCGACTACGCCAAGCAGGACTCGCGGACCTTCTCCTTCGACCTGATGAACGGTGCGACCGGCGTGCTCAACGCGGTGCAGGTCGCCGGTGCCATCCTGGCCGCCGGGACCGAGCATGTGCTGATCGTCTCCGGCGACACCCATCCGTCGCTGGCCCGCGGTAGCGCCGACGCCGAATTTCCCTATGCCACCGCGGGTGCGGCGCTGCTGCTCGAGCAGGTCGACGGCGACGAGGGCTTCGGACCCGTGCACACCGCCCGCTCCGGCGGCAGCCCCGCCGAGGTCGCCTACGTCGACACCGCCACCATGGGCACCGTCGGGCGCACGCTGATGACCGTCGAGCGCGACGCCGACTTCGAGGACCGCGTCCTCGACGTGGCCACCACTGCCGCGCGCGCCGCGCTGGCCGACGCGGGCACCGACCGGCTCGCACTGATCGCCTCGACCCCCACCCCGGCGTTTCCCCAGCGCCTGGCCGATGCCCTCGGCATCGACCAGAACTCGGTGCGCACACCGGATCTCACCGAGGGCGACCCGCACACCGCTTCGCTGCCGCTGGCTTTCGATCGCGCGCTCGGCGAGGGTTCGCTGTCGGGCTTCGCCCGGGTGCTGTTCGTCGCCGCGGGCGCGGGCCCGTCCGCGGCCGCCACCCTCTACCGGCTGCCGGTGGAGATCACCGCGTGAGGACCGCGACCTATTGGCAGACCATCGACGAGTTCCGGCGTTTCGCCGAAGCGGAGCCGGATCGTCAGGCGGTGATCTACCCCGACGGGCAGACGCCCGACGGCCTGCCTGCCTACCGATCGATCACCTACCGCGAGCTCGACCAGTGGTCGGACACGATCGCCCACCAGCTCACCCGATCGGGGGTGGGTAGTGGCACCCGCACCATCGTGCTGGTGCTGCCGAGTACGCAGTTGTACGCGATCCTGTTCGCGCTGTTGAAGATCGGCGCGGTGCCGGTGGTGATCGATCCGGGTATGGGCGTGCGCCGGATGGTGCACTGCCTGCGCGCGGTCGAGGCCGAGGCGTTCATCGGCATGCCACAGGCGCACGCGGTGCGCGTACTGTTCCGGCGCAGTTTCCGCCGGGTGCACACCACGCTCACCGTCGGTCGCCGCTGGTTCTGG
>JACIXH010000370.1 GCA_014360565.1 Nocardia sp.
GGGACTTGAACCCCCACGCCCTAATACGGGCACTAGCACCTCAAGCTAGCGCGTCTGCCATTCCGCCACCCGGACTTGCTGGTGTGCCAAAAGATTATCCGACCCGCCGTTGGAAACCAAATCGCCTAGGTGAGCTGCTGTTTTGCTGGCGTTCAGCGCAGTGTCAGTCGATCCGTAATCGTGCGTGCAGGTGCATGTCGTGACGGCCGTCGGCGTGTCGCCCGGCGCCGCGCAGGGTGCCCTCGAGGGCGTATCCGCATTTTTCTGCGACTCGGCACGATTGCGGGTTGTGTACCGAATGGGCGAGTTCGATGCGGTCGAAGCCGATGTCGTCGAAGGCCCAGCGGGTGAGGATCCGTGCGGCGCGGGGTGCGATGCCCTGGCCGCGGGATGCGGGTGTTGTCCAGTAGGCGAGTTCGGTGACGCCTTCGGTGAGGTCGGAGCGGCGCAGACCGATCCGGCCTGCGATCTCGCCGCCGCTGATGACGGTCCACTGTCCGTTGCCTGCCGACCACGCTGTCTGCCACGCCTGGATCCACTGCTGGACCTGCTCGACGGACTCGGCGGTCCGGACATGCCATCGGCGGATCGCCGGATCCTGGAAGGCTTCGTACACTGCGGGCGCGTCGGCGGTGGTCCATGGTCGTAGCGTCAGGTCGTCTGCGGCGGTCAGTGTGGGTTGTCGGGTTGTGGCGAACCGGTCGGGATCAACCACTGTCGGCATCAGCTCCGGCATGGCGCCATTGTCCACCCGCACCGGTGTCGACAGGATCGTGTCGGTGTCATCGGCTGCGCGGATTTCCGGAGCACCCCGCCCGTCAGAAGGTTGATCCGAGGATGGCCTGGACGAAGGTGTCGGTCGATGTGGTCAGGTCCGCGGTGGTGCCCGCGGCGCGGATCCTGCCTTCGTGCAGGATCACCAGGTGGTCGGCGATGCCGCCGTGGAACAGTGTCCGCACCTCGTTGCTGACGACGAGGACTGCCGCGCCGGAGTCGGCGTAGTCGCGCAATGATCGCCAGACCCCGTGGGCGGTCCATTGATCGAGGGAATTGGTGGGGCCGTCCGCGATGAGGATGGGCGGGGCAGGCAGCAGCGCGGCGGCGAGCGCGGCGCGCTGGATCTGGCCTCCCGAGTGCTGGTGCGGGAGAAGGTCCATGGCCTCGGCCGGGTATTGCGCTGCGGCACAGGCGCGTTCGACGCTCCATGCTCGATGGCCCAGCTCCAGTGCCCGCAGCTGCGCGCCTACCGACTTGTCGGCTTCGAACGCGCGCACACCGTCTTGCGGCACGTAGCCGACTACGCGCTCGCGCAGGGTCGACCACTGCTGATCGTGGACGGTCTCACCGTTGATGGAGATGAGTCCGTGGTGGCGTGCGGTGCTGGGCAATCGGCCGGTGAGGGCCGCCGCGAGCATCGTCTTGCCGGCGCCGGGTCCGCCGAGCACGGCGGTGATCCGACCGGATGGCACGACCAGATCGACGTCGGTGAGCACTGTCGCGCTCCAGCGGCCGGTGTCGATGTGGACGGTCAGGCCCGACAGTTCTGCGGTCATGGATCAGCTTTCTGGACGGGGGCTGATGACGATGCTGCCCGATCGTCCTAAGGGAAGGTTAGGAACCGCCCATGCGACTTCCATTCGGCTTGTGACAGCCGACACAGTGGTCTCCGACGGTGCAGAGCCGCGCCGAAAGAGGAGGGTCCAAGGTGACAACGACACAGGTCGGTGGTGAACGGCGAGTCGTGGCGAACGTGCTGCGGGGCTCGATCGGCAACCTCGTCGAGTGGTACGACTGGTACGTCTACGCCGCGTTCAGCGTGTACTTCGCGAAGGCGTTCTTCCCCGATGGTGACCCGACGGCGCAACTGCTGTCGACGGCGGCGGTGTTCGCGGTCGGGTTCATCATGCGACCGATCGGCGGCTGGGCGCTCGGGCGCTATGCCGACCGGTTCGGCCGCCGCGCCGCCCTCACCCTGTCGGTGACGGTGATGGCCGCGGGTTCGCTGATGATCGCGGTGACACCCGGATTCCAGACCATCGGCATCGCGGCGCCGGTGTTGTTGCTCATGGCGCGGCTGCTGCAGGGACTCTCGGTCGGTGGCGAGTACGCCACCAGCGCCACCTATCTGTCAGAGGTCGCTTCACCGGGACGGCGCGGTTTCTACTCGAGCTTCCAGTACGTGACGCTGGTGGCGGGTCAGCTCGTCGCGCTCGGCGTGCAGATCGTGCTGCAGCAGGTGCTCTCGTCCGAGCAGATGTACAGCTGGGGCTGGCGCATTCCGTTCCTGATCGGCTCCGGTGGCGCGATCGTGGTGATGCTGCTGCGTCGTGGCATGGACGAGTCGGACTCGTTCAAGGCCATGGCGAAAACGACGGAGACCTCCGAGGCTGCCGCGAACAGCTCACGTGGTTCGCTGCGGGTCCTGCTGCAATACCCCAGGGAATGCCTGCTGGTGGTCGGTCTGACACTGGGCGGAACGGTGGCGTTCTACACCTACACGACCTACATGCAGAAGTTCATGATCAATACCTCGGGTATCTCCAAGGACACCGTGGCCTGGATCAACTTCGTGGCGCTGCTGATCTTCGTGGTGCTGCAGCCGATAGCGGGTGGGCTCTCGGACCGGATCGGCCGCCGCAAGCTGCTCATCTTCTTCGGTATCGCGGGCACGGTGCTCACGGTGCCGATCATGACCGCGCTCGCGCACACGTCGAACTCGTTGGCGGCCTTCGGCTTGATGATGGTCGCCCTGGTGATCGTCACCGGCTACACCTCGATCAACTCGATCGTGAAGGCGGAGCTGTTCCCCACCAAGATCCGCGCGCTCGGCGTCGGCCTGCCGTACGCGCTGACCGTCGCGGTGTTCGGTGGCACCGCCGAGATGATCGCCCTCGCGCTGAAGAAGGCGGGCCTGGAGTCGCTGTACTTCTACTACGTCGCCGGCTGTATCGCGATCTCGCTGATCACGTACTACTTCATGCGGGAGACCTCGGCCGAGTCGACCATCGACGCCGAAAGCGCCGTCGAGGCCGAACCGGTGCAGCCGGAGCCGGCGATGGCCCCCGTGCGTGGCTGACCGTCCGGAATACGCGCCGGTCCTGCCGTTATGGGAGGATCGGCGCGTGCGGCTTGCGGTGGTCGAGGACGACGACGGGGTGGGCGATGCCCTGGTCGAGGCGCTCACCGCGCGCGGCTACCGCGCCGAGCGCATGCGCCGCGGGGCCGAGCTGCTCATGGCCCACCGCGACTACGACGCCGTGCTGCTGGATCTGGGCCTACCCGATGCGGACGGACTGCAAGTCCTGCGCCGGCTGCGCGAGGTCAGTGCCGTCCCGGTGCTGATCCTCACCGCCCGCAGCGATGAACGCTCCATCGTGCGGGGCCTGCGCGGCGGCGCCGACGACTATGTGATCAAGCCGCCGCGGATCGCCGAGCTGATGGCCAGGCTCGAGACGGTGCTGCGCCGGGCCGCGGCCGTCACCCAGCAGGCCAGGACCGAAGTCGTCACCGGCGATGTCCGGGTGGATCTGCGCGCCAGGGTGGTCGAGGTGGCGGGCGCACCGATAGCGCTCACCCAGAAAGAATTCGAGCTCGTCGAGGCACTGGTGCAACGACCCGGCGCCGCGGTGAGCAGGCAGCAGCTGATGGACCGAATCTGGGGCGATGCGTTCGTCGCGGTCTCGCGCTCGCTCGATGTCCACATGACCGGGCTGCGCGCGAAGCTGAACCGGCCGGGGCTGATCACCACCATTCGCGGCTACGGGTATCGGTGGGGCGAGTGACTGCGCGAGGAGGGGTATGCGCCGCAGACTGCTGACCGCGCTGACGGTGTTCGCCGCGCTCGCGGTGCTGGCCTTCGCCGTTCCGCTGTCGCTGACCGCCGCCACCAGCCGGACCCAGCAGCTGGTTCTCGGCCGTTCCGGCGACGCCGACCGTTTCGCCACCCTCGCCGACGCGGCGGGTTCGGTAGGCGGCGTGGAGGCCCTCACCCATGAAGTCGACCGTTATCACGAGCTGTACGGGGAGAACGTGCTGGTGGTCGATGCGCGCGGGACGCCGATCGTCAACGCCGGGGTCGAGGTGGGCGATCCGCGGATCAG
>JACIXH010000371.1 GCA_014360565.1 Nocardia sp.
GCCCGCCTCGATTCTGGACCGACGGAGAAAAGGAGCGCAGCGACTGAACGCAGGAGGGAAGAATCGAGGCAACCAGGGGCCGAAAACCCGCGGCGCCAGCCGCCGATAAACACAGTTAAAGTAGCTGAGCACCCGCGAACTGGCGCCCGGCGCCACCGATGCCGACCGAAAGCCTGGCTGTGAACCGACACCTCCGATGGGCTCTCGCGCTGCTCGGACTGTCCGTGCTCGCTCGGCTGGCCTGGATGCTCTTCGCGCCGAACGGGCTCAATGTCGTCGATCTGCACGTCTATGTGGACGGCTCGGCCGACCTGCTCACCGATCGGCTCTATGACTTCACCTATTCCGAGGTCACGCCGGACTTCCCGCTGCCGTTCACCTATCCGCCGTTCGCCGCGCTGGTGTTCTTCCCGTTGCACTATCTGCCGTTCACGCTGGTAGCGGTCGGCTGGATGCTGGCCACGGTCGCCGCGCTCTACGGCGTGATCCGGATCAGCTTCGAACTGATCCTCGGTGCGGAGAAAGCGAAGCAGACGCCGTGGATCGCCGCGGCGGCCGGGTGGACGGCACTGGGCGTGTGGCTGGAGCCGGTGCGAACCACGATCGACTACGGCCAGGTCAATGTGTTCCTGGTGCTCGGGGCGATGCTGGCCGTGCGCAGCGCGCACTGGTGGATCTCGGGCACTGTCGTCGGCCTGATCGCGGGCATCAAACTCACCCCGGCCATCACCGGTCTGTATTTCGTGGCGCGCGGGCGGTGGGCGACGGTGTTGTGGTCGGCGGCGGCTTTCGGGCTCACCGTCGCTGTGAGCTTCCTCATCAATGTCAAGGAGACGCGGCGCTACTTCGGCACCCTGCTCGGTGATGCCGATCGGATCGGCCCGGTGGGTTCGGTCTGGAATCAGTCGCTGCGCGGTGCGCTGAGCCGCATCCTCGGCCACGACGTGCAGTCGGGGCCGTGGTGGGCCGCCGCGGTGCTGATCACGGCCGTGCTGGCCTTCTTCGCCTGGCGCACTCTCGGCGCCGACGACCGGCTCGGCACCCTGGTGCTGGTGCAGCTGTTCGGGCTGATGATCTCGCCGATCTCCTGGTCACACCACTGGGTGTGGCTCATCCCGACTGTGCTGTGGTTGTTCTACGGGCCGTTGCGAGATCAGCGTGTCGCGCGGATCATCGCTGGATTCTGGGTGCTCACGATGCTGGTCGGCGTGCCATGGGTGCTCTCGTTCGCGCAGCCGACGATCTGGACGATCCCGCGGCCGTGGCCGCTGGCCTGGCTCGGCGCGGTGGATGTGATCGGGGTGTTCGTCCTGTTCGGCTGGCTGATCTGGCACGGTCGCGACACACTGCGCGGGCAACTGCCCGGCCGTCGCACGGTCGAGGTGCCCGCGAGCTGAGGCTCAGCCGACGATGTCGTCGATCGCGTGCGCCATCGCGACATCGAGCGAGGTGAGTCCCCCCGCCGAATGCGTACTCAGCGTGAAACGCACTGTGCGCCAACGAATATCGATGTCGGGATGATGGTCGGCCGCCTCGGCGGCGACGGCCACCTTGCGCACCGTCTCGATGCCGGCCAGAAAGCTCTCGGCCTGCACGGTGCGGGTGATCGCGTCACCGTCGCGCGCCCATTGCGGCAGCGTGGCCAGCGCGATGGTGAGCTCGGGGTCGGAGAGCAGCGCAATACCCATACCTCGGTTGTACGCCCTATGGCGCGCTCGCGCAGCGTTGTTCCGCTCCGCGCACCCGAGGGAATTGCGGAGCAACCTCGCTCACTTGGCGCGCGCTTCCTTCAAGGCCTTTTTGAGATCTTTACCGCACGTTCCGGCGGCCTCGGCCTTCTTCATCCGCATGATCACGACGGGGCATTTGAAGCAGCGCGTCTTCTTCCTGCAGCACTTTTTCTTCGGCTTCAGGCTCGAGACCTTCTTCGCCTTCACCTTGCCCATGAGAGTTAGCCTAGCCTAAGTACAAAGCCTGACACGAGGGCGCCCCTGCGCAACCGGTAAGCTGTAACAGGCCGCGATGCCAGATGAATGCGCGCCAAACACCCCAACAGCAGGAGGATCCAGGCGTGTCGTCTTCACGCGATTTTCGCAACGTCGCCATCGTGGCCCACGTCGACCACGGCAAGACGACGCTGGTTGACGCCATGCTTCGTCAGTCCGGTGCCTTCGCCGAGCGAGCCGAACTGGTCGACCGAGTCATGGACTCCGGTGATCTCGAGCGCGAGAAGGGCATCACCATTCTCGCGAAGAACACCGCCGTCCATCGCCACAATCCCGACGGTTCTCTCACCGTCATCAACGTAATCGACACCCCCGGCCACGCCGACTTCGGTGGCGAGGTCGAGCGCGGCCTGTCCATGGTCGACGGTGTCGTGCTGCTCGTCGACGCTTCCGAGGGCCCGCTGCCTCAGACCCGCTTCGTGCTGCGCAAGGCGCTGGCGGCCAAGCTGCCGGTCATCCTGGTCGTGAACAAGACCGACCGCCCCGATGCCCGCATCGCCGAGGTCGTCTCCGAGTCGCACGACTTGCTGCTCGACCTGGCGTCGGACCTCGACGACGAGGCCGCCGAAGCCGCCGAGCTCGCGCTCGATCTGCCGGTGCTCTACGCCTCGGGCCGTGAGGGCAAGGCCTCGAAGGTGGAGCCGGAAAACGGTTCCGCTCCCGACGCCGAGAACCTCGACGCCCTGTTCCAGGTGCTGATGGACTACATCCCGGCACCGAAGAGCAACAAGGACGCGCCGCTGCAGGCCCACGTCACCAACCTCGACGCATCGGCGTTCCTCGGCCGTCTGGCCCTGGTCCGCATCTACGCGGGCGAGCTGCGCAAGGGTCAGAACGTCACCTGGATCAACGCCGACGGCGCCAAGACGGTCAAGATCACCGAGCTGCTGCAGACGATCGGTGTCGAGCGTGTGCCCGGCGAGGTCGCCGAGGCCGGCGACATCGTCGCCATCGCCGGTATCCCGGAGATCATGATCGGCGACACCCTCGCCGATCCGGAGAACCCGATCGCGCTGCCGCGCATCACCGTCGACGAGCCCGCCATCTCGGTGGTCATCGGCACCAACACCTCGCCGCTGGTCGGCCGGGTGCAGGGCCACAAGCTCACCGCTCGCATGCTCAAGTCGCGCCTGGATGCCGAGCTCATCGGCAACGTGTCGCTGCGCGTGCTCGACATCGGCCGTCCCGACGCCTGGGAGGTGCAGGGTCGTGGTGAGCTGGCGCTGGCCATCCTGGTCGAGCAGATGCGCCGCGAGGGCTTCGAGCTGACCGTCGGTAAGCCGCAGGTGGTTACCCGGCAGGTCGACGGCAAGACCCACGAGCCGTTCGAAGAGCTGACCATCGACTGCCCCGACGAGTACCTGGGTGCGATCACCCAGCTGCTGGCCGCCCGCAAGGGCAAGATGGTGCAGATGAGCAACCACGCCGCCGGTTGGGTGCGCATGGAGTTCATCGTCCCCTCGCGTGGCCTGATCGGCTTCCGCACCGTGTTCCTCACCGAGACCCGCGGCACCGGCATCGCCAACGCCGTGGCCCACGGTTACGCCCCCTGGGCCGGTGAGATCCGCGCTCGCCACACCGGTTCGCTGGTGTCGGATCGCGCGGGCACCGTCACCCCGTTCGCGATGATCCAGCTGGCCGACCGTGGTCAGTTCTTCGTCGAGCCGGGCGCCGACACCTACGAGGGCATGGTCGTGGGCATCAACCCGCGCGCCGAGGATCTCGATATCAACGTGACCCGCGAGAAGAAGCTGACCAACATGCGCAGCGCCAACGCGGACACCTTCGAGACCATGGCCAAGCCGTTGCAGCTCGACCTCGAGCTGGCGATGGAGTTCTGCACCGAAGACGAGTGCGTGGAGGTCACCCCCGAGGTGGTCCGCGTGCGCAAGCTCGTCCTCGGCGCCAACGAGCGCGCCCGCGACCTGTCGCGTCGCAAGGCCCGCGACAAGGCCGCCGCGAACTGATCAAGACATAACCAATGGTGGGGCGGTGCTTCGGCGCCGCCCCATTTTTTGGGTTGGGCCCGCCTCGGTCTGGACTGAGTGGAGGGTGCGACGAAGGAGTGCCCGGAAGGAGGGAAGACCA
>JACIXH010000372.1 GCA_014360565.1 Nocardia sp.
CGGCTTGCGCCGCTTCTCCACGCTCTCGCACGAACAGCGAGAGGCCGCCCTGCTCCGCCTCGGCGATTCCGGCCTCGCGCCGGTCCGGGCGATCTTCCAGGCACTCAAGCAGGCGTCACTGCTGGCCTACAACGTGAGCCCCGGTCCCACCGGCACGAATCCGCTGTGGAAGGCGATCGGCTATCCGGCGCCGGCCGGGCGGCTCGAGACCGCCCCGAAGCCGCCGCTGTCGCCGCTGCGATTCACCGAAGCCACCACGCTCGACTGCGATGTGGTGGTGGTCGGCTCCGGTGCGGGCGGTGGTACCGCCGCAGCGGTGCTGGCCGAAGCCGGCCTCGACGTGATCGTCCTCGAACGCGGAAACTATTACGACGACCAGGATTTCGGGACCGGCGAGCTGGACGCGCTGACCAGCCTGTACGCACCCGGCCCGGCCGCCACGGCCGAAGGACAGCTCACTCTCGTCGCGGGCAGCTGCCTCGGCGGCGGCACGGTGGTCAACTGGAGCACCGCACTGGCGACCCCGGATGCCGTCCGCGTCGAATGGGCCGCCACCGGCGTACCGCAGTTCACCGAGGACGAGTTCGGTGACGCGCTGGCCGCCGTGCAGAAACGGATCAGCGTCACCGACGCCAGATCGCCGCTCTCGTCGCGCGACGGCATTCTCGAGCGTGGGGCGCGGGCGCTCGGCTGGGAGGTGGATACCCTGCCGCGCAATGTCAGTGATGCCTGCGACGCCGGGATCGAATGTGGCCGTTGCGGTTACGGCTGTCGCCTGGGCGCCAAGCAGTCCTCGACCAAGACGTGGCTCGCCGATGCGGCCGAGCACGGTGCCCGCCTGGTGGTCGACGCCGATGTTCGCACTGTCACCGTGAAATCCGGTCGGGCCGAATCGGTTTCGGCGCTCACCGCCGACGGGGTGGAGATCACCGTGCGCGCCAGGGCTGTCGTGGTCGCGGCGGGCGCCATCCAGACCCCCGCGCTGTTGCGACGATCCGGATTGCGCAACAAGAACATCGGACAGCATCTGCGCCTGCATCCGGCCGCAGCGGTGTTCGGCGTGTTCGACGACGAGGTCCGGCCATGGGAAGGCGCGTTGCAGGGGCGTATCAGCAGGCACCACGCCGATCTCGACGGCAACGGCTACGGCGTGATCTATGAGACCGGCCCGATCCACCCGGGCCTGGCCACCGGCTTCATGAGCTGGCGGGGCGCAGCGTCCCATCGCGAAACGATGCTCGACTTCGCCCGCACGAACTCCATCGGCGTCATCACCCGCGACCGTGACCCCGGTACCGTGTCGATCGACAAGTCCGGCGAACCGGTGGTGAAGTACCAGCTGTCCGACTACGACGCCGACCACCTGCACACCGGCATCGTCGGCGCGGCCTCCATCCTCGAAGCCGCGGGCGCCCAGCGGATCTACTCCGGCCACCAGGCAGGCATCTCCTTCGAACCGGGCACTCGCGGTTCACTCGCCGCATTCGACGCCGCCTGCAAGAAGGCAGGCTACGGCCCCGGCCGCTGCTCGATGGGCGCCCTGCACATCACGGGCTCGGCCCGCATGGGCGGCGCGGCCGACCTCTCGGCTACCGACCCGGACGGTGCCACCTGGGAGGTGCCCAACATCGTGGTGGCCGACGGGTCGTGCTTCCCCACCGCGCCCGGCGTGAACCCAATGGTCACTATCGAGGCGATCGGCTACATGAACGCGAAACGGCTCGCGTCCCGGCTGAGGTAGCGACCCTCCGATATGTAGTGGACACGTAATGTGGTCGGTACATATGTGGTAGACCCGCCCGCGGCCGGGCAGGTGCGGTTTCGCGGAAAGGGGCCGAGATGGACAAGGCGACGCAGTTGCTCGAGTTCGAGACCATGCTGCTGGGCCGCCACAGCCTGAGATCGCGCCGCGGGCCCGACGCGATGGACCGCAGCGCCTATATCTTGCTGAGCCGGCTGCGGATGGGCGGGCTGATGTCCATCGGACAGCTCAGTGACGCACTGGGTTTGGATGCCTCGACGCTCAATCGGCAGACCGCTGCCATGATGCGGACCGGAGTGATCGAGCGAATTCCGGATCCCGAAGGCGGGATGGCGCGGAAGTTTCGGGTCACGTCCAAGGGTGAGCGCCGGTTGAATGCCTAACGGGCCTTGATCATCGACGCGCTGGATTCGATCCTCGAGGACTGGCCTGCCGAGGACATCGCCGCATTCGTCGGCTTCCTGCGGCGATTCAACACCGATATCGAACGCCGGTCAGGCGAGTACTGGCCACGGCCGCTCGCGGCCCTGCCCACGGATCATTAGCGCAACCGCGACCGACAGCACCATTCCTCGATCGCGCCCACGTGCCCAACAGTGTGTACTACACACATCTAGTGCAGTATGCATATCTTGTGCTCTGCACATAACCAGCTTGTTTTGTCGATAGGAGCGGTACGTGCGGATTTCGGAAAAGACGGCGAGCCCGGGAGTGGTGGTCGGCGTCCTCGCCTTCGGCGGCACCGTGGCCGCGATCACCCAGACGGCGGTGGTGCCGATCATCGGTCAGCTGCCGGCGCTACTCGATACCAGCGCAGCCAACGCCTCGTGGGTGATCACGGTAACGCTGCTGGTCGGCGCGGTGTTCACCCCGGTCGCGGGCAAGCTCGGCGACCTGTACGGCAAACATCGCATGCTGCTGATCTCCGGCGGCTTCCTGATCCTGGGCGCTGCGGTCGCCGCCATGTCTTCCTCGCTGGTACCCATGCTGATCGGGCGCGGTATCCAGGGCATGGGTGTCGGCCTGATTCCGTTGGGAATCAGTCTGATGCGCGATGTGCTGCCGGCGGAGCGGCTCGGTTCCTCGATCGCGCTCATGAGCGCGTCGCTCGGGGTCGGTGGCGCGTTGGGCCTGCCGGTCTCGGCCGCGATCGCGCAGTACGCGAGCTGGCGAGTCCTGTTCTGGGCCGCCGCGGCGCTGAGCGCGCTGATCGTGGTACTCATCGCGACCCTGGTTCCGGCCGAGGCGAAGCGCGGTGACGCGAAGGGCCGGTTCGATTTCGTCGGCGCGATCGGACTCGGCGCGGGCTTGGTGTTTCTGCTCCTGCCGGTGTCGAAGGGCGCCGGGTGGGGCTGGACCAGTGCCACGACCCTCGGGCTGTTCGCCGCCTCGGCGGTGACCCTGACCGCGTGGGGATGGTGGGAACTGCGGATCGCCGACCCGCTCGTCGATCTGCGCACCACGGCGCGACCGCAGGTGCTGCTGACCAACGCCGCCTCCGTCCTGGTCGGCTTCGCCATGTACGGCCAGGCGCTGATCGTGCCGCAGTTGATGCAGTTGCCCGCCGCCACCGGCCACGGCTTGGGACAGACCATGCTGGGCATGGGTCTGTGGATGGCGCCGGGTGGCTTGGTGATGATGGCGCTGTCGCCCGCGGGTGCGAAATTGTCGGCGGCACGCGGACCCAGGGTCACCCTCGCGGTCGGGGCGCTGATCATCGCGATCGGCTACGGCTCGTCGGTGGTGCTGATGGGCTCGACCTGGGGTCTGATGACGATGGTCTGCATCACCAATATCGGTGTCGGCCTGGCCTACGGCGCCATGCCCGCCCTGATCATGGGCGCGGTGCCGCTGTCGGAGACCGCCTCCGCCAACAGCATCAACACCCTGATGCGCTCGCTCGGTACCTCGGTGTCGGCCGCGGTCGTCGGTGTGGTGCTGGCCAATATGACGACCGACTTCGCCGGGCATGCCGTGCCTTCGGAGTCCGGTTTCCACGTCGGCTTGCTGATCGGCGCCGCCGTGGCGCTCGCAGCGGCCGGTATCGCCATGACCATTCCGCGCCGCCGGGACGAGCCCACCGACCTCGACACCGAACTCGCGACATTGTCGACGCAGCCGGTGTCGGTGGCGAAAGCCTGACCGATCCCTTGCGCTGGACACAACCGGCTGATCGAATGCCGAACACCCGGGTCCCTGGTCGGCCTAGGACCGTTTGATCCCGGCGAGCACCGCCCGCAGGACATCCAGGTCCGGGGCGGTACTCATCTGGTTTCGTGGCGGATTGGCGCGGAGCCTGCCCTCGTCGATGAGGT
>JACIXH010000373.1 GCA_014360565.1 Nocardia sp.
ACCGAAACGCTCGACCTTGCAATCTCCACCGAGTGGTTGTCGGTGTTGCGAGGCCGTGTTCCGCGGCGATGAGAAGATTACCAAACACTAGGGGGTAAACTACAAATCGCCTGGTCAAAGCCTGCTTTTCGGCCGTTTTCGTGGCCGTGGGAGCGGATGCGCCGTGACGAGGGCACCCGCTCCTCGCCGCTACTGCGCGGCAGGCGCCCAGCCACGCGCGCTGCGAAGGCGATCGAGTGCGACCTCGCGACCGAGCAACTCCATCGACTCGTACAGCGGCGGGCTGATGTGCGAGCCCGTCACCGCGACCCGCACGGGCGCGAAGGCCTTACGCGGCTTGAGCCCCAGATCGTCGATCAGCGCCTTCTTCAGCGCCTCCTCCAGTGCCGGGGTGGTCCACTCGCTCAAAGGCTCCACAGCGGCGATCGCGGCGTCGAGCACCGGGTCGGCCTCGGCACCGAGATTCTTGGTGCCCGCCGCCTGATCGATGGCGAACTCCGCGGGGGCGACGAACAGGAACTTCAGCAGGTCCCACGCGTCACCCAGCACCACGATGCGGGTCTGCACGAGTTCGGCGGCGACCAGGAAGGTCTTCTCGTCGATTTCGGCGCCGATGTGGCCCTGCGCGGTGAGGAACTCACGCAAACGGTGACCGAAATCGCCCGGCTCGAGAAGGCGGATCTGCTCGGCATTGATGGCATCGGCCTTCTTCTGATCGAAGCGCGCCGGATTCGAATTCACCGTCGAAATATCGAACGCCGCGACCATTTCCTGCATGGAGAACACATCGCGGTCCTCGCCGATACTCCAGCCGAGCAGGGCGAGATAATTCAGCAAGCCCTCGGGGATGAATCCGCGGTCGCGATGCAGAAACAGATTCGATTCCGGGTCGCGCTTGGACAGTTTCTTGTTGCCCTGACCCATGACGAACGGCAGGTGACCGAACTCGGGGGTGAACTCGGCAACCCCGATACGCTGCAGCGCGGCATACAACGCGAGCTGACGCGGGGTCGAGGAGAGCAGATCCTCGCCCCGCAACACATGGGTGATCCGCATCATGGCGTCGTCGACCGGATTCACCAAGGTATAGAGCGGGTCGCCATTGCCGCGGGTGAGTGCGAAATCGGGCACGGTACCGGCTTTGAAGGTAGTTTCCCCGCGCACGAGATCGTTCCATCCGAGGTCTTCTCCCGGCATCCGCAAACGGACCACAGCCGGGCGGCCTTCGGCTTTGTACGCCGCGATCTGCTCGGCGCCGAGATCGCGATCGAAATTGTCGTAACCGAGTTTCGGATCGCGCCCGGCGGCACGATGACGGGCCTCGACTTCCTCCGGCGTCGAGAACGCTTCGTAGGCCTCACCGGCCTCGAGCAACCTACGCACCACGTCGAGATGCTGATCGCGACGCAGCGACTGCCGGTACGGCTCGTAGGGCCCACCCACCTCCGGGCCCTCGTCCCAGGTCAGCCCCAGCCAGCGCAGCGCGTCGAGCAGCGCGCGGTAGGAATCCTCGGAATCGCGTGCGGCGTCGGTATCTTCGATGCGGAACACGAATTTTCCGCCGTGGTGGCGCGCGTACGCCCAGTTGAACAGCGCTGTACGCACCAGGCCGACGTGCGGCGTACCGGTCGGCGACGGGCAGAAACGGACCCGTACTTCAGTCATGGCTCTCATTCTTTCGCTTGTCTCAGCGCTTGGTGGCAACAGGATTGGTGAGGGTACCGATGCCCTCGACGGTGACCGACACGTTCTGCCCGGCCTGCAGCGGACCGACGCCTTCCGGTGTGCCGGTGAGGATCACGTCACCGGGCAGCAGAGTCATCACCGAGCTGATCCATTCGATGATCTTCGGAATGTCGTGCAGGAACAGGGAAGTGCGGCTGCGCTGGCGGACCTCACCGTCGACCTCGGTGGTGATCTCCAGATCGCTTGGATCCAGCGCGGTTTCGATCCACGGGCCGAGCGGGCAGAAGGTGTCGTAGCCCTTCGCCCGCGTCCACTGGCCGTCGTGGCGCTGCTGGTCACGAGCGGTGACGTCGTTGGCGACGGTGTAGCCCAGGATCACCTCGGACGCCTTGGCCGCGGGCACGTCCTTGCACGGACGACCGATCACCACGGCCAGCTCGCCCTCGTAATCGACCTGAGAAGAGCTGGGCGGCATGATGATCGACGCGTTCGGGCCGATGATCGAAGTGTTCGGCTTGATGAAGATCACCGGGTCCACCGGCGCCTCGCCACCCATTTCGGCCGCGTGGGCGGCGTAGTTCTTGCCGATGCAGATCACTTTGCTCGCCAGGATCGGCGCGAGCAGGCGGATATCGGCCAGCGGCCAGCTCCGTCGGGTGAACGTCGGCGCACCGAACGGTTGTTCGGCGATCTCCTTGGCGACGGCGTCGCTTCCGTCGCCTTCGATGCTGACGAAAGCGACTCCATCGGGACTGGCAACTCGACCTAAGCGCATGCTCCGGAGTCTATCGAGACGGAGCTACCTGCCCGAACGCGCCCGTGATGCGGCAGGAGCCGCGCGATAGCGACGGGGCCGAAGTGCGTCGAAGATCACATCGATGTAATTCGAAGCCGCTGCCCGCGTGCGGGATTCACGGAGGCGCCGGTGTGACCCGACAGACACCTCGCCGATAGGCAACATCCACGGTTCACCGGTGTAGCGTAATCACCGATGTTCAGAAAATGAGACATCAATCTCAAGGACTGAGATGCAATCGTGCAACCCGGCGAGGTGAGAACAATCGTGACAGGCGCGCGGCCGACGGCCGAAACCACGCAGATCCGTGACGGCAGACGCTGGCTGATGCTCGCCCTCGGCGTATTCGCGCAGACCTCGAGTTCGATATTCGTCCACGGCACTGCGTTCCTGCTACCCGCGCTCACCGCCCGTGGTGATTCGCTCGCGTCCGCGGGCGCGCTGGTGGCATTACCGACCGTAGGTTTGGTCTGCACCCTCATCGCCTGGGGCTACATCGTCGACCGGATCGGTGAACGCATCGTCTTGGTGGCGGGGACTCTGCTGATGTTCGTGGCGGGCGTCGCCGCGGCCGTGGTGGACAACCCGGTCGCGTTCGCGGCGCTGCTGTTCCTCGGCGGCATCGGCGCTGCCAGCTCCAACGGTGCCAGCGGCCGGCTGATCGTCGGCTGGTTCCCACCGGATCGGCGCGGCGTGGCCATGGGAATCCGGCAGGCCGCGCAGCCGCTCGGCGTCGGTATCGGCGCCATGACGATCCCGTGGGTCGCCCAGCACCACGGCATTCCCGCCGCGCTGCTCGTGCCCGCGCTCATGGCAGGAATTGCCGCGATCGGCTGTCTCGTCGGCATCGTCGACCCGCCGCGTCCACCCGCCAAGGCCGCCGATCGCGCGAACCCCTACCGCGGCGGCTCCACCCTGTGGCGTATACACGGCGTATCGATCCTGCTCGTCATCCCGCAGGGCACCCTGTGGACCTTCGGCTTGTTGTGGCTGCACCGCGACCTCGGCTGGTCACTGGCCGCGGCGGGCGCCCTGATGACCGGCACCCAATTCCTCGGCGCCGCAGGCAGGATCGGCGCGGGCGCCTGGTCCGACCGCGTCGGCTCGCGCCTCGGTCCGCTGCGCCAGGTCGCCATCGGCGCCGCCGTCACCATGGCCGCACTCGCTGTCACCGCCTGGACCGACTGGTGGTGGGCGGCCATCCCGCTGATGGTCGCGGCCTCGGTGATCTCGGTGTCGGACAACGGTTTAGCCTTCACCGCCGTGGCCGAAATCGCGGGACCCTTCTGGAGTGGCCGCGGCCTCGGCATCCAGAACACCGGCCAGAACCTCGCCATCGCCGCCGTCCCACCGCTTTTCGGCGCCGTCATCACCGCATCGGGCTTCCCCGCGGTCTACGCACGGGCCGCGGTAGCGGCCGCCGCGGCGGTGCCTCTGGTTCCCCGGGACCGATTGCGAAAGTAGCTGTGCGGCCGCCCGGTTCAGCAGATACCCGTGGACCCCCGCTCTTCGCAGGGTAATTCGATCCGCGCCCTCGAACGGCGAAGGCTCGCTCCGGCATTCGAGCCGGAGCGAG
>JACIXH010000374.1 GCA_014360565.1 Nocardia sp.
CGCACATGGGGACCAACGCACTGTCGTTGGCGTTGCGCACCGACCAACCACATACCGTGTTCTCGGCCGAACATCTCGTCGCGGCCCTGCACGGCTGGGTCTGTTACTGCGCGCCGATCCGCGCCGCCGACGGAACATTGCTCGGCGTGCTCGACCTGTCGACCACCTGGAAGCGCTCGCATCCGCTGGCCATGGCGACCGTGCGCACCATGACCAGCGCCATCGAATCGAAACTGCACGCCGCCGTGCCCGCGCCCGCCGGCATGCGGCTGACCTGCCTCGGTACCGGCAGGCTGATGCGCGACGGCCAGCAGATCCGGCTGCGCCCACGCCACCTCGAGATCCTGGCCCTGCTCGCCCTCGACGACGACGGCTACAGCCACGAACGCCTGCACTATGCCGTCTACGGCGACCGCGCGGTGGGCGCGAGCACACTGAAATCGGAGATGTCGTACCTGCGCCGCGCCACCGGCGGCGACATCACCAGCCGTGTCTACCGCTTCACCACTCCCCTGTCCTGCGACGCCGTCGACGTGCTGCGCGCCATCGAGCGAGGCGATCTCGACACCGCGGTTCGCCTGTATCACGGTCCGCTGCTTCCCGATTCGGATACGCCGGGCATCAGCGAATGGCGCGACTACCTCGAAGTCGCCATGCGCAACGCGGTTCTGAACAGTCCGGAGGCGAATCACGCACTGGCATACGGTGATTCCGCCCCCGATGACGTCGCGGTCCACGAACACGCCCTCGCCCTGCTCCCCGCCCGCGACGCACGCCGCGCCGTTGCCGTCGCACGCTTGCACAGCGCACTGCGCGCCTAGCCACGCGCTGAAAAACGCTTCTTCAACGTTTCATCAACCCTCGTGCCGGATAGTGATGGGTGTCACGATTCACTGGAATCAGCGAGGAGTCACCGCACATGATCTACGCCAAGCCGGGTACCGAAGGCAGCATCGTCAGCTACGCGCCGCGATACGACAATTTCATCGACGGCAAGTGGGTTCCGCCGGTCGAAGGCCGCTATTTCGAGAACACCTCCCCGGTGGACGGGCAGCCGTTCTGCGAGATCGCCCGCTCCAGCGCCGCCGACGTAGAACTCGCCCTGGACGCCGCCCACCGCGCGGCCCCGGCCTGGGGTGAGGCCTCGGCCGCCGAACGCGCCAACATCCTCAACAAGATCGCCGACCGGATCGAGTCCAACCTCGAGGCCCTCGCTGTCGCCGAGACCTGGGACAACGGCAAGCCGGTCCGCGAGACCCTGGCCGCCGACCTGCCCCTCGCCGTCGACCACTTCCGCTACTTCGCGGGTGCGCTGCGCGCGCAGGAAGGCGGCATCAGCGAGGTCGACAAGGACACCATCGCCTACCACTTCCATGAGCCGCTCGGCGTTGTCGCACAGATCATTCCGTGGAACTTCCCGATCCTGATGGCCACCTGGAAGCTGGCGCCCGCCCTCGCCGCGGGCAACGCGGTGGTGCTCAAGCCCGCCGAGCAGACCCCCGCCTCGATCATGAAGGTCATCGAACTCATCGCGGACCTGCTGCCGCCGGGTGTTCTCAACGTGGTCAACGGTTTCGGCGTCGAAGCGGGCAAGCCGCTGGCTTCGAGCCCGCGCGTGGCGAAGGTCGCGTTCACCGGTGAGACCACCACCGGCCGGCTGATCATGCAGTACGCCAGCGAGAACATCATCCCGGTCACCCTCGAACTGGGTGGCAAGAGCCCCAACATCTTCCTGGCCGACGTGATGGCCGCAGACGACGACTACCTCGACAAGGCAGTCGAGGGCTTCGTGATGTTCGCACTCAACCAGGGCGAGGTGTGCACCTGTCCCTCGCGCGCGCTGATCGCCTCTTCGATCTACGACGAGTTCATGGCCCGCTGCGTCGAGCGCACCAAGGCCATCATCAGCGGCAACCCCCTCGACGAAGCGACCATGATCGGCGCCCAGGCCAGCAACGATCAGTTCGAGAAGATCCTGTCCTACATCGACATCGGCAAGAAGGAAGGCGCCGAGGTCCTCACCGGCGGCGCGGTCCGCAGCGTCGACGGGCTGGCCGACGGCTTCTACATCGAGCCGACGATCTTCAAGGGCACCAACGACATGCGCGTGTTCCAGGAGGAGATCTTCGGCCCCGTCGTCGCGGTCACCACCTTCGACACCACCGAGGAAGCGCTCTCGATCGCCAACGACACCCTCTACGGTCTCGGCGCGGGCGTGTGGACGCGCGATATGAACACCGCCTACCGCCTCGGCCGCGGCATCAAGGCGGGCCGGGTCTGGACCAACTGCTACCACGCCTACCCCGCGCACGCGGCGTTCGGCGGTTACAAGAAGTCCGGCATCGGGCGCGAGAACCACAAGATGATGCTCGATCACTACCAGCAGACCAAGAACCTGCTGGTCAGCTACTCGGCGACGAAGCTCGGCTTCTTCTGATGGTGCAGCGCGTCGACCTCACCGAGAAGGCGGCGGCGCTGCTGCGGGACTTGACCGGGCAACACGGCCCGGTCATGTTCCACCAGTCCGGTGGTTGCTGCGACGGCAGCTCGCCGATGTGTTACCCGCGTGGCGAGTTCCGGGTGGGCGGTTCGGACGTGCTGCTCGGGTACCTGCCCGGCGATACACCGTTCTGGATGAGCGCCGATCAGTTCGAATACTGGAAGCACACCCATCTGACCGTCGACGTCGTGCCGGGCCGCGGCGGCGGCTTCTCTCTCGAGGCCCCGGAGGGCGTGCGGTTCATGATCCGCTCACGCCTGTTCACCGACGACGAAGTGGCCGCGCTGGAATCGGCGCCGCCACCGACCGGGTGATCTGAACACCCGAAATCCGATGGTTTCCGCAGGTCAGCGGTGCTCGATACGCACCGCTGACCTGACGGATCCACGGCCGTAACAGTCGTCAACCATTCTTGCACCCTCGACGATCACCCTTGCCGGGCGAACGCGCTTTTGCTTGTTGATGAGGAGTACCACGTGAGTACAGAAACCAGCCCCGCCACCGGCGAGGGCGCGCCCGTCGACGACTACCTCGCCAAACGCACCCTGCGCAAGGGCACGGCGGGCTGGGTGCTGCTGGCGGGCCTCGGCGTGAGCTATGTGATCTCCGGTGACTACTCGGGCTGGAACTTCGGTCTGGCCGAGGGCGGTTTCGGTGGCCTGCTCATCGCCACGGTCATCATCGCCGGGATGTATCTGGCCATGGTTCTCGGTATGGCCGAGCTGTCCTCGGCGCTGCCCGCGGCAGGCGGCGGCTACACCTTCGCCCGCCGCGCGCTCGGGCCGTGGGGCGGATTCGCCACCGGTACAGCGGTTCTCATCGAATACGCGATCGCGCCCGCCGCCATCGCCACCTTCATCGGCGCCTATGTGGAATCGCTGAACCTGTTCGGGATCACCGACGGCTGGTGGGTGTATCTGGCGGTCTACGCACTGTTCATCGGCATCCACCTGGCCGGTGCGGGCGAGGCGCTCAAAGCGATGTTCGTGATCACCGCGATCGCGCTGGTCGGTCTCGCGATCTTCGCCGTGGCGGCGCTCGGCAAGTTCGACGTGGCCAACCTCACCGACATCGCGGCCGACCCCGCCGCGACCGGATCGTCGTCGTTCCTGCCGTTCGGCTACATGGGCATCTGGGCCGCCATCCCGTTCGCGATCTGGTTCTTCCTCGCGGTGGAAGGCGTGCCGCTGGCCGCCGAAGAAGCCAGCGAGCCGGAAAAGAACGTGCCCAAGGGCATCATCGTGGCGATGTTGCTGCTCGTCGTCACCGGTGCGACAGTGCTGTTCCTGGTCACCGGCGCGCTCGGCGCACAGGCCACGTCGGTCTCGGGCAACCCGCTGGTGGAGGCACTGGGCGACAGCTCGGCGGCCAAGGTGGTCAACTACATCGGCCTTGCCGGTCTGGTCGCCAGCTTCTTCTCCATCGTCTACGCCTATTCCCGCCAGACCTTCGCTCTCTCGCGCGCCGGCTACCTGCCGACCAGCCTGTCGATCACCAACTCCCGCAAGGCCCCGGTGCTGGCGCTGATCGTGCCCGGCAT
>JACIXH010000375.1 GCA_014360565.1 Nocardia sp.
GGGGATCAGCTCCTCCAGTATCCCGATCGGGGCGAGGTATCGAGGCACGGTGATCTCGCCGCGCCCGTGCGCGGCGCTGTCGGCGATTGCCGCGGCGACACTTTCGGGTGCGAGGGTCGGCTGAAGGCGGAGCAGGACACCGGCTGTGAGATCTGTCCGGGTCGCGGCCGGCATGATCGTGGTCAGGGTGACGCCCGTTCCGGCGAGTTCGGCACGCAGCGCCCGCGACAGGGCCACGACGCCGAACTTCGACGCGCAGTAGGTCGCGATCCCCGGCGTGGTGACCTTGCCCGCCATCGACGACACGTTCACGATATGTCCGCGTCCGCGTTGGATCATCCCGGGCAGGACGAGGTGGGTTCCGGTGAGCACCGCGCCCAGGTTGATCGCCAGTTCGCGTTGCAACGCGTCGAGGTCTTGGTCGACGAAGCGGCCCATGAGCTGGATGCCCGCGTTGTTGACCAACATGTCGATCGGCGCTCGCTCCGACGCGACACGAAGGAAGTCCTCGAAGCTGTCTTTGTCGGTGACATCGAGGTAGTGCGCGTGGGCGCCGAGCGCGTCCGCTGTCTCCTGTGCGGCGGCGAGGTCGCGATCACCGATCCATACTGTGGCGCCGCGGCCGATGAGTGCGGCGACGGTGGCGCGCCCGATGCCGCGGGCGCCGCCGGTCACGCACACCTGTGCGCCGCTGAGGTCGATCACAGCGGGCTGCCCACAGGATGGCGCAGGGCGAAATAGGCGATGAGACGGATCTCGTCGCCGCCCTTGAACAGAAGCGCGCGGCCCAGGTACACGCCGGGCGTCAGTTCCACGATCTCGTCGCGGGTCTTTCGGATCGGGAAGGTGCGAACCCCCGGGTTCTTGTGTTGCGCCACGCCATAGTCCAAGGCGCACACTGTCACTCGCGGTTCGATCAAGCCCTGGTCGATCGAATGGTGGAAGTGAAACCCCTCCGATTCCCCGCCGACCATCCGCAGCCCGAGATATCCGAACGTGACGACGGGCATGGCCACCATGGCGAGTGGGGAGAGCCGGTTCAGGCCGGTTCCCGCCGCCCGATCGAACGACTTGCCCCGCCATGTCGGGTCGATCCGCATGAGCTGATTGGCGAGCTTGGCCTCGGGAATGCCGAAAAGCTTGCCGACGATCTGGCCGTCGAGCTTGCCGTCCAGGTTGCGTGGTTCGGTGCCCGCGCCGAACAGCTGTGACAGCGCGTCGCGGTCGTCGCGGCTGCCCAACTCTCTGATGTAGGACCAGGTTTCGGCCCGAGCCCGGGTGGGGCTGTGCTCGGCGAGCGCGCGGAGTTCCTCCAGCATCGTTGTCGCGTTGGGTTGGTTCTGCTCGCCGGTGCCGAGCTGTGCGGCGTCCCTGAGTTCAGCGTTCATCACGCCTCCGAATCTGGTACGAGTTGGTACCTATATGGTCTGGTACGAAACTGTGCCAGAATTGCTGAGGGCTGTCAACGGCGAAGCGACGCAATGGGAGGTGGAACAATGGTGCGCGTGTCCTCAGCCGGTGAACGCAGTTACGCAGGAGAGTCCGCGTCGGAACGCATCCGGCGCCGACGCTCTCAGCTGATCGATGCCGCACTGACAGCGATGGCCGAAAACCGTTGGCGCTCTGCGACCGTCGCCGGAATCTGCACCGAGGCACAGCTCAACAAGCGGTACTTCTACGAGAGCTTCACCGACCTCGACACGCTGGCGAGCGAGGTGATCGATGATGTCGCGGTGGAGGTGGGCCACGCCGCTGTCACTGCCTATCTGCGCTCGATCGAGCTTCCGCTGGCAGACCAGGCGCGCGCCGCGGTCGAAGCGGTGGTCGGCGCGTTGGGCACCGACCCACGCAAGGCACTGGTGTTACTCGGCGGCGTGGCCGACAGCCCGTCCGCCCACGCTCGGCGCAACGACGCGATGAAGGGGCTCACCGCGATTCTCGTCGGCCACGCCCGCAGCGTCCACGGCGTCGAGCTGGAAGAGGACTCGCTCGCCTCGACCGCTCCTGCCTTCGTCATCGGCGGAACCGCGCAGGCCATCCTGGCCTGGGTGGACGGCACCGCCGCGATCGACCGTGGCCGGCTCGTCGAGGACATCGCCGCCCTGTGGCTGGCGTTGGGCGAAAGCGCGGCGGCTATCGCCCGCGCGAGACTGGACCGAGCAGAGGTGTGCAGCGGGCACAGTTGATCGTCAGGCCTGGAGCGTTCGACTACCCGGTGTCGCAGGTCGGGGTCGGGGCGGCGTTGTTCCAGCGGTCGAGGGTCCACTGGACGAGCTGTGGGGTGAGTGGGGAGTCAGCGTCCACCAGGCTCATGTGGCTGAGACCAGGGTAGGTGCGGTAGTCGATCGGTTCGCCCGCTGCGCAGCGCGCGTCGACCCAGTTCTGTTGCAGCACAGGCTTGACGAGCGGGTCATCGAGGCCCTGCGCGACCATGACCGGGGCGGGAAAGGGGCCGACGGGGGTCTGGCGCTTCAATTGAGTGCCGAACTCGCCGTCGAGAAGTCGGTCCGGGAAGACCTGATTCGGGATCTGCGAGCCGCGCAGGATCGCGGGAAGGGCGTCTTTGCCGTTGAAGCACAGGTCTCGGATCTTCTCGACGCCGCGTTCCGAACCTGGAGTCAGATTCTCGCTGAGACGCAGTTCGGGGTAGAGGATATTCCAGGTGTTCGCGATATAGGCCGAGATGGTCTTGCCCGCGACCTCGGATTTGTCGGACTCCGCGAGGCCGAACAGGTCGGCGGCGGGGGCGAACGCGGCCACGCCCTTGACATCGAACTCCGGCGCGTAGCTGTTGGCGATCTGCCCGGTCCACAGCGCCGCCTGGCCGCCCTGCGAGTGCCCCCACACCACGGTGTCGGTGGTCGTCGAGATCTCGTCGAACTGTTGCGCCGCCCGCGAGGCGTCGAGCACGTTGCGCGCCTCGGCCTCGCCGACGAGGTAGGGATGGGTGCCTTGTGTCCCGAGTCCGATGTAGTCCGAGGTCACCGCCACCCAGCCGTGTTCGGTCACCATCTCCCGCAGCGCGGTGCCCGCGCCGTCGTCGAACGGTGCGGCGGCGAGCGAGGGCGCGCACTTCGGTGCGATCCCGGTGGTGCCGTGGGCGACGGTCAGCAGTGGATACGGCTCGGCCGAGGAGTTCTCGGGAGCCAGGATCGTGCCGCTGGACACGGCGGCGGCGCCGTCGGGATGTGTTGTCGTGTAAAGGATTCGCCAGCCGCGCGCACCGTCGGGAACGCCGTCGTCGAGCGGCTCGGTGCGCAGCAGCCGACCTGGTTCCTCCGGCACGTTCGCCGGCGCTGTGTAGAACGGACCGGGCTCTGGCAACGGCACGCCGGACAGCAGCCGCATACTGCCGAATGCCAGCAGCACCGCGATCGCGAGCGCCGACGCGGCGGCGATGGTTCGCAACCAGCCGCGGCCACCGTGATCGCGGGCGCGGCGCCCGAGCCCGAGCAGCGCGGTGAAGAGCAGTTGCAATCCGAGGAACACGAACCAGGCCGCGACCCCGAATCGGAACAACACGATCGTGAGAACGGGCCAGGAGAACGCCACTACGCCCACCGTGATGCTCGCGAGCGCGGTCAGCGCCGCGGTGATGCGCCGATCGGTGCTGCCTGCACCGTTCCCGCGCACTGCCTGCCAGACGGCGAGCAACCCGTGCACGATGAGCGCCGCACCGATGAGGAAGGCCAGCCCCGGTGCCCCGGCAGCCGGCCACACCGCCATCGCCACACCCAGCACGACGAGTACGCCACCGAGCACCCGCGCCGGAAGCGCAACACCGGCAGGCGCGGACCCGGGCTCAGCCGTGTGCGGGATCAACGCCGTCGCGATTCCGACGAGCACGAAACCCACACCGGTCACGAGGGCGACCGTCTGTACCGTCATCGGGGCGAGGAACAGCAGCGCGCCCACCGCGACGGCCGCGATCCCGATCGCCACGCGAAGCGGGGTCGACAGCGCCGCTGTCGACCCCAACATCCGGCTGCGGAGCGAATTTCTGCCGCTG
>JACIXH010000376.1 GCA_014360565.1 Nocardia sp.
TGGTAGTAGACGGAGGTGAACTCGTCGCCCGCACCGGGTGCGGCCAGCGCGATCTTCCAGAACCTGGGCTCGTCGAGATATTTCGCGATCGTGTCGCGATACTCGGTGTCCACATCGGCGCCATCGATCCGCTCCGGCCACAGATAGTCGGCCGTATAGCTGGCGAAGCATTCGTTGAGACAGATATCGGACCATTGACGCACCGACATCGTGTCGCCCCACCATTGGTGGGCGAGCTCGTGCACCACGGTGTTCAGGTCGGCCCACGGCGCGTAGATCGGGCGGGTCTGGGTCTCCAGCGAGAACGGCAGCTCCGTATCCACATAGATCCCACCGACCACATCGAACGGGTAGGGGCCGTAGAGGTTTTCGAGGAAGTCGAGGATCTCGGGCAGCCGCTGCTCGTCCGCGCGATTGTCCTCGGATTCCGGCGCGAAGGCGCTCAGCACGGCGGTCCCGTCGGCTCGCCGCTGTTCGAGGAAGGTGAAGTGGTCGACCGCTAGGGTGGTCAGGTAGCCGATCGTGGGCTGTCGCGTTTCCCAGCTGGTACGCAGCCGACCGTCGCGCACCTGATGCTCGGTGCGATCACCGGTGGACATGATTTCCCAGTCCGCGGGCACCGTGGCGTGCAGGGTGAAAGTCGCCTTGTCGACCGGGGTGTCGTTGAGCGGGTACCAGGTGGCGGCGCTGTGCGGCTGGCCGACCGCGAACGCGCCACCGCTCGGCGCGTGTGTCCAGCCTTCGCCCTCGGTGTCGGCGGCCTCGCCTGCGTAGTCGACGATGATCCGCATCGGCAGCCCAGGCGGCAGCGGCAGCAGCGGCGTGACGACCAGTTCGTGCTCGTCGTCGCGCGCGAATCCGGCGGGCAGGCCGTTGACGGTCACCATCAGCACCTCGGGCCCGCGGTAGTCGAGGTTGAACTGCGCCAGCGGCTGGGTCGCCCGGCCGTCGATGCGGGCCGTGCCGCGCAGGTGGTGATCGACCGGTTCGTAGTCGATCGACACGTCGTAGTGCGTGACGTCGTAGCCGCCGTTCCCGTCGAGCGGATAGTACGGGTCGTCGAGCCCAGGCGCCCCGATCAGACTCGAATCAGCTGCTGCCGGACGGATTCCCAGCGCCAGCAGCGTCATCACCGCACACAACCCGGCCGACCATCGCATTCGAAGACACCTTTCGTCGACCGGTTCGCACGGGCACCCTCATCGTCGCAGGCACACGTGACCCTACGGCTGCCGATCGACATTTGCGGTGCTGCTGCGTGCGACGGAGCGCACCGAGCATTTCGGCAACCGAAGGGCCGGCGATGGTCGATCGTTCCGTGCCGCAGGCCCTGGCGTTCCACATCGTCGATACCGGTAGTGGCGGGCGATCGACCGTGACGACAACGCCGTGGTCGCCCAGCACCTAGCTCAAATCGGAAGGCAAGTGCTGCGGATCGAGGAGCAGTCGCTTGGTCGCCGTGCGTTTCACCCGGGAGGCCAGCGCCAGATTCTGCACGAGCAGGCGCCATTCGACCTCGTCGATGGCATCGCGCGCCCGCTCGATCACCGCGTCATCACGGGTACCCCAGGAGATCGGCATGGCGGTGACCAGCTGCCAGCGTTCGCCGACCTGGCGAGGGGCACGATCGGTGCGCACCGCGATGGCGGGCACCCGCTCCCCCGGCTGTGGGGCGTGGCCCGGCAAGGTGCGGACTTTGCGTGTGATCAACGCCCAGCTGCGCACCGGCGCAGCGGGTTCGGCGATATCGACCAGGGCGAGCAATACGATGGCGCCGGGCTCGGCATCGCTGACGACAGCGGGGACCAGCACGCCGTCGCGGTAGAGCTTTTCGATACTGGAACGGTGCGGCGTCCACAGCGCCACCCACAGTGCGATGCCCGCGACCAGCACGCACACCACCGCGAGCAGAAACCCCCACGCCTGCCCGCTCGACACCAGCGCCACCGTGGCCGCGACGGCGAGAGCGGCGACCAGCAGCGCGATCAGGCGCAGTCTGCGCAGGCCGGTGAACGTCTCGTTCACCGCATGGGCGTGTTCTCGATCGACCACGAATTCGAAGCGGCGCACGCCTTCCTTCCTAGCACAAGTTGCGGAGGAGTTGCCTCCGCTTATCCGCCCAGGGGTTCACACAACGCACGCTACCCGCCGATGACCTGGCGAACAGTGCTACACGCCGTCCCCGATCGGCGGGCCGAGCAGGTCGTCGGCGTCGACGATGCGGTAGGCGTAGCCCTGCTCGGCGAGGAAGCGCTGCCGGTGCGCCGCGTACTCGGCGTCGAGGGTGTCGCGCGCGACCACCGAGTAGAAATGCGCCTGTCCCCCATCCTGTTTCGGCCGCAGCAGTCGGCCCAGCCGCTGGGCTTCCTCCTGACGGGACCCGAAGGTACCCGAAACCTGTACTGCCACAGATGCTTCCGGCAGATCGATGGAGAAGTTGGCGACCTTGCTCACCACCAGAACGGGGATCTCGCCGGAACGGAAGGCGTCGTAGAGCGCCTCGCGCTCCTTGTTCTTGGTGGCTCCGGTGATGACCGGAGCGTTCAGGTCGACACCGAGCTCGTCGAGCTGGTCCAGGTAGGCGCCGATCACCAGGGTCGGCGCACCCGCGTGGCGCGCCAGAATGGACTCGACCACCGGGATCTTGGTCCGCGCGGTGGAGCACAGCTTGTAGCGCTCCTCCGGCTCGGCGGTGGCGTAGGCCATCCGCTCGGCGTCGGTGAGGGTCACCCGCACTTCGACACAGTCCGCGGGCGCGATCCAGCCCTGCGCCTCGATGTCCTTCCACGGCGCGTCGTAGCGCTTGGGACCGATCAGCGAGAAGACATCGCCCTCGCGGCCGTCCTCGCGCACGAGCGTGGCGGTGAGACCGAGCCTTCTGCGCGACTGCAGGTCGGCGGTCATCCGGAAGACCGGCGCGGGCAGCAGGTGCACCTCGTCGTAGATCACCAGGCCCCAGTCGCGGCTGTCGAACAGCTCGAGGTGCTTGTACTCACCCTTCGATTTGCGGGTGATGACCTGGTAGGTGGCGATGGTGACCGGGCGGATCTCCTTGCGCTCGCCGGAGTATTCGCCGATCTCGTCCTCGGTGAGCGTGGTCCGCTCCAGCAGCTCGCGCCGCCACTGCCTGCCCGCCACGGTATTGGTGACCAGGATCAAGGTGATGGCCTTCGCCTTGGCCATCGCGGCGGCGCCGACCATCGTCTTGCCCGCGCCACACGGCAGTACGACCACGCCGGAACCGCCCGCCCAGAACGAGTCGGCGGCCATTTCCTGATAGTCGCGCAGGTGCCATTTGCCCGCGGTGTAATCGAGGCCGATCTCGTGCGACTCACCGTCGACATACCCGGCCAGGTCTTCGGCGGGCCAGCCGATCTTCAGCAACATCTGCTTGATGTGGCCGCGCTCGGACGGGTGCACGATCACGGTGTCGTCGTCGATGTGGGCGCCGAGCATCGGCGCGATCTTCTTGTGCCGCAGAACCTCGGTGAGCACCGCACGATCCAGACTCACCAGGCACAGGCCGTGCGCGGGGTGCTTGACCAGCTGCAACCGCCCGTAGCGGCCCATGGTGTCGACGATGTCGACCAGCAGCGGCTGCGGCACGGCGTAGCGCGAGAAGTTCACCAGCGCGTCGACGACCTGCTCGGCATCGTGTCCCGCCGCACGGGCGTTCCAGAGCGCCAGCGGGGTGATCCGATAGGTGTGCATGTGCTCGGGAGCGCGCTCGAGTTCCGCGAAGGGCGCGATGGCCTGGCGGGCGTTGCCCGCCAGCTCGTGGTCGACCTCGAGCAGCAAGGTCTTGTCGCTCTGCACGATCAGGGGACCGTCGGTCACACGTTGCTCCTGTGTTTATCGGCGGCTGGTGCCGCGGGTTTTCGGCCTCGTCACCCCGAATCCGAGGGGCGATACTGCGGCTTCGCCGTTACGTCTCGCCCCTCGGATCCGGG
>JACIXH010000377.1 GCA_014360565.1 Nocardia sp.
GTGGGGTTCGCGCATCGGTCAGGACAATGACGTTGCCCGAGGACCTCTCGGGCTGTTGGCGTCAGTGCCGACTACTCGACAGGAGGGAGTCCCGAGACCGCGGGACCACCGGCCATCGCCGGGGTCGTCGGGCGAGGATGTTTCGCGATCAGCTCGTCGATCATGCAGTGGCAGGTTTCGCGCATGCGATCGACCGTCATGTGCCTCGAATGCAAGAGCACCTGGACGGCGAGGCCGTCGATCATGCCGACGAGCAGGTTCGACATGATCTCCGGATCCCCCGGCTCGGCCAGTCCTTCCTCCTGCGCCGCGCGAATGGCCTCGGCGATCAGGTCCCGCCACTGCCCGTACAACCGTTCGTTGACCTCCTGCAGCGTCTCGTCGCGCATGCCTTCGGCCCAGAGTTCCGCCCAGACGCGCCAGGCCTGCAGCGCATGCTCGTCGGCGGGCAGATAGGACTCCACGAGACCGCGTAGTGCGTCGATCGGAGACGAATGCGACTCGAACATCCCTTGGCGTCGTTCCAGCGACTTGCTGAAATTGAACTCGAAAGCCGCATTCACCACATCCTTCTTCGTGTCGAAGTAGTAGGTGATGGTGCCCGAGCTGACTCCGGCCACCTTGGCGATGTCGGACAGGCGCAGGGCCTGCAGCCCCACGTCCGCGATCACGGTGCACGCGGCCTCGAGTATTTGTTCGCGACGTTCGGCTTCAACACTCGGGCGCGCCACGAGGTTCTCCAGTGTTCGGTCGGCTGAACTGATGGACAAAGAATACGCATTCTTAACTGCTCGCTCAATCAATCTGGTTCGGTGAACCGCCGCGAGGTCGTCGGTTCAGCCGAGGTTGCGCGAGATGACCAGCTTCATGATGTCGGAGGTGCCCTCCTCGATCTCCTCGAGCTTGACATCGCGCATCCACTGCTCGACGGGGTATTCGCGGGAGTATCCCCAACCGCCCAGGGTCTGCACCGCGGCGTGGGTGACGAACATCGCCGCTTCCGAGGCCGTCAGTTTCGCCATCGCGGCGATTCCGCGTGCGTCGCCGCCGGCGTCGATGACTCGCGCGGCGTGGTGCACCAGCAGACGAGACGACTCGATACGGGTGGCCATCTCCGCGAGACGGAACGCGACAGCCTGGTGCTCGATGATCGGCACACCGAACTGTCTGCGGGTTTTGGCGTAGTCGAGTGCGTATTCGTAAGCCGCGCGGGCGGCACCCACCGCTGCCGCGCCGAGAACGACGCGGGAGATGTCGAAGGTGCCCATCAGGCCGTAGAAACCTTGGCCCTCCGCACCGAGACGGTCGCATTCGGGCACGAAGACGTTGTCGAAGAACATCTCCCGGCACACGATCGCGCGTTGGCCCATCTTCTTCATCGGCTCACCGAAGGTCAGGCCCGGTGCATCCTTCTTCAGCAGGAAGGCGGTGACACCGGCGGAGCGCTTGGTGCGGTCGGTCTTGGCGAAGACGACGTAGAACTCGGCGGCACCGGCATTGGAGATCCAGGCCTTCTGCCCGTTGATGTGGTAACCACCCTCGACGCGGGTGGCGGAGGTGACGATCGACGCCGCGTCGGATCCCGACCCGGGTTCGGTCGTCGCCAGCGAGGTCATCGGTGCGCCTGGCCCGGTGAGCGGGGTCAGCCAGCGCTTCTTCTGCTCCTCGGTACCGAGCACCATGATGGGGTCGGAGAAGAACCCGTTGGAGCACACCAGATTTCCGATTCCGGGATCGCCCCAGCAGAGCTCTTCCTGCACCAGGCACTGGGTGAAGACATCGGTCATTCCGCCGCCGCCGAACTCCTCCGGGATCATGAAGTCGCCGATGCCGATCGCGGCCGCCTTCTCGAAGATGTCGACGGGAGTCACCACGTCGGCCTCGTCGACCTCGCGACCGCGGGGCCGGATCTCCTTCGCCGCGAACTCCTTGCAGAGCTTGATGATCTGCTGCTGCTCGTCGGTGAGCGGCCAAGCGGGGATGTTGGTGGTGGTCATGATGATGCTCCTCGAATCGGAATGGGTGTGCAGAGGTGATTGCTCGGTGATGCGTCGGCGCCGGGTCAGCGTTGAATCGCCGTCATTTCGGTGAATTCCTCGATTCCTGTTCTGCCCAGCTCGCGGCCGAGGCCGGAGGCCTTCCAGCCACCGAAGGGCGCCTCAGGGTTGAACGCGGCACCATTGATGTCGACCTGGCCGGTGTCCATTCGGGACGCGACGGTCAGAGCCCGCTCGTCATCGCCGGACCAGACCGCGCCCGCGAGCCCGTAGTCGCTGTCGTTGGCCAGCCGCACCGCGTCCTCGTCGCCGTCGTGTGCGAGCACGACGAGCACCGGCCCGAAGACCTCGTTCCTGACGATCGGATCGTCAGCATCGACGTCGGCGATCACGGTCGGGCGTAGGTAGTGGCCGACCTCGAGACCGTCCGGGCGGCCGGAACCGCCTGCGGCGACCCGTGCGCCACGCGCCTGAGCCTCATCGATCGAGCGGGTGATCGCTTCGCGTTGTCTGCCGGAGATGACCGGGCCCAGTTGGGTGGCGCGGTCACGGGGATCGCCGATTACCAGCGCATCGGCGCTGTGCGCGGCGAGCTGGACCGCCTCCGCGTAGCGGCCGCGCGGCACCAGCAGCCGGGTCCACGCGCTGCAGGTCTGGCCGCTGTTGAGCATCGCGGCGGCCACAGTGCCCGCGACCGCTTCGGACAGGTCGGCGTCGTCGAGCACCACGCTGGCCGACTTGCCGCCCAGCTCCAGGCAGGCGCGCGTGAACGAGTCCGCGGCGGCGTGGGCGACACCTCGGCCGACCGAGGTCGATCCGGTGAAAGACACGACGTCGACCGCCGGGTGCGAGACCATCGCGGCGCCGACCGCGCTGCCCGCGCCGGGCACGAGATTCACCACACCGGCCGGGAAACCGGCTTCCAGTGCGGCGTCGGCGAACAGGTAGGTCGACAGCGGGGTGAGCTCGGCGGGCTTGATCACGGTGGTGCAGCCCGCGGCCAGCGCCGCGCCGACCTTCGCGGCCAGCTGATAGAAGGGGTAGTTCCAGGGGGTGATGCACGCGACCACACCCGCCGGTCGGCGCAGCAGCAGCGAATTGCCCACCTCCTCGCGGAACGGCATCTCGCGCACCAGCCGGGCATAGGCGGCGAAGATCTCGATGCCGAGGTCGATGTGCGCCTCCTCCGCCACGGTCACCGGCGCCCCCACCTCGGCGACCGTCGTTTCGACCAGCAGGTTCCGGCGCTCGCGCAGCCGGACGCACAGCTCTTCCAGCATGTCGCCACGTTGCTGCGGGGTGGTGGCGCCCCACCGGGGTCGCGCGGCGCGTGCGGCTCGCACGGCGGCGTCGACCTCTTCCGCCCCGGCGGAGGCCGCATGGCCGATGTTCTGCTCGGTCGCGGGGTTCTCGATGTCGCAGATCGTGGCGACGCGGCGCCATTGCCCGTCGATCAGTACCGAGTCACGTTCCCAGACAGAGTGGTTCGCGCCCATGGTGTTCACCGAGCCGCTACTCGGGACTCGGTGTGGACCGGCTGGCCCACGACGAAGTTCGCGGCGGGGTTGTTCACCACGATGGCTACGCGGTCACGGAACTCGGTGGGGATATCGGACAGTGTCATCGGTCGGTCCTTTGTCTCGGTGGTGTGACTGCGGCTTGGTTCGGTCGACTCACGGCGCTGCCTGCGGCCCGGCGTTGCGGGCCGCGATGACGAGTGCATCGACGGCGAGCGCTGCGTCCGGCGCCACCCGGACCGGGTTCAGTTCGATTTCCGCGATGTCGGGCCGGGCGGAAATGAGCTGTGACACTGCGGAAATGAGTTCGGCGAGGTCGTCGATCGCCACAGCGGGGCGTCCGCGCCAGCCGTGCAGCAGCGACGCACAGCGCAACCGATCGAGCATGTCGATTGCCGTGCGAGCGGA
>JACIXH010000378.1 GCA_014360565.1 Nocardia sp.
GACGACGAGCCCCAGCCCGCGCCGATCGAACGCCCGCCGGATCACCCCGACGACCTCATCGCGATCAGCAGGCTGAAGTACCGCTACCTGCGCAGCCTCGACACCAAGTCATGGGATGAATTCGCCGACACGCTGGTCCCCGAGGCCACCGCCACCTACAGCGAATACCTGCAGTTCGAGTCGCGCGAGGCCTTCCTGGCCTTCCTGCGCAATACTCTCGGTCCGCACGTGATCACCGAGCACCGCTGCGATCATCCCGAGATCGATGTCGACGGCGATTCTGCCAGCGGCACCTGGTACCTGGCCGACACGGTGATCATTCCCGAACACAACATGTGCCTGCGCGGCGCCGCCTTCTACACCGACAGCTACGTCCGCTGCGACGACGGGCACTGGCGCATCTCGCACACCGGTTATGAGCGCACCTACGAGGTGGTGCTCTCGCTCAGCGACCTGCCGAGTCTGCGGCTCACCGCGAGCCGATGGGGAATGATCGCCCAGGAGAACCACGTCTCCTCGGTGCAACGCAACCCCGGACCGGCCGCGTAGCCGACCCAGACAGCCGGGGAGCTAGTCGGCGGTCGCGACCAGTGGTTCCAGCGTGAGTTTCGGGTGCTCCTTCTCGATGTACTGCAGCCGCCACTTGTCGCTGAACAGCGCCAGAATCACGCCGTCGGTGCGGGTGAACACCTCGACCCCGCGCTGACGATCCAGCTCGGGCGCCGATTCCGCGTCGGTGCGCCGGGCCAGGGTGAAGGGCAGAAAGTCCAGCTGGGTCTCGACGTTGAACTCGCCCTGCATGCGCGCGGTGACCACTTCGAACTGCATCGGACCGACCGCGGCGAGCACCGGCGTGGCCTCGCCACGCGCGTCGTTGCGCAGCACCTGCACCACACCCTCGGAATCGAGCTGGTCGATGGCCTTGCGGAACTGCTTGTACTTGCCCGCGCTCTGTGCGCGCAGCGTCGCGAAATGCTCGGGAGCGAAGCTCGGGATCGGCGGGTATTCGACCTTCTTCTCGACGAACAGCGTGTGCCCCGGCGCGAGTGCGGTGGCGTTGACCAGGCCGACCACATCGCCGGGATAGGCGGTGTCGACGGTGGTGCGCTCGCGGCCGAAGACTGTCAGCGCGTACTTGGTGGCGAACGGGCGACCGGTCTGCGCGTGGGTCACCACCATGCCGCGCTCGAACTCGCCGGACACGATCCGCATGAAGGCCAGCCGGTCGCGGTGGGCGGTATCCATGCCGGCCTGCACCTTGAACACCACCGCGCTGAACGGGTCACCGGTCGTGCGTTCCTTGCCCGTCACGTCCGCGCGCGAACCGGGCGCGGGCGCCAGTTCCACCAGCGTCTCGAGCAGTTGGCGCACACCGAAATTCAGCATGGCCGAGGCGTAGATCACCGGTGAGGTCTGACCGGCCAGGAACATTTCCTGGTCGTGGTCCTGCCCGGTCGCCGAGAGCAGTTCGCTCTCCTCGGCCGCGGTCGTCCACGCTTCGCCTTCGCGGGCCTCGGCTTCCTCGGCGGTGAGGTATTCCTCCGGCGCGATGGTCGCGCCACCGGCGGTGCGGGTGAAGTGGATGTACTGGGCGGCCTCGCCCTCGGGGCCGCGCCGAAGCAAGCCGCGGAAATCGCCCGCGATGCCGACCGGCAGGAACAGGGGAGTGGGCGTGAGGCCGATCCGCTCGCTGATCTCGTCGAGCAGTTCCAGCGGCGCCTGACCCGGCCGGTCCCACTTGTTGATCACGGTGATCACCGGGATGCCGCGGTGCCGACAGACCTGGAACAGCTTCAGCGTTTGCGGTTCGAGGCCCTTGGCCGCGTCGATGAGCATCACCGCGGCGTCGACGGCGGTGAGTACGCGGTAGGTGTCCTCGGAGAAATCGGAGTGACCGGGGGTGTCGACCAGGTTGATCACATTGTCGACATCGGACCCGGCGGCCCGGTAGTTGAACTGCAACGCGGTCGAACTCACCGAGATGCCGCGCGCCTTCTCCATCTCCATCCAGTCCGACACGGTCGACTTGCGACCGGCCTTACCGTGGATAGCGCCCGCCTCGGAAATCATCTTGGCGTGCAGGGCGAGTGCTTCGGTCAGCGTCGACTTACCCGCGTCGGGGTGCGAGATCACGGCGAACGTGCGCCGACGGGCCACCTCGGCGGGCAGCCCGCGGGGGGTGGTGGCGACGACTTCTCCGGACTCGGTCAACGGACAGACCTTTCGCAGTGGGCGGCAACCTATCCAGCCTAGAGGTCGGGCCTATCGCCAGGTCGTCGGGGTGTTGGACCTGATTTTCACCGGCGCAACGGGTGCGCTACGATTGGCGGGTTGTCTCGGCGAGGGTGAGTGCCCATTTTGGTGCGCACACCGTGATCGACGCGGCTCGGCTGGTTTGTTTGGGCCGTCCTCGTTCGTTCTTTCGTCCGACGAGTAGACCTTGACCCCGGAGTTGGGTCACCCATGACCAGTCGTAGGAGCGCATCACCTATGTCAGACGCCAATCTGATCGAAGCCGCCGTTCGCACCGAATTCGGTAAGGGCGCCGCTCGCCGCACCCGTCGCGACGGCAACGTGCCCGCCGTGCTGTACGGCCACCACGCCGAGCCGCAGCACCTGTCGCTCAACGCCAAGGCGTTCGCCGCGATCCTGCGTCTGCACGGCACCAATGCCATCCTGAACCTGCAGATCGACGGCCAGCCGCAGCTGGCGATGACCAAGTCGGTCGTCGTCCACCCGATCCGTCGCTACATCGAGCACGCCGACCTGCTGATCGTCAAGCGTGGCGAGCGCGTCACCACCGACGTCAACGTCGTGGTCGTCGGCGATGCCGTCTCCGGCGCCCTGATCACCCAGGAACTGAACACCCTGTCGATCGAGGCCGACGCGATGAACCTGCCCGAGACCATCGAGGTCTCGGTCGACGGCGTCGCCACCGGCACCCAGATCCTGGCCGGCCACATCACCCTGCCCGAGGGCGTCACCCTGGCCGGTGACCCGGAAGCGCTGATCGTCAACGTGATCGAGGCGCCGTCCGCGTCGAAGATGGACGAAGAGGGCGAAGAGGCCGGCACGGAGACCGCTGCCGAGTCCGAGTAGGACTGCGCTACGGTTCGGTCTGTGACCGAATCTTCCGGGCCCGCGCTCGTAGTCGGACTGGGTAACCCCGGCCCCGAATACGAGCGCACCCGCCACAATGTGGGCTTCCTGGTCGCCGATGTGCTCGCCGAGCGCATCGGCGGCCGTTTTGCCATCAACAAGAAGTCCGGCGCCGACCTGCTACAGGCGCGACTGGACGGCCGTCAGATCCTCATCGCGAAGCCGCGCACCTATATGAACCTGTCCGGGCGGCCGGTCGCCGCGCTGGCGAAGTTCTTCTCGGTGCCGGTGGATCAGGTGATCGTGGTCCACGACGAGCTGGACCTGCCGTTCGGGACCTTGAAGCTCAAGCAGGGCGGCGGCGAGGGTGGACACAATGGGCTGCGGTCTATCTCGCAGGCGTTGACCACCAAGGAGTACCTGCGGACCCGGATCGGGATCGGCCGTCCGCCGGGTCGGCAGGATCCGGCGGATTATGTGTTGAAGGCGTTTTCCGGGCCGGAGCGTAAAGAGGTTCCGGTGATTGTGGAGCAGGCTGCGGATGCGGTGGAGTTGTTGTTGAAGGTGGGGTTGGAAGCGGCTCAGAACAGTCTGCATTAGGGGGCGTTCGGGGCGTTCGGGGCGTTCGGGGTTGTTTGGGGGCGGGGTTGTGTGGCGGGGCACAGGGTTGTGTGGCGGGGCTCGGGGTTTGAGTAGTCCCAGACGGTTTGACGCTGTGTTTATTGGCGCGCTGGCGCGCGCGTGTCCGCGGCCCTGAGGGGCCGCCGGTCAGGCACCGGGGCTTGCTCCTTCGTCGCCTACGCCCCGGCGCCTGACCGG
>JACIXH010000379.1 GCA_014360565.1 Nocardia sp.
GATGTGCGGGGCTGATAGCGCGGTCATGGCGGTCTCGGGTGGTGTCGTGCTCAGCTGGACTGGATTGCGGGGATTCGGTTGAGCCGAGTCGTGCCGGCTTGGTCGAGCAGGGCGAAGTACTTGCGGAGCATGAGGGCGGCCGTGGTGGCCAGGCCCGCTGTCAGGCCCCACCAGACGCCTGCCGCGCCGAGGTGGAGGGGGAAGGCCAGCAGGAGAGCGGCGGGCAGGCCAACGCCCCAGTAGCCGATCAGGGACAGGCGGAAACCGACGGAGGTTTCCTTGAGGCCGCGCAGGAGGCCGGTGCCGATGTTCTGGGCGGCGTCGAAGAACTGCAGCACGATGCCGATGAGCAGCAGGGTGTGGGCGATCGCGATGGTGTCGGTGTCGGTGGTATCGAGGAACGGGGCAAGGACCAGGTCGGGCGCCAGGACGTAGACCGCGCCGGTGACGACCGCGAGGACCGCGGCGTGGCGCAACGCGAGCCAGGCCAGCGCCTTGGCGCGGCTGTACTCGTCGCGGGCCACGGCCTCGCTGACCAGGATCGATGCGCCGTGCGAGAGGCCGATCGCGACCTGGAACACGATGTAGATGATCTGGTAGACCACATTGTGCGCGGCCAGCGCGGCGGGACCGAAGCTGCCCATCACCAGGGCCAGCACCGAGAACATCCCGGCCTCGGAACCGTAGGTGAGGGCGATGGGGGTGCCGAGGCGCAGTTCCTCGCGGACCATCGACCAGCGCACCGGCCACGGCCTGGTCGGCAGCGTCGCGCCCAGGCGCTCGTCGCGACGGACCATCGCCCAGAAGACTCCGAAGGTGATCAGGAAGACCAGTGAGGTCGCGATGCCGACCCCGGTGAGCCCGAAGGCGGGGAGACCGGCCCAGCCGTGGATGAACGCCAGCGCGAGCACCAGGTTCAAGGCGACCGAACCCAGCGTCACCAGCAGCAGCGCCTGCGGCCGCTGCATACCCACGGTGTATTGACGCAGCACCTGGAACCACAGACACGGCAGCAGACCCGGCGCCAGCGCGATCATCATCGGCCGCGCCGCCGCCAGCACGCCTTCGTCCTGCCCGAGCCAGGGCAGCACCCAGCCGAGGCCGATCAGCAGCGCGCCGCCGAGCAGACCGGCCAGGGTGGCGATGACGAACGCGGACCGCACGATCGCGCGCACCTCGTCGTCGGCCGAGCGCCCGTGTCGACCGGCGGCGCTCACCGCGCCCGCGATCTGGTTCCCGCTGCCGGTGATCAACCCGACGCACATCGTGCGGATTTGGTTGAAGAGCACGAGCGCGAGGCCGCCCGCGGCGACCTCGCGGATGCCGAGCGTCCCCATCAGGGCGAGATTGGTCGTCGAGATCGCGACCTGCGCCAGCTGGGTGAGCGCGATCGGCGTCGCCAGCCTGGCCAGCGCGCCGCTGTCGGTGATCTTGCCGCTCACCACCGCACCCGGGTGTTCTCGCGGCGCGCGATCGCGCTCACCTGACCTCCATCAGTTCGTCGTGGCGGCGCAGCGGGGAATAGCGGCGCAGCAGGGTGGTCACCGCGCATTCGGCGGCGGGGTCGAGCAAGTCGCGCGCGCTCATCCAGTCGTCGTCGAACACGGTGTCGAGATACTTCTCGCCGCCGTCGCAGACGATGGTCACCACGGTCGATCCGGCCGGGAACTCCTCGAGGCGCGCCAGGGCATTGTGCACCGAACCGCCCGCCGATCCGCCGATCAACAGACCGTGTGTCCTGGCGACGGCCCGCGCGGTGGCGAAGGCGTCGACATCGCTGACCTTCACACCCTCGTCGAGCAGGGCGTAGTCGACGGCGGTGCCGATGGTCGCGCCCGGCGGGGTGCCGGTGCCCGACTGCCAGTACGGGCCGCCCTCGCCGCCGAAGGCGATCGAACCCACCGGCTCCACGCCGATGACCCTGGCGGGCTTGCCGAGGTCGCGCAACCGCGCGGCGGTGCCGAACAGCGAGCCGCCGGTGCCGACCGCCGAGAGCAGGATGTCGACCTGATCCACCTCGGCCAGCAACTCCTCGGCCACCGCGTAGTAGCCCACGGCATTGGCGTCGTTGTTGTGCTGCTCGGTGAAGAAGGCGTCGTCGCGGGCAGCCGCCATCGCCTCGGCGAGGTCCTCTCGTGCCGAGGTGGCCAGCTCGTCGTCGCCGTCGTCGGCGACGAACACCAGTTCGGTGCCCATGGCTCGCATCGCGCGCAGTTTGTCCTTACAGGCGTGGTTGTCGACCACGGCGGTGAATCGGTAGCCGCGTTCGGCCGCGACCACCGCCAGGCCCAGTCCGGTGTTGCCGGACGTCGACTCGATGATATGCCCGCCATCGCGCAGCAAACCCCGCTGCTCCGCGTCGAGCACCATCGAACGGGCCATTCTGATCTTGGCCGCGCCGGTGGGGTTGAACTGTTCGAGCTTGAGTAACAGTCGGGTACCGGTATCGGTGCTGGCGAGTTCGAACAGGGGAGTGCGGCCGATCAGATCCGTCACGCGCGTGACGAGAGCCATGGGGTGTTCCTCCATCGGATTGGGAGCTCGGGTGGATCAGCGGGATGGGGCGTCCAGACGCCAGCGCAGCCGATCGGTGCCTGTGGACAGGACCACTTTCGGCGGGAGCGGGAGTTCGTGGAACGGGGACTCGTTGGAGTCCATCTGATACCCGGCGGTGTTCGGGTAGACGAGCAGATCGCCGACGCGAGCACGCCGGGGCAGCGGGATGCGCCGCCTGCTCAACAGGTCGGACTCCAGGCAGGTGCTGGCGCCGACGCTGGTCGGGGTGCGGTGGCCGGGGTGTGCGGGCCACAGCACCGGATCAGGCAGGTATTCGCTGTCGAACCACTGCTCGGAAAGGCTCAGGCTGGTGCCGTCGACGGTGAGGATGTCATACGGTTCGGCCCCGACGGTACGCGACTTCACGCCTTGCACGCGGAAGACCGAGCTTCCGGCCCGGTCGAGCAGGGCGCGCCCGGGTTCCACGGCGAGGCGAATGCCGTTGTCGCGCAGTCGGTCGGCGAGGTCGCGGTGGGCGAGGATCGCGGTGAGCATCGCCGCGCCCGGCACCGGGAAGTGGTATGGGTAGTAGCCGCTCTTCGGTGGGTTCGCGTGAAACCAGGTGTCGCTGACAGTGTCTCGGAACCGCGCCCAGGAGGCCGCGTCGAGATAGTCGACCCCGAATCCACCGCCGATCGAGATCGTGTCCGCCGGGTGGCCGTGCGCGCGGGCGAGCAGGCAGCGATCGATCAGCGCCGCGGCCTGCTCGGATCGTGCGATGGCGTCGTAGCCGCTCAGGTGGAAACTGAAGCCTGACAGCAGGATCGGTCCACCGGTTTCGATACGCTCGAGGGCCTGGCCCAGTTCGCCGGGGTCCAAACCGAATCGGCTGGTGCAGCCATCGGGCAACACCCGCAACACGATGCGCGCCGGAAGATTCAGCGCGACAAGCCGGTCCAGCTCATCGAGCGCATCGATGGCGATCATCGCCCGATGCCGCGCCGCCAGCCACAAGAGCTCGTCGGATTTGGCGGGCCCGGTGATCATCAGATCCTCGCCCCGCACCCCCTGCGCCAACGCCGCGACCAACTCGCCGACGCTCGCGACATCGATCCCCGCGCCGGTCTCGGCGCACGCCCGAGCCACACACGCGGCCTTGTTCGCCTTCTTCCCGAAGTACACGAACCCGTCCACACCGGCGGCACCGAACGCTGCCTGGAAAGTGCCGATGTTCCGCGTGACCCGCTCGGGATACATGACATGGAACGGCCCACCGACCACGTCGGCGATGTCCCCGAGCACCTGCG
>JACIXH010000038.1 GCA_014360565.1 Nocardia sp.
CGACTATATCCGGCAATGGGCCCCAATCGCGCTGCAGCTCATACCGATACATCCGCCACACGTCGGCACGACTCCGGGCGACTCCCACCTCTACGGCGCTCACGGCAACCACTACAACAGATAACAGAGACCGCGGGGCTATAGATCGTCTGGCGCCACCACCAGGGCCGGTCCGCCGAAGCCGTGCCGATCGAGGAGTACGACGCCAACTACCGCACCGCACTCGAGCTCCTCACCACCCATGCCCGGCAAGTCGTCGTCATCAGCGAGCCTCCGATCGGCTGGGATCCCAGCATCGACGTGCCCGCGGCCAACCTCGACCTGATCGAATACAACCGCCGCGCACGTCGCGCCGCCGACGACGCGGGCGCGCTGTTCATCGACCTGTGGGAGGCGGCCATTCGCACCGCTACCGCACTGGGCTGGTCCCCGAGCGCACCTTCCGCGCCGGCGACCGGAGCTCTGAGCGTCTGGAGCGACGGCGTGCACCTGTCCGAGATCGGCGACGAGCTCCTGCGCCAGGTCATCGCCGACCAGATCAGCACGCACCAGATCATCGACAACCTCCTCACTCTCGATCGACTCGACCGCGCGGCCGCATACCGCCGATGCCGAGGACGGGCACACCTGGCCCCTGAGCCCCCGACCCGGACCCGCCAGCCTGACCACCGAGCTTGACTGCGCCGGCCGGGTTAGCGCGACGGGCTGCATGGGAAGGGCGGCCCGGTTGATCAGCCAGCGCGAATAGTTTCGGGGGTTGGAGATCGCACTGGTGTGGTTACTGTTCATCACCGGACCGGGCTTCGGTTCTGATCTCGGCGTCAAGGTAGAGCCGATAGAGTTGGCTGTCCCCACGGTTGGGGTAAGGCTCGGATGCTTCGCGAACGTCGAATGTTTCTCCGAGCAGGGCGCGCGCGGCGCGCAGCTCGGCAAGTGTGCCGCTCATACGGATCTTCATCTGGTTCTCCGTCCGATCAGGGCCGCGATCCAGCCGGGCAGGATCGCGATGGGTGCATCGACCTCGATGGTGTATTCGCGGCCGTCAATGACCGATCCGGGACCAGCGAGGTAGCCGCCGAGGGCGCGGCCGGGGCCGCGGATGTCGATACCGGGCCCGAGCCGGGATGTCCCGCCGGACACCGAGGCCACGAACAGCCCTGGCGGCACCCGGAAGATGAGGTGACGACCGCAATTCGGAGTCGCGACCTCCAAAGTGACCGGGCGGGGCAAGCCCCACCGCTGGCATACCGCGGCGAACTGGGAGACGCCGTCAATCCCGGCGTTGACGCCGCCGTGGGTATGCCGGTCCAAGTCGATGCCAACGATCCCGGAAGCGCGGCAGCCGATGCCGATGTTGGCTCCTGGTGGCCAACCCGCGCGGACCTCTTCGGGCGATCCGGCGACGAGGGTGTGCTGCCATCCTTGCGCGGCGACCTTCGCTCCGGCCGGAAGTGGGAATACCGACAGACCCCGATCGAGCAGCGGGCCGGGGTCGGGCCCACCGGCCGTAGGACGCGGCGCCGGGGCGGTCATTCGTCCCACCCGCACCGGCAGTCGTAGCCATTGCGGGTGTCTCCGCCGCAGTCATCGCAGGCGTGGAAATCTGCGAGATCGTCTTCGTGCATGTATTCGTGGTGGCGCCATCCGCTACAGACGAAGTTGTAACACCCGCACCCCGGGCACTCCGGGCACACCATTCCGACTGTCCATGAACACTTTTCGCACAGCAACTGGTTGAGCGGATCGTCGAATTCCGCTTCGGCTTCGGCGAAGGTGACGCCGTCTTGGCCCGCCCGATTACGGATGACCAGCACCTCCTCGCGGGCCTGCTGGTAGGGCAGGTCACGCTGGGCGGCGCGGGCGCGGACGGCGCGGGTCAACGCCCGATTTTCGCGTGGCATGGATGCTCGCTTCCCGATGAGGCACGCCCACGCCGACCTCACCACGGCAGTCAGACACCACAGCAGAGGATTCGGAGCGCCTGAGTCTGAGACATCTTCATCCGTGAAGCACTCGCACCGGCGTGGGCACGGCGAGCATCGGACCGGCTGGCGGACAACCACGGCCAGCATATCGATCGGCACCGACAAGTTTTGAGTGCCCGCCGAAACCAATTCCTCGGGGCTCGCCCGACACCGCCCTCGCGAATCTGAACGTGAACTAGAGAACCGGTGCGCCGCGCCGCGGCAGGGGCGGCCGCCCGCTCAGTTGGGTCGATTTGCCGTGAGTCGGTGCTGGAGAAGCACGTGTCTAGGGTCGCGCGCATGAGTCTCACCGAGTTCGTAAACCTGTTACCGATCGTCGGCTGCGCGGTGGCCGCCGCGTTCTACCTGGCGGTCTCTGTGCCGATCGCCATACGTCATGCCCGTGGTGCCCCGATCTCCCGTTTCCGCTGGATTGTCCTGGTGGCTTCGGCGCTTCCGCTGCTGTTCTCGGGTTGGGTGATCGAGTCCACGCAGAACGTGGAGACACCTGGGGAATCTGGTCCAAGCATCGTCGAGGGGCAATGACGCCGGGCGGTCACGACTGCAAGAACGTGCGGAGACGGGATCCGGTTCGCGTGAATCGCGGAAGCGGTCGTTCACCTGCGATAGTGTCGCGCTACAGAATGTGAAGCGCATGTATCTACCGATTTGAGACGGAGTGCAGATGCAGTTTGTCGAGCCAGTCGCCAACGGCTTGTCCACCGACCATCCCGCCCCCGAGTTGCCGTTCGTCGACGACAGCCACATCCCTACGCGCGACCCGAAGGCGATCGAGGAGATCGGGCGCCGCGCCGGTGACGGGCTGTGGGGTCGGCTGGATTGGACCCGGACCGGCGACGAGCTCGCCGATAGCCCCTGGTGGGCGTTCACCACCGACCCGACGCGTCCGGATCTGGCATGGTGTGTACGCCACCATCCCGAGCACGGCCGGTCGGTGGTCCTGGTGCGCAACGGTGATGCCGGGCTGCTGCACGAGGATTGGGGCGGTGAAGCGCTGCTGTTCCGGCACGGCGGCTACTGGTGGGACGGCCAGACCTGGTTCCGACCCGCTCAACTGTGGGACGGCGCCGCCCAACGGTTCGTCCATCGAACCGTTCCCGAAGCGACAACCGTCACCGCCGACAAAGCTCTGTTCACGGGGCTCAATGTCGCCGATCTCGCTGGTGGTCGCATTCTCGATGTCACCGAATTCGACACCGGAGGCGGCCCGCCGACGCGATGGGAGCCGCATCTGGCCGCTTGGGCCGGGCGCCGCTCACCCGATGCACGTCCACTGAGCCGCTGCGTGGTCACGATGCGGGCCCCGGAGTTGGCCGTCGACCAGCTCGTCAATTCGGGCTATCTCGCGACGTTGCTCGACATGCAGGCTTCCTCGCTGCGGACACGCAAAGCCCGTGGGGAGATCGTCCTCCCGACGGCGCAACGGGTCATCAGCGGGCGCAGGCTCTACTCGCGGGCCGTGGCCGAGGACTTCGCCGAAGCGCTCCAGCGCGGAACCGACAGCACGGCGCAGGCCTTGGCGCACCGCACGAGCCAGGCACCGCCCGGTGTGCACGAGCTGCGGGAAAAGCTGCGCGTGGCGTTCTTCGAGCGGTTGTGGCGACCGGTGCGGCGCAACCAGTGGGTCCGTCGGGCACGGACCAAGGAATCGGTCGGCGAAGTCGCCGACGAGCTGGCCGCCACCGTCGCGCTCAAGCTCGACCAGATCATCCCGATGTCCGAGCTCGCCGGCACCATCCGAGCCGCGGTCCTCCAACAGTTCATCACCGACCCCGACCTGTCTGCCTCGAACGATTCGGGCCGCATCGTTGTCGCGGTGAATTGGAAGATCGCCACCATGCTGGGCTGGCTGGTCCGCCACGATCCGGCAGCCGGGCAGCACACCGTGACAACCATCATCGGCGACGGCGAACGAATCGGCGTGCCGCGCGCCTCGAGTATTGCCGCGCTGCGAGACGCGCTGGAATGGAAAGGCCAGATGACCGAGGACGAGCTCACCGAGTTCTGGCGCCGGGCAACGCCGCCTTCCGACGACAGCGGCGCGGCATGAGCCCGCCGCGTGCGTGCACGGCACGTGGGGTCCAGTGACGAGAAAAGTCGCGCTTAGCGGTATCTGACCCCCTAGGTTCACGAGATGGGTTGTGCAGCATCGGGTTTCGGTCGGATGGACATGATTCCCTGCCCAAATCCGTGAAAAGTCGCGCTAAGGAGTTACCGCAGACAATGCGCTATTATCTGCGGTAACCTCAGTCGCGACCAGGTGCTATGCCTCGCTACGGGTAGGGTGGCTCCGTAAATTATCTGCGGTAGTGCCGATCGGGCTCCGGTGACCGGGCGGAAGGACTGAGCGTGGGACAGGTACGGGGGTTGCCGATCCGGGGCGTGCGGCTCAAGGATGCGACCGATCAGTTCTTGTCGACGATTCCGAGTGTGAATACCCGGCGTGGGTACGCCGTCGCGCTCAATCAGTTGGTGCGCGACTTCGGTGCGGATTCGGATGTGGGCTTGCTGGAGGCCGAGCGGGTCGGGGGGTGGTTCACGTTCAAGTGGGGCGGTAGTTCGGCGCAGACGTTCAATGTCCGTCTCGCGTCCCTGCGGGCGGCGTGTGGGTACTGGCGGGCGCAGGAGTGGTTGGTCGGTGATCCCCTCGTGCGGCTGGTGCCGCGGAAGGTGCCGCCGGATCATTCCCGGGCGATGACCCGTGACGAGGTCACCGGGCTGCTGGCGAAGGATGTGGCGCTGCGGGAGCGGGTGTTGTGGACGATGCTGTACGAGACGGCCGCCCGTGCCGAGGAGTTGCTGCTGCTCGATATCGGCGACCTGGATACGGCGAACCGGTGTGGCACGGTCACCCGCAAGGGCGGGGCCAGGGATGTGGTCGCCTGGCAGACCGGGACCGCGCGGCTGCTGCCCCGGCTGCTGGCGGGCCGCCGGCGCGGGCCGGTGTTCCTGACCGACCGGAAGGCGAAACCCGGTGTGGCCGTGGACGATATCGACCCGGCGACGCTGCGGGGACGGTTGTCGTATCGGCGGGCCCTCGAGTTGTTCGAGGAGCACACCGCCGAGTTCGCCCGCGGCCCGTTCACGCTGCATCAGCTCCGTCACAGCCGGTTGACGCACGCGGCGGAGGACGGGGCCTCCACGCCGATGCTGATGCGCATGAGCGGCCACACCTCGGTCAGATCCCTCGGAAAGTACGCGCGGCCGTCGGCGGAGGCACTGATCCGGTGGCAGGCCCAGACCGACCCCGCCGCCCGGCGGCGGCGATGATCCGCGAACGCTCGCGCAGGGAAGCCGAACCGGCTATCCGGCGGGGCGGTGGACGCCGCCGGCGGCAGCGTTGACGGCTTCGGCGAGGGTGGGGTGGATGTGGATGGCTTGGGCGAGTTGGGTGTAGGTGGCGGCGGTGGTCATGGCGATGACGGCTTCGTGGACGAGGTCGCCGGCGTCGGGTCCGGCGATGTGGCAGCCGAGAATGGCATCGGTGTTCGCGTCGGCGACGAATTTGACCAGGCCGCGGGTATTGCCGATGGCGCGGGCCTTGGCGACACCGGCGAAGTCCTGACGGCCGATGATGACGTCGTATCCGGCGGCGCGGGCGGCGGGTTCGGTCAATCCGACCGATCCGACTTCGGGGTCGGTGAACACCGCGTGCGGCACGATACGTCCGGCCGCGGAGCGGTCTTGTCCGCGGTAGGCGCTGCGGTAGACGATGTCGGCGTCGTCGCGGGCGGTGTGGGTGAACATGGGGCCGCCGCGCACGTCGCCGATGGCCCACACGTCCTCGGTGCTGGTGTGCAGGGTGTCGTCGACGGTGAGGAACCCTCTCGAATCCGGTTGCAGGTCAAGATGTTCGAGACCGAGGGTGTCGGTGTTGGGGGTGCGGCCGGTGGCGACGAGCAGATGACTGCCCGCGTGTTCGCCGGTTTCGGTGCCGGTGCAGCCGAGGCGGATGTTCCCGGCGGCACCGGTGGCGTGGGTGCAGGTGGTACCGGTGAGCACAGTGATGCCGTCGGCGATCATCCCGTCGGTGACGGCGGCGGAGATGTCGGGATCCTCGCCCGGCAATAGCCGGTCGGCGCGTTGGATGAGGGTGACCTCGGCGCCGAATCGCCGGAACATCTGCGCGAATTCGCAGCCGACGTAGCCGCCGCCGACGACGAGTAGGCGGGTGGGCAGGTCGGTGAGGTCGAGCAGGGTGCGGGAGGTGTAGTAGGGCACTGTGTGCAGGCCGTCGATGTCGGGGTGGGCGGTGCGGGTGCCGGGCGCGAGGACGATGCGGTCGGCGGTGAGGTCGGTGCCGTCGACAGTGAGGCGGCGGGGTGCGGTGAATTGTCCTGGCGCGCGGTAGAAGTCGATGCCGTCGGATTTCTCGACCGCGCGGTATGAGCCGGAGCGGATGGAGTCGACGAGCCGGTCTTTGCGGTCGACGACCGCGGCGAGGTCGACGCTGACCCGGCCTGCGACGAGGACACCGAATTCTGCGGCGCGACGCGCCTGGTGCGCCACTGCGGCGGAGGCGATCATCGTTTTGGTGGGGATGCAGCCGCGGTTGAGGCAGGTGCCGCCAAGTAGTTCCTTCTCCACGAAGGCGACGCGGCCGTGGCGGGCGGCGCGCAGCGCGAGTGGGAGTCCGGCCATACCGCCGCCGAGAACCAGGGTGTCATAGCGTTCGCTCACGTGCTTGTGCCTTTCCTCGATCGGGTCGCTGGAAGTGGATAGAGCAGTGCAATGGCCGTGGTGGTCAGCGTGCGTGTTTCTCCTCGAGTGTGGCGGGTGCGGGGGCGCAGCAGTCGTCGGCGGGCATGGTGTCGCGCTGTCGGGTGCGGCGGTGCACGATCGCGGCGGCGATGGTGGCGGCCACGGCCACGACGGCGATGGTGGTGACGGTCGCGGTGTGGTTCTGGATCCAGGTGCTTGCTGCGGTGGACCAGGTGGTGGTGCCGGTGGCGGCACCGCTGGTGGTGCCGGTGGCGGCGGGCCACCAGTACCAGATCAGGTAGGCGCCGGTGGCCAGGAGCACGACGGCGGTGATGCGGGTGCCGTGGCGGGCGAGGGCCGCGAGGTAGCGGGTGGCGGCGGTGCCCGCGGCGGCGGAGGCGAGGCTGACCAGCAGCAGGACCGTCGCGGCTCCGGCGGCGTAGACGGCGAACACCGCCAGCAGCGCGGCCCATCCGGCGGTGGCCTGGGCCTGGGCGATCACCGCGAGCAGCACCCCGAAGGTGCACGACAGCGACGCGGCCGCATAGCCGACCCCCGCGGCCACCATGCCCGCGGTGCTCATCGACCCGCTGACCGCGCGCTGCGCGCGGCCGGGCAGGCGCAGGCCGAAGCCGCGGCCGGTGAGCATGATCAGGCCGAGGACCGCCAGCGCCGCGCCGACGCCGAGACCGAGGCGAGGGGCCGCGGTGATCACCGCGCGGGCGCCAGCGCTGACAGCCAGGCCCGCCGCGGTGAGGGTGCCGGCGAATCCGATGGTGAGCGCGGTCCCGGCGCGCAGCGCGCGGGTCATGCGGACCGGGAACGCGTGGGTGGCGGTGTCGCCGAGGGTGCGGGTGATCCAGGCCGGTAGCAGCGCGAACCCGCACGGGTTGACCGGGGCGAGCATGCCGGCGGTGAACGCCAGCGCCAGCAGCCCGCCCATCACACCGCTCCCGCGTCGCGCAGCGCGGTGGTGATCTGGTCGGCCGAGGGGTCCTTGGCGCGGTAGGTGACCTTCCCTGCCGGGTCGACCACGATCAGCGTCGACAGCGACGCCACCGAGTAGCGCTTGGTCAGGGTCGCGCCGGTGTCGATCACCGCGGGCACGTCCTTGGTCCCGGTGAAGTCCTGGAAGCCGGACACGATCTGCGCGGATTCCCCGGGGTCCATGTCGACCAGCACGAAATCGGCCTTGTCGCCGAGACGTTCGGCGGCCTGGGCGAGGGACTTCGCGCCGCCGACGCATTCACCGCAGCCGACGGAGAAGTAGAACATGGCGGTGGGTTTGTCGCCGGGCACCGTCATCGTCGTACCCGAGAGCGTGGTGATCGTGACCGGTTCGGTCGAGGTACTGGTGGTCGTGTCATCGGTGCCGCACGCGGTCAATGCCGCGAACGCGAGTGCGGCGACGCCCGCGCTCGCGGCCCTGCGCCATGTGGTGGACAGCCGCGAGGTGGTGCGCGTCCGGGGCGTGGTGAGGAAGGTGGTCATCGGGGTGGTCTCTCCTGGTGGCCGGAATCAGCGTGTGGACGAGTTCATTTCGCGGTGCAGCAAGGTGGGCAGCAGTCCGCGGTAGTGGGCGAGCGCGGTGGTGACCGCGGCCAGCGCGAAGCCCATGGCGAGGTGGGCGAGCAGGGTGGTCACGAAGTAGCCGCTGAGCAGGCTGTCGTTGGTGTCGAGCCCGAACGGCCCGAACTCCAGCGCCATCGGCGGCAGCACCATCATGCCGACCCACACGACGAACACCGAGAACAGCAGCGGCCCCCACCAGCGGGTGCGGCCGAACACGATGGAATACACCAGCGCGAAGGAGATGCCGTTGAAGAAGTGGTAGACGATTCCCAGCGTGTAGGACGCCAGGGTCGGGGTGGCCATGTGGTCGGCGCCGGTGATCATCGCGCCGAACATCGTCGGCTCATCTTCCGGCAGGTATCCCAGGTGCACGCCCGCAGAGCGGACGACCTCGAGGGCGGCGGTCAGCGCGATCCCGCCGACCACGCCGACGGCGATCCGGTTGGCCAGCCGCGGGTATTCCGCGAAATGGGCATAGCCGCCGATGGCGAAGACCAGCAGCATGCCGGGCAGCCCTATCGCCCAGAACAAGGCCCGCATGTCGAACCAGCCCGCCGAGGAGACCACGATCAGCAGCGACGACACGCCTCCGGCGGCCAGCGCCAGCAGTGTCAGGGCGAGCTCGACCGGCGTTTGGGCTGCGGTGCTCACCGCAGCGGCCCGGCTCTCGGATGTGGGCGTGGTCATGGTCGGTCGCGTTTCGCGAGATCGGGGAGTTCGGTGGTGTCGCGGTGGACGGTGGGCGTACAGCAGTCCTGGGTCCGCGAGCCGGTGCGGCGGGTGCGACGGCGGGAGACGTAGACGACGGCGCCGAGCATGAGCAGCGCGGCCGCCGCGACGGGTCCCCAGCTGCGTAGCGCGGCACCGACCGTGGTGAGTGCGCCCGCGGCGATCAGGGCGGGCAGGGCGCAACAGGCGATCATGGCGAGGGCGGCACCCGCCGCGGCGAGTGGGCCGCGCAGTCCCGAGGGGTTGCCGGGTGTGTTCATGTGCGTTCGCCTCCGTCTTGATGGGTGACCGGGGCAATGCGGTCGCAGCAGGTCAGGGCCGCGGCGTTGTCGGCGGCCAGCGAGCGGGCCAGCATCACCAGATCCGCCACTCGCGGGTCGCCGACCGAGTAGCGCAGTTTCTTCCCGTCGCGGCGCGCCACGACATATCCGCAGTCGGCGAGACAGGACAGGTGTATCGACACCCGCGGCTGGGAGATGCCCGCGTGCGCGACGCAGTCGGCGGAGGTGCGCTCGGCGGCCAGGATGAACTCCAGGAGTTTCAATCGCGTCGGATCCGACAGGGCGCGAAAGAATTTCGCCGTCGTATCCAGATGCGTGCACGCGGTCTCACCACCAGGGACGGTGAGGTCGGCGGTCGTAGACCGGGGCATGGGATCGCCTCCACAACAGGCTTGAACTATTCGGATAAACGCATAGTATGGTGCCGGTAGATATTCGTCAATACGAATAGCAACCGTGGATGGTTCACCGGTTGCCCGACCAGGAGGCCCCTCGTGACCCCGACAGATTCCCGCGCCGATCTGGCGATCATCGGTTCCGGCTCGGCGGCGTTCGCCGCCGCGATCGCCGCCGGCAGGCTCGGCAAACGTGTCGTGATGATCGAACAAGGGACCGTCGGCGGCACCTGCGTCAACGTCGGGTGCGTGCCGTCGAAGGCATTGCTCGCCGCCGCCGAGGCCCGCCACAGCGCCGCCGCGGCCGCCCGGTTCCCCGGGCTCACCGCGGCCGCGGTGCCACTGGACTTTCCTGGCCTGATCGCGGGCAAGGACGCCCTGGTCGGGCAGCTGCGGGCCGAGAAATACCTCGATCTGGCCGCCGGCTACGGCTGGGAGATCGTGTCCGGCACCGCGGTGTTCGACGGCGGCACCGATGCGCCCGTGCTGCGAGTCGAGCTGGCCGAGGGCGGCACACGGGTGATCGAGGCCGACCAGTACCTGATCGCCACCGGCGCGACGCCGTGGGTTCCGCCGATCGACGGCCTGGCCGAGGCCCGATACCTGACCTCGACCACCGCCATGGACCTGCACGCCCTACCCGAGTCGCTGATCGTGGTGGGCGCAGGGTACGTGGGGCTCGAGCAGGCGCAGTTGTTCGCCCGCCTGGGCAGCAAGGTCACGGTGATCGCACGCAGCAGGCTGACCTCCGGTGAAGAACCGGAAATCTCGGCCGCACTCGAGGCCGTCTTCGCCGACGAACACATCGACGTACACACCGCCACCACCGTCGAGAAAGTCCTGGCCGCCGACGGGCACAAGCTGGTGACCGTGCGCACCCGCGACGGCAACTTCACCGAACTGCGGGCCGAACACGTGCTCATCGCCACCGGCCGCCGCCCCAACACCGCCGCGTTGGGCCTGGATTCGGTCGGCGTCACCGTCGACGCCCACGGCGCCGTGCTGATCGACGATCGCCAGCGCAGCAGCAATCCACGGATCTGGGCCGCCGGGGACGTGACCGGGGACCCGCAGTTCGTGTACGTGGCCGCCGCCCAAGGCACCCTGGTCGCCGACAACGCGTTCGCCCACGCCGACCGCGCCCTGGACTACACCACCGTGCCGCGCGTGACGTTCACCAGCCCCGCGATCGCCTCGGTCGGGCTGACCGACACCCAAGCCGCCGCGGCCGGGCTGGCCTGCCAATGCCGGGTCCTGGACCTGGCGTACGTGCCCCGGGCACTGGTCAACCGCGACACCCGCGGCCTGGTCAAAATCATCGCCGAACAGGGCACGGGCCGAATCCTGGGCGTGCACGCCCTCACCGACAACGCCGGAGACCTGATCACCGCCGCCGGCTACGCCATGACCGCCGGGATGACCGTGCAGCAGCTCGCCCACACCTGGGCGCCGTACCTGACCATGGGCGAAGCGTTGAAACTCACCGCCCAGACCTTCACCACCGACGTCACCAAACTCTCCTGCTGCGCAGGCTGACCTGGCACGGGAGCGGCGATCATGAACGGGCACATGACCATTGGGCAACTGTCCGCCCGCACCGCGGTGCCGGTGAAAGCACTGCGCGAATACACCGACCTCGGGCTGATCTACACCCTGGGCCGCAGCGCGGCCGGCTACCGGCTCTACACCGACGACGCGCTGTGGTGCGTGCGGTTCATCGGCGAGCTACGCGGACTCGGACTGACCATCGCCGAGATCGACCACCTCGTCACCACCGGCCACGACACCGACGGCCCGACGGTCGGCTCGCGTCTGAGCGAACTACTGCAACGGTCCCGGCAGCGACTGCGCGAGCGGATCAGCCACGCCCAGCAGATCCTCGACCGCATCGACGAATTCGAGACAACGCACGACACGCACCACGACCTGTGGTCGCCGGGCGAGCTGTGCGGCTGCGACGTGCGGGCTTGACCCTCACCCCGGGGACAGACCCTACCGTCACAGCGACCCCCAGCAAGGAGCCCCGACTCATGAACAGCCCCATCCAGCAACTCGCCGACCGCCTCAGCGACACCCTCACCACACCCCATACCCAGCCGTGGTTGTGGCCGACGCTGCTGCGGCTGCTCGCCGGTGGCGAGCCGGTCACCGTCGACCAGCTCGCCACCGCGACCGGCCGCAGCGCCGAGGAGATCCGCCAGGCGCTGGCGGACATGCCCGACACCGAATACGACGACAGCGGCGCGATCATCGGCAGCGGCATCACCCTCGAGCCCACCCCGCACCGCTTCGAGACCGGCGGTAAGGCCCTGTACACCTGGTGCGCGCTCGACACCCTGATCTTCCCCGCCGTCCTAGGACAACCCGCCCAGGTCAGCTCCCCGTGTCACACAACCGGAACCCCGGTCCGGGTCACCGTCGAACCGGACCGGGTCACCAGCGTCGACCCGGCCACCGCCGTCGTCTCGGTCGTCGCCCCTAACGCCCCCGCCTCCATCCGCACCGCGTTCTGCAACCAGGTCCACTTCTTCGCCAGCGCCGACGCCGCCCAGGGGTGGCTCGACGCGCACCCGGGCGCGACCGTCCTGCCGGTCGCCGACGCCTTCGCTCTGGGCCGCCCGCTCGCCCAGCAACTGCTCACCGGCGACACCCCACCGGCCTGGACCTGCTGACCCGCGCCTGCGGTCACCCCGCTCAGTCGTCCTCGTCGGGAGCGTCGGGGTCGCGCAACGGCCGATGGCGGTCGCCGAGGTCGGGCAGATGGAAGCTGTAATGGCCTTCCAGGCGGATGTGTTTGCGGATGAACGCCGACAACCGGGCGGCGTCGGCGTCTCTGACCGGGTAGCCCTGGGCGCGCAGCTCATCCAGGGCGCGATCGAGGTACACCGAATTCCACAGCACGATGCAGTTGAGGATCAGGCCCAGCGCGGAGAGCTGGTCTTCCATGCCGTCGAGGTAGGCGCGGGTGATCTCACCCTTCTTGCCGTGAAACACGGTGCGCCCCAGGTCGTGCCGTCCTTCCTGGAGGTTGGCCTGGGCCTTGGCCTCACGCCGATACGGTTCGTCGTCGGCCATCCGCAGAATGTGCAGGGTCTTGAAGATCCGCCCGTAATGCGCGATGGCCTGCCCCAGACTGGTGGGGTTGCCGTCGCGGGAGATCATCCGGGTGACCTCGTGCCCGGACACCTCGCCGCGGTGCATGGATACCGCGACCCGGCACATGTCTTCCCAATGCTCGCTGATCTTGTCCAGGTCGATCCGCCCGCGCGCCGCCTTGTCCAGGGGCCCGTAGTCGGCGGCCGGGTCGATGCGCCACAACCGGTGGTCGGGCAGGTTCTTCAGCTGTGGCCGGTACTTGCGGTCCAGCAGATGCAGGATGCCGAAGACGATGTCGGAATACGAGCCGGAATCGGTGATGATGTCCTCGGGCACCTTGCTGCCCGCCGGTTGGCGCAAGATCACATCGACGGCGTTGAGCGAGTCGCGCGGCGTGCCGGATACGACCATCGCGTTCAGCCCGGCGGCCTGGTCGTTGAGCATGTTCAGCCAGGTAGAGCCCTTTTTCGGCCCGTAGTACTTTCGGTTGGGGCGGGCGTGGATCGACCGGACGGGCACGACGAACCGCATCCCGTCCACACTGGCCACGCACCCGCCGCCCCACAGCTGCGCCAGCGGCACGCCCGCTTGGGCGTTGACCAGCACCGTATTGGCCGCGGCCATGGTGTCGGCGCGGATGTAATGCTGGTCGACGTGGCGCAGCCGGTCCCGGGTCAACGCATCGGCGCCGGGCGAAACCACCGGTGCCAGACCCACATTCATCGCCTGCGAACACAGCACCGCCGCGACCGACACCCCGAGATCGGCGACGCGGGCGCTGGTGCCGGCGACGTGAGTAAAGGATTCGGCGAACTCCGGCAGCCACGACATCACCTCCAGCACCAGTTCCGGCAGGTCCACTCGCGGCATCATCGCCGCGGTGCGCCGCCGCAGATCGGTCAGCGACGGCGGGTCCGGCATCGCTGACAACGCCGCGACATGCAACTTGCCGTCCTCATCCACCGAGGCCGGGATATCGTCGCCGAGCCGGGCCGCCAGCTCCCGATAAGCACCGTCCACACTCTGCGCGAGCTCACCCAGCATCTCGCGCGGAGAACTCGGCAGACCGAGGGCGTTCATGCCCGAATCGCGGGCGGACTCCCACGCCATTCCCGACAGCAGATGCGCCCGCGGGTCACGCCACTTCGAGGAGTCCTCGGCGAAGATGTTGCGGTACTTCAAATGCCGATGAAATTGCTCCAGGACGCACAGCGTGTACGCGGCCCGATCGACCGTCTCGGCCGGCCGCTCGGCCGGGTAGACCAGGCGCTGCCAGCCACCGCCCACCAGGTCGTGATCGATACGGCGGGCATCGAGCCACCGCGCGGGCAACCCGCCGCGCCCCCGCTGCGGGGATATCAGGTCAGCGAGGGTGTGCATGGCCTTGAGCACGGGTTTCGCGTCGCCGGTGGCACCGAAGTCGACGGTGCGCATCATCGCCGGCAGGAACGACCGCACCGTGGCGAACCGGCCCGCCAGCTCCTCGAGGCGCTGTTCGTCGAACTCCGGATCCGCTTGCGGCACCAACTCGTCGATCGCCGCCAGGGCGGCGCGCAGCTCCGCCTTCGACACGGTGTTCTCGATCAGATCCCACACCAACGCGAGCGACAGCTCCGGAGTGGCCTCGCTCATCTCCAGCAGTACCCGCACCGCGCGCGCGAGTTTCCCGGCGTTGCGGGTCACCCGTGGATATCGCCGGAGTTTCTCGTCCTTGGACTGGCGTTCGGCCTTCGCCATCAGGTCGGTGACCATCAGCAGGTCGAACAGTTCGAGGACGTCGTCGACCGCCTTGGCGCGCAACGTGAATGCCGTCGCACACAGCAGCGCCAGCAGCCGTTCGCGCTGGGACTTCATGCGCCGCAGATGCGAGGTCTTACCGGTGATGCCGTGCGCAGCCAGGGCGATCAACCGGCGCGGCGGCACCGCGGCGATGTCCACCGATTCCGGGACCACCGCGTTCAGGTCGCGCACCCGCGCCAGCGCGTGCTTCATTCCCGTCACCGACGGCGTGAACACGCCCTTGCGCAGCCGCTCCAACTCGACCACCTTCCGGCGGCCCTCCTCGCGAGTATCCAGCAGCCCCAACAGGATGCCCGCCTCCCGGCCGGTGAGCTGACCGGCCAGATGCGTCCACAACCGTTGATCGGCGGACTGCTTACCCTCGGAGACCAAACGATCCAGGGTCGTGACACCCGGCAGCAGCGCCGCACGTTCCCGCAACCAGCGCACCGCCCCCGCCGTGAGCGCTTTCGGGCCGTCACCTGTCATCCACGCCTGATCGGCGACCCACGCCGCCAACTCGGCCTCGACCTGCGCGAACGGGGTCAACCCGTAGGCGCGCACGATCTCGTCTTGATGGTCGTAGCGGGTCTGCTTGCGCTCGGTGTAGGACTTCACACACGCCGGATCGGCGATCTCCAACTGTTCGGCCACGTACTCGACGACCTCGGACGGGACGTCGAGCGGATCCGGCAAGAAGAGGCCCAAATAGCGCACGCTGACCAGCTGGAGCGCGAAGCCCAGGCGGTTGCTGTCGCGGCGGCGCTCCGCGATCAGCTTGCGGTCCTCGTCATCGAGGTAGAAGAACCGCTCCAAATCCATCCGCGACAGCACACCGAACCGGCCGTACTCCACGGCGCCCTCATCACGCACAGCCGCCCATGAAACCACCAGCGGCACAACAACGCTCACATTTCGATCGAATCAAACGAAAATCCGAACGGCCGGAGTCACCGCATCGGTGACCGGACCACTCAGCAAATCCGCCAGCCACACGCCCCGACCAGCCCAGATACCGCTAAGCGCGACTTTTCTCGTCACTGGACCCCACGTGCCTGCACCACCGGAGACTCGGGTGTCCGGCTTAGCGCCGGATGTCGACCATGCGGCCCCCACAGGCCGTTTCCCTCCAGCGGTATCGGTAAAACTCTTGACCGGTCAAAAGTTTGACTGGTAGCGTGCCTGCATGCCACCCGACACCGACCAGGACAAGGCACTGCACCATCTCGACAACGCCGTCGAGCAGTGGCACGCCGCCGATGACGAATTGCTCGACGCGATGGCACATGCTCTGCAGTGCAACGTTTCTCGCAATGAGGTGGCGCGTCGTGTCACCGTGTACTCCCGTCCCACCGTGCTGGCGGTGCTGGCACTTATCGACCGCAAGAACAAGGTCAACCGCCTTCTCGCCGACGCGGGGGTCCGCATCCTCACTCCCGACGACACCGAAGAGGTGTGGCTGCTCACCGTCAGCAAGCCGCGTCGGGGGCTCACGATCTGCCACGAGGAGAACACACTCGACGACGGCGGCGAGCCGGGGACACCCGGGCGAACCGCAGTCGCCCAACAGGTGGCGGCCAAGGTCGTGCCAGTGCTCTACGACGACGGGTTCGAACTGTCCACCGGTCCCACCCGTCTCACCCGCGAGGACGCGCAGATCGCGTTCGGCGACCCGCAAGCACGGCTGTGGGTCGAGGAAGCCGCGAAGTCGTGACCGCGCTCCACCACTACCTGACATTCTGACTCCGAAGGGGGACACCACCAATGCCCAAGAAGACCGTCGATCGCGTCGAAGCGATCCGCGAGATGTGGCCCAACGACGACTTCACCGCCCTGCTCGACGCCGACGACCTTGCCGCCGGTGCCGCTGCGGCGCGCGAGATCATGCGCAGCCTGGCCACCGCCACCTGCGTAGGCCAGGCCCGCGAGCGCTCGTTGCCCTACGCCGCCGACGGCTACGACATGATCGGCGGGCTCGCCGCGGCCGCGCTGTCCGAGCACGAGCTCATCACCAATCTCGCGACCTGGGCCGACGACCTCGCCATCGATACAACCCTGCGCCATGCCGGGCACCGCGACACCACCGCCGACATCAACCGCACCCACGCCTCGACCACCGCATACGAGCTGAGCGAGTCCCTGCGCACCGCCGCGCAACACCTCGCTGCGGCGGCCGCCGCGCTGAGCACCGCCCACACCAAGATCAGCCCGCTCTACACCGACGAAGACTAGGAGATCCCGTGACCACCCACACCGCCGAGGAACTGGCGGCACTGCTGGAAACCGGTGCCCGCGTACAGGGTTCGCCGTTCCTCATGTCCGCGATCCACCTCCTTACCTACACCGATCTGCCCGGCCGATCGGATCTTGACCCCTATGTCGAGGTCACCGATGTCGACGTCGACGGAAAGACCGTGCGCGGCGCCTGGATCCGGGACTGGCACCGCCTGGGACGCCTCGAGGACATTGGCTACCTCCACGGTGGTGCGGAACGGCTCGTGCGGCTGGCCGCCAGCATGGCCCACGGCGTTCCGGTCAATTTGTCCGCGACGTTGAGTGGGCTAGGGCATGCCCACGCGCGTCGAGTACTCGAGGCTGTCGCGATCTGCGCCGAGGTTGACGAGTTCTACTCGATCACCGAAACGCCTGCGCTGAAACGGAACAACGACTTCCTCGCCGGACTGCTCGGCGAGGGCCCAACCAATGGTGAGAGACACGCCTGATGCCCAATAGCCTGCCGACCCAGGAGACCATCTTCACCAACGCGGCCGCCGCTGCCGACAAGGCCGCGCTCGCGCTGTCCGAGGTCCGTGACGTGCTGAAATCGGACTGGTCCGACACCAAGCCGCTGACCGACGAAGCAGCCGATGCCCGCAGCGCGGTCCGAGCGCGGGTGGAGTCTCTCAAAGAAGAAGTCCGCGATCTGGAACACCAACTGCGACGCGGGGCCGCCAGCCTGCGCACCCGCCGGTGAACAGGAGGCACTGAATCATGGCGATCGACTGGGATCTGATCGAGGAAATGTACAACCCACCGAGCGAAGAGAAGCGCAACCGGCGCCGCCGCGACCTCCTCGCTCGCGCCCGCACCATCCAGTGTGATGGCTGGGACGACTACCAGTATGTGTGGAGCACCGGCGAAACCGTCGGTGTGGCACTGGTTCTCAACGATGACACGGTCCTGTCCGAGATGGGCGAATCGCGCCGCGATGTGCTCAGCCGCTACGCCTACGACCTCTTCGGGGTCAAGGGCGGCAAGGCTGACGAGGCCGAGGACTTCGCCCGTACCCAGGTATGGTTCGCCGACGCACGCGCGGACCTCGCCAGCTGAACTGCCGCAACGGGGCCGTGCCAACCGGCCCCGTTGACCGGCACGACGTGCCGATCCCAGGTGAACCCGGAGATCGCCGAACGATGTCACCCAGTTCCTTGCCGGACTTCATTCCACTTGCGCTAACGCACATTATTAACGCAAGTGGAATCGCTGAAATCCCAGAGAGAGCACAGTTTCGACAGAATTGCCCAGGTCGAGGTGTGCCAGGTGTCGGCGACCGAACCTATGCTCGATCCATCCGCCCAGCTCAACGACCGATTCAGGGGGATTCACCATGACCGATACACCCGAACCGACACCGTCCGTGGCGCCCGTGGCGCCCGTGGCGCCCGTGGCGCCCGTGGCGCCGATCCTGCTCGGTCGATACCTGGACGGCAGCCCGGCCTACCTAGACCACCTGCGCGTCAGCGATACAGCAGGTACGCAGGTGATCGCGCCCGCACCTCCCGAGCCGCTCGGCGTCGGCGAACACCAGATGCCGCTGCCGGACTGGATCAGGCCGAAGCAACCGGCCTGGCTGGACAAGGTCAACACGAGCGTTGACGTCAACTACCGCGTTGACGCCTCCGAACGGCCGTTGCCCGACGGCCCCTACACCGTTCCCGCCTGGAGCGTCGCACAAGTCGAGACTCGGCTCCGTGCCCACAAGGCACGGGCACTGGAGGCCTTGCGTCACCGTGACGACACCGCAGACGTGATCCGTGCGCGAGTCGCGGAGTTGATCGGGCCGGTGTCGGAGTCCGGCATGCTCACCGCACCCACCGACAGCACCGCGATCGGAGCGACCACCGGCGCGGCGGCCGGTGCCCCGCTCCTCGGCGACTCGGCGGCGATCGTCGGCACGATCGCGGGCGCAGCTGTCAGCGGCGTGCTGGGCAATATCGGCCAGGGTAAAGGAGCCGCGTTCAAGCGGCTGCCCACCACGTTGGCGCACCGTCTGCGCGGCGCGGACCGGAGGCTCCCGTGACCGCGCCGCTTTCCGCCGCCACTCAGCAGAAACGACCTAGGGGGTTCACGATGACCGATTCACCCATGTTCTTGTCGACCATCGGCGCCGACAAGTACCCGATCTGGGCGCGACGGCGCGCGGATTCCGGGAGCACACTGAACGAGATCTGGCGGTTCTCCCGCTTCGGCGGCACCGATCCCGCAGCCGCTCTGCGGGCCGCGTGTGCCGCGGCAGTCGCTGATCTGGACATCGCTTCGGTGTACACCAGTGGCTGGATTTCGCCGGTAGGCGATATCAAGTACGCCAGCGCCGAATGCCTACGAGCTGAACGAAACGCGGAGCACACCCGGATCAGTCCGCTCTGCCAAGACGACGAGTAGGGAACCCTATGACCGCCATGACCCTGTTGGCCGACTCGCAATCGTCGAACCCGTTCGCCGGAGTGATCGGAATTCTGATCCCGATCATCATCATCGGGTTCGTCGCGCTGATCGTCGCGCTGATCGTCGCTTATCTGCTGCTACGCAGTAGGATCGGCCAGCCAACCGACCCCGATAGCCTGCGTGCCGACATCGACCGCCTCAACCGCCTCGTCGGCAACAACGATGATCGCGGTACGAAGTCTGGTCGATGAGGTTGGTCTAGCGTGGACTGCCCTGCTCGCCCCGACCGCGACCGAACCTCAACGGCTGTGTCAACATGCACGTTGACGTTGGGCCTGTGCAGTGGCGGAACCGAAGCCAGATGGTCAGCAATTCTGGAGGTTTGAGTAGCCCGGGTTGCTGGTCGATGATGGTCACCGGCGCTTGAAAGAGGATGATCATGCGGCACGATCTTCAGGAATTGTCGGACGACGCGAATACTCGGGCAGCCCAGCTCGCTGACAAGGCCGGCCAGTGTTCGGTGCCGGTGCGGTTCGGGTTTTTGCCGGTGCGGCTGGTGCCGCGCATCCACCCTCATGACGCGGCCTCGTATTCGGTCGCCGTTGTCCACCGATGGCGTGCTCCGGGCACCCGAAGTCGGCAGGCATCGGTCGTACCCGATCACCTCGAGGTGGATCCGGATGCGTATTCCCTGCTCGACGGCCGGGCTCGTGACGCGCTGCTCGCAGTGGAGTTGACCGTCGCCGAATTCAGCTGCCGTGAGGCGCGGTTGGCGTCGGCGATGCGGGCGAGACGTACGCGGTCGGGCACGGGTTGCGCGTCGTGGGACCGGATTTTGGAGCGCAGCTCTACCGGGTGGCCTGCGGTGGCATTCTTCGCGGTGGTGGCCGTTGCCGCGATGGTGACCGTTGTTTCGCTGTGCGTGCCGGGGATGGGCATCGGTGCGATTCTCGGTGGCGCGGTGATAGTCGGCGCGATGGTGTGGGCTGCCGAGTCAGCGTTCAAGCGGGGCGAGTATCTGAAGGCCGACAAGAACGCGGCGCGCCTCGTCGGTGCGGATGCCGTGCGGTACATGTTGATGACCCTGCAAGCGAGCGAGCCGCACCGACGAGGCGCTGCCGCGGCGAGGCGACGTTGGTGGGGGTACCGGCCCACGGTAGGCCATCGCCTCAAGTCCCTGAACAGGGAATTCCCCTCGCCCGCACTGTCGTCGTGATGGCGTCGTCTCAGCCCGGTCTGGAAACGGCGTGACCAGGGGGTTTTCAGCGTTCTGACTCCGGATAAGTGCATGGTCTCGCGAGTTACCAATGCCCATCGAAATCACCGTCGGACTCGGGACGCGGCGAAGATTTCCGCCCAGCTCAGGCTCAGGTGCTGGGCGGACTTTCCAACCGCCTAGAAGCGGTGGGGCCGGTAGGCTCCACCCGGTTTGGTCGGGCACGGTCCTCCGATGACGAAGGGCAGGTCGTCGGCATCCCACAGAACCCGCACATCGCGGTAGTCGAGTGGCTGGCCACCGATGGCGCTGAATTGCCACAGTCTCGGTTCACTGGGGTCCTGGATCCAGCCGTCAGGATCGATCTCATAGACCCGTCGGACGGTCTCGTCGACGGCGATGACCGCGTAGCGGGCTTTTCTGCGCACGTCGGCGCCGATGCGCCACCAGCCGCGGTCGGAGTCGTATTGGGCGCTGCCGCCGACCTCCCCGACCATCCCGCGCGAATCTCCTGGGACGGCCCGGTGGCGCCGGTCACGGCGGGAGATCACCACGACGACCTGGTCGCCGACGAAGTCCGGCCACCGGCTACGTGCTCCTTGCGGGGTGAGGTCAGCGGCCTCGGCGAGATCGTTGTAGGTCGCACCGTGGGCGAAGGCGGCGTCGGCGAGCTGGTACTCGAAGTTGTCGACCGCAGGGCGCAGGATTTGGCGTAGCTCCGCGAGCGCGGACAAGTGGGTGCGGCACGGATCATTATCGAGATCAGACCGGGCGGTGTGTTCGAGGATCATCTCCAGCGACTTGCGGATTCGGACGGCGGGTGGATCTTCTGCCAGTGCCCAGGGCTCGGCGTGGGTGTAGTGCAGCGTAGGGACCTTGGGCGGTTTGTAGCCGCCGATGTCGCGCAGCGATTGTGTGAGGGGCGGCTGTCGATCACGATCACGTGTCATGGGGACAACTCTATTTATCCCCTCCACCTAGGCGCAAGGGGGCAAATGGATTTGCACCCTCTGGGTGCCGAGCGGCGATGGGTGACCCTGTCTTCCATCTGTCGGTGCCAGGTGGGTCGCTCGGCGCGCCACTACCCGCCGGGTGGCTGTCTCGCTCAGCGCCGCAACGCACCGGGTGGTTGATCGGGGGCCGCCGGGGTGCTGGTGGTGGTCAGCAGGCGGTAGAAGAACGTTTCCCCCGCCAAGGGCGCCGGGCCGCCGGGAAATCCGTCGAGCCACTGCGAGAAGTCCATCGGCTTGCCCGCCGCGACCGGAGTGAAGCCCTGCCGCAGGTAGAACTGGGCCAGCCCCTGGTCGTCGGTGAGGTATTGGCCGTAGAGGATTTCCGCACCACCTCGGTAGGCGGCCGTGATCGCCGCGCGCACCAGGGCCGCGCCGAGACCGTGGCCGCGGTGTTCGTCGTCGACGGCGACCAGGTGCAGCTTGGCAGTGAACAGCAAGGCCCCCATGACCGCGGTGGTGCCGAGCTCGTGCCGCTCGGCGATGTCGGCGATGAACTGCGCGGCCGGGCCCACGAACGCGCCGCCGACCACCTGCCCGTCCAGCGTGGCCACCAAGGCGATGCTGCGAGCCCACACCACCGCGTCGAGGTCACCGCCGGTCACCGCCGACATGAGCATCCCGAAGCTGGTCTCGGGGTCACGCAGGCCTTGGGCGAGGATCCCGTCGGTGTGCGCGCTGACCAGTTTCGCGGCCAGCACCGGACCGCCGGCACCTGCTATCGACGCCCACCGCTCGAACCCTGCCAACTCCTCACGAGTCCGGGCCTCCCGCACCCGGTAGCGGCCGACTGCGACTTCCTGCGCCACCACGACCGATGACGTCAGGCGCGGTGTCGCCCGGCGCGGCGTGACGGACCTCTTCGGCTTGCGCCCCTTGGACTTCGGCATCGCACGACCCCCTGCTCGACACGAACGGCTCACATTGAACGCTACCGGCTCGCACCGACAGATCACCCGACACCGCGCATGCGGGCACCACGGCCGAGTCTGTCCGCTTCCGTGCTTGCGGTGACATGATGGCGGCCGGGGGAATCGCTGTGGCTCAACAGCATTGCCTCCGGTCCGCGCGGAAACCCAGCCCGCGCCCGAACCCAAGGAGGTCACCGTGACACGGTCCATCAGGCCGATCGCCGCAATAACCGGCGCGCGTGAAAGGCGGTCAGCGACATGGCGATGACCTCGGTGGGCGAACAGAAGGCGACGAAGTACGTCACGACGGTCTTCACCTGTGCGCTGGTGCTACTGGGCTCGATCGCGGGATGCGCCGCCTTCGGGGCCCCCTTCGCCGAAGCCGCCGGTCTGAACGCGCAGACGGCCCGGCTCTGGCCGATCGTGGTCGGTCTGACCGTCGCCCAGGTAGGAATCAGCCGGGTGATCCTGCGCGCGATGTCGATCTACCACGCGCGAATCCACATCTGGGGCTGGAACATCCAGCTCTACATCGCCATCGGCTGCATGGTCGCCTCCAACATCTACATGGCGGCGCATCAGGGCCCGATCGAAATGTCGCAGGCGAACAGGATCATTATCGCCGCGACGATCCCCGCGTGCGTACTGCTGGCCGTGATGAACGGCGCGGCGCTCGCCAGCGTGCTCGCCTACAGAGAAGAGGCGCAACCCGAACCGACGTTCCCGTCCTCGGAAACGATCGACCGCCGGGCGGAGGACGACGTAACGCACTGATCAGGCCGTTGCGCGGCGGCGCCTCGGAGTTCTACGGCGCGGTCAAGAACTCGGACGAGAAGAACCGTGCAGGCCGATGTGGATTCCTCGAGACATCCGTGTCATGTGACGATTCGAGCTCGTCAGGGCTTCCCTGCCGCCGTCGGCGGGCCGGTGGCCGTTGTCGGGTGCCTCGACACCACAGGGAGCGTCCTGACCGGGGGTGTCAGTTTCAGAAGAGAGCAGCACGATTTCGAGAGTGCACTGCACTGATGCGGTTCAACGTACTCGGTCAGAGTCCAGTTCAGGACATTCAATTTCGGGCTCGGACACTGCGATGGTTTTGTGCGCGGACCTTTTTCTGCCCTCAGGTCCGACATAGTCACGGTCATTTCCGACATTGCGCACCATCCAATTACCCCTGGGGGTACTCTGGCGGATTCGAATACTACCCGGTCCGTGTTTTGGAGGTCGTGGCATGGACGATCCCGACCCGTCCCGAACCGATCCAGGCGGTCTATCGACTCTCCGATGCCGAGATCCGATGGATCAGCGGTAGCCGCAGTCCGATGGTGGTGACCGCCGACAGCAGTAGCGGGGCGACGATGATCACCACCGCAGACCTCACCGACAACGGCATCGCTGTCCTGTTCGAGCAGTACGGCACCCGAGGTTTCACCGCCGATCAATTTCCCCGTGCCGACCGCTTCGCTCTGGTCGGCGGCGTCGTCTACGGCGCGTCGGACTCGGGGGTGACTGCCATCGATGCGACCTCCGGCCGCGTCACCGGCACATCACCGAGTGCCGCACCGACAGCAGTGACCTCGAACGGTGTCGCATTGGCCCAGAGCAGCGACGGGTACACCGCATTCAAGGTGATCCCCCATTTCTGAGCTGACCGCCCGCGCACCCCGTTCAGGACGTCTTGGGCCGACCTCGAAGATCGACGGAGAACAACGGACCGAGCAGACACACGTTGATCACCCCGGTCAGCACGAAGACACCGCCGATCACTCCCACCACGATGCCCCCGACACCGCCGAGCACGACGGCGACCACGATCAGAGCGATTCCCACCACGATGCGCAGTGCGCGTCCGGCAGTACTGCGCATGAATTCGACGAACGACATGATGATTCCAGTTCTGTAGAGGGACTTTCACTGTTGGACGGGCGAGCACGCCGAAGTGGACCAATCCACGGCTCCTCGCGCGAACAGCCCAACCCCAACCCCAGCCCCGACCTCGACAGCGCGGCATACGACGAGCGCTTCGCGCGCGATCTGATCGACCAGGGCACGACTCTTCGTCGCTTCGCAGCCGCGATGACACGATCACCGGCCGATACCGACGATCTGGTGCAGGACGTCCTCGAACGCGCGTGGCGCAACCGGAGAACGTTTCGATCCGAATCGGCGCTCACGACGTGGCTCTACCGGATCACGATCAACCTGCCCGCGATGTGGCCGCACGCGCGGAGACTCAGCGCACAGAACCATCGGGCACGGGCGACATCGATGTACCGATCAGCGACCTCGAGCACCCCGAGACGGTGGCGCAGGCGCTCAGCGATCGATCCACGGTGCGAGCGGCGCTGGCGACGTTGACCGTCGAGGATCGAATGGTCCTGGCATTACCACGACGGCGAGGGCTGGACGGCGACACAGATCGGTGCGGTCGGCGCGCTCACCACCGCAGCGGTGTACAAGCGCATCCACCGTGCACGGGTGAAGCTGCTACGCGCCCTCGACGACGGTCCCGCACACCCGCGAAACGACTCCCAGGCGTGCCGGAGCACACTCGCAGCGGCATCAGACTACCTGGACGGGCGTCTCGATGTCGACGCGTCGGCCCGCATCGATACGCACCTGCGGCAGTGTCGCCGCTGCCCACCCATCGCACAGGCCCTGATCGCTATCAAGACCGCACTCGGCCTGCGGCCGTGGACCAGCGCGGTACCCGAACAGTTCGTGTACGACGTCGCCCACTTGGGCGGACCCCCGCCCGCCGCGATGACCGGTCATCCCCGACACCCGGAATCGGATACCCCATAGGGTATATTGGGGAGTAATTCGTCGACCGAGGGAGAGACTCATGTGCAGGGCTGTCACGTGCAAGAAGTGCGGAAAAACGACGTGGGCGGGATGTGGTCAACACGTCGATCAGGTGATGCGGGGCGTTCCGGCGTCCAATCGCTGCAAGGGGCACGACTCCGATCCGAAGTCACCGGGATTGCTCTCCCGCATGTTCTCCAAGAAGTAGATCGCGGTCCGCAGCCCTGGTCCTGCAAGGGCTGCGACACGAGTCGTAGTTCTTCGCGATCTCGGTGTCGCGGTCTCGCCCGTCGCGGCGTCGACCGGTCAGACCGCGCATGCGCAGGTCCGCATCGTAGTGAACGAACAGCCCCCACCCGATCAGGTGCAACAGCACGACCACACTTGCCATCGCCAGCAAGCTGGGCTTCGTCGCGGGAAAATCGATGTCGCGCTGGCACACTCACGTCGATCACCGGCACAGCCAGCCGTCCGGCGGGCAGCGGTGGGAGGTCGTGATCGACGTCTCCGACCCTGGAGTGGCAACGATGTATTACAGGGCCATGGAGGCCTGGACGGTGACGTAGACGGCCACGACGAGCAACAGGGCTGCGAAGCTACGGGTGAGTGTGGTGGCAGAGACTCTGTCGCTGATGACTTTTCCTGCGAACGAGCCTGCAATTGCCGCGAGGGTGAACGGTACGACGATCTCCCACGGGATGGTGGCACCCGTGCCGAGGCGTTCGGTGAAGGCTCCCGCGCTGGTGATGGAGATGATCACCAGTGACGTTCCGACCGCGACGGGCATCGAGTAACCCAGTGCCAGAACCAGGGCGGGGACGATGAGGAATCCGCCGCCCACTCCCAGAAACCCGGTGAGGAAGCCGACGACGAGCGCGGAGGCGACCAGCTTGACTACCTGGGAAGTGGTGATCTTCACTTTCGTGGGCTTGGTGGCGACCGCGACGGCACCCGGGCGTGTTCCCGCGGTCTCGGCCGGGTTCGGTGTCGGTAGGTCGACATCGTGTCCGCGCCGGGTGCGGCGCAGCATCGCACCGGCGGCGACGATCATCAGTGCCGCGAACGCGAGCAGCAAGATCTGCGGGTCGACCGATCGGTTGAGGATCGATCCACCGAAGGCGGCGCCCGAGCCCAGAATTCCGAACACTGCCGCTGCCCGCCACCGAACGTGCCGTGCTCGCGCATGGCTGATGGCCGCGATGATCGAGGTGATTCCGACGATGATCAGCGAGGCGCTCGTTGCCGATTGCGGTTCGACCGCCAGGAGATACACCAGGGCAGGAACAGTCAGTATCGATCCCCCACCACCGAGCGCGCCGAGGGAAAGACCGATGAGAATCCCTGCGGCAACTGCGCTCGCCAGGGTGGCGACCATGTCAGATCACTGCGCCGGGGGTGCCGTCATCACGGACCACAGGGCGGCCGTCTTCGTGCCACGCTTTCATTCCGCCCGACAGATTGTGCGCTGTGCGACCGGCATCGGTGAGGGCCGCGACAGCTTTGCTCGACCGAGCGCCCGAGCGGCACACCACGACCAATTTCTGCTCAGGAGGGTAGGCAGCAGGATCGAGATCGCCGAGGCGTACATGGACGGCGTCCGGGGCGTGTCCGGCTGCCCATTCGTCGTCCTCGCGGACATCGATCAGGGTGGCTCCCGATTCGGCGATCAGTGCGTGTGCGGCGGCCGGATCGGCTTCCGGTGGTGCTTCAGTCATGAAGAACGCTCCTTGGATCAGTGGGTGCTTACAGGGCGTGCAGCGGCGTGGCCGGCACGAAGCGATAGCCGTCGCTCGGTGAAAACGTGGCCGAGACGGTGAACCGATCTCCTCGAATCACTGTGTGCCGCAACTCCACCGGCCGGGAATTCATGCAACCCAAGCGGCGGATCGACAGCGCGGCGGTCTTCGAGTCGAGTTCGAGTGCTGCCGCATCCTCCGGATCCGGGACGACGGCAGTGACGTCCTCGCGGCCACCGGTCAGGCGGATGCCGCAGCGTTTCTCGAGCTCGATGTAGAGAGCCGTGTGAGTGAAGTCCGCATCCAGGAGGTCGCGTGCCAGATCCCCCGGCAACCAGGCATGGTCGAGCGCCAACGGCATGGTCCCTGCCATACGGATGCGCTCCAGGTAGAGCAGCGGAGCCTTGGGACCGATTTGCAAGGTAGCGGCCACCGCGGGGTCGGTCCGCAGTTCGAGTGCACGCACCACGCTGTGCTGGGCAACACCCGTGGCTTCCACGGCAGCAAAGAGACTGTAGAGCGCACCGAGTGGTTGCTCGATCACCGGCGGAGCCGCCAACCGAGAAGGCCGGCCACGCTCTGCAATCAAGATTCCTTCGTTCCGCAGGTGCCGCAGGGCCTCGCGGGTGGTGTGACGGCTCACCCCGTAGCTCGTCGTCAACGCATGCTCGCCCGGGAACTCGGAGCCGGCGAATTCGTCGTCACCGATTCGGCGGACCAGATCGGCATGCAGTTGCGCCCACAGCGGCATCGCACTGGAGCGGTCGAGCGCGGCGCTGCGATCGGGTTCAACCATCAGAGGCCCTCCTGTCGATCTGTGTCGGAATCCGAATTCGAGCCGCCGGCTGCTGGCCCTCGGGGTCACTGTACAACAAATGTACGTACATCCGTACGGACGTGAGTGATACTCTCTACGCGTCGAAGCTATGTCGACCGAGGATCTCTGGGACCGCAGCTCCCCGTCCCCGAGAAACCATCCGTCGGCGTCGCCGACACGCAACGAGACAACGCTCGCATCGAGAAAGTCGTCGCGGAGAACGAGCGCCTGGTGAAGATCTCACCGAACTTGGTGAATCCGTCCGCGTAGCGAGCGTCATCACGTCGCTTCCCAGTCGGTCCCGGATCAGGCGAGTCGGTGCCGGATCAGGAGTGTCTCCCGAGGTCTGCTCTACCGTCGGTGGCGCGGCGAGCCGACAGGGCGAGCACCGGACCGAACCGGGGCGGACTGTACGACCGCCTCCGATTCGGGCGGGTTCGATCAGACTGTTTCGAGGTTGCGCGCGGCCCAGGCGGCGTAGCTGCCCTCGAGTTCGACAACTCGGTAGCCGGCGCGGCGCAGGGCGCTGGCTGCGACCGCGTTACGGACGCCGCTCTGGCAATAGGTCACGATCGGACCGCTCGTGGGCAGTCCGTCGAGGTTCCACAGCACTCGGCCACCGCTGAGCTGTTCGGAGCCAGGTATGTGGCCGTCGGCGTGTTCGGTTTTGTTGCGCACGTCCAGCACCATTGCCGGGTCGAACGAATCCAGCTCGTCCGCACCGATCGTCTCGGGTGTCATCATGGGGAGTCCTCGTAGACTTGTGACGTACCCGGTCACCGTATCGATGCCGACCCGCAGCAGGTGATCACGTAGCTCGTCGGCGACGGCGTGGTCCTCGGCGAGCACCACCAGTGGAGTGTCCTCTCGTTCGGGGTCGTAGACCCAGGCACCGAACGAGGCTGCCTTGTCGATGCCGGGGATGTTGAGCGCTCCGGGGACAGCGCCGGCGTGCACCTCATCTTGGCCGCGGGTGTCGAGGAGGACGACCTCGTCGGAGTCGAGGGCGCGTGCCAATTCTGCGGAGTCGTACTCGCGCAAGGGAGAGAGTGGCCCGAGAACGACCGGGCCCTGCTTGTTCTGACGCTTCATCCGGCCGAAGTAGGCGTGTGCATCCGGTTGGCCGTCGAGCATCTCGTCGACGAAGCCCTGCTCGTCGTCGCGCTCGACATACCCGGCCCACCAAGCGAAACGGCGTTCGTAGCCGACGCTGGTCGACGGCAACGCACCGAGAGCTTTTCCGCAGGCACTGCCCGAACCGTGACCCGGAAAGACCTGGATATGATCCGGCTGCGTGACGAACGACCGCTTCAGACTGCGGAAGATCTGTTTGGCACCCTCGAAACGGGTGTCGACACCGTCGGCAGCTTCGTCGAGTAGGTCCGGGCGGCCGAGATCGCCGGCGAAGACGAAGTCGCCCGTCAACATGTATCCCGGAGCATCGGCGAAGGCGCCGTCGGTCACCAGGAACGAGAGATGCTCCGGGGTATGACCGGGCGTGTGAACGGCTTGCACCGTGATGTTGCCCAGAGCCAGCGTGTCGCCATCGTGGAGGCGTTCGGCCTCGAAGCCGTACTGCCAGTCGTCGCCGCCCTCTCCTGAGACGTAGGTGGTCGCGCCGGTGGCCTTGGCCAGCTCGCGGGTGCCGGACAGGTAGTCGGCATGGATGTGGGTCTCGGTGACGGCGGTGATGGTCATGCCATGTCGATCGGCCAGGTCGAGGTACACACCGATGTCGCGGCGGGCGTCGACCACCACTGCCTCTCCCTTGGCCTGGCAGCCGATGAAGTATCCGGCTTGGGCGAGGTCTTCGTCGTAGATGCGTTCGAGAAGCATCGAAATCTCCTTGTCGATCGTGGTGGCGTTCGTACAGGTCTCAGAATTCATGGTACCCCGTGGGGTATTTTCAGGAGGTTCTGTACGGCGAGGTGCACGGTTCCGATTCCTGCGGGGTGGAGGCGGCGTTCCACTGGGCGACCAGGGGCATCGCAACCGACTGATCCAGCGAGGCGCAACGACTCACAGCGACATCGCAGTGGTTGCCGATCATCACGTCCTCCTCAGCCGTCCGGCACTCGCCGACTCGGGGCGGACGAGGAAATTTCATTCGTCCCGAGTGTGGCGTTTGTCGGTATCGGCGACTAGCCTCACTCATAATGTACGTACATCCGTACGAGCAATCAAGGAGAGGGCGACGTACACCTCGGCACGTGTCCTTGCACCACCTGCTCGAACGCCGGAATGACCTTCCAGCACGACTGCTGTGGATGCAGTGCACCTGGCCTCAATGACCACCAATGTCGTGACCACACGGCTCGCGCCCACACCGACGTCGAGCTGAAGCACCCCGGCACCAACCGAAATCGAGACCGCGCTCACCGAGCTCGTGTCTCGAACAGGAGGACCACATGTCCGCGCACACCATCGACCACAAAGTCGCGATCATCGGCGGAGGCAACGCCGGTATTTCGCTCGCGGCACGTCTGCGGCGAGCAGGAATGACCGACATCGGCATCATCGAGCCGGCAGAGACCCACTATTACCAACCTTTGTGGACGCTCGTCGGTGGAGGCCGCGCCCCGGCCTCGGAGAGTGCGCGCAGCGAGGCGTCGGTGATGCCCCAGGGCGTCGGCTGGATCAAGGATCGCGCCGAGGGAGTCGACCCCGATGCCCAGACGGTCAGCACCTCCTCGGGAACTACGATCCATTACGACCACCTGGTGGTGTGCCCCGGCATCCAGCTCGACTGGGATTCGGTGCCCGGCATGGCCGAATCGATCGACACCCCGCAGGTCTCGAGCAACTACCGCTACGATCTCGCACCCAAGACGTGGCAGATGATTCAGAAGATGCGGTCCGGCACCGCCGTGTTCACGATGCCCTCCGGCCCCATCAAATGCGCGGGTGCCCCGCAGAAGATCGCGTACCTCGCCGCCGACTACTGGCGAGAGCAGGGCGTGCTCGATGCCATCCGAGTTGTCCTCGTCCTTCCCACACCCGGAATGTTCGGGGTACCGGTGTTCGCCGAGGAGCTCGAACGAGTCGTGGCGCGTTACGGCATCGAGGTGCGCAAGAACAGCGAAGTCACCGCTGTCGATCCGGACGGTCGATCGGTGACGATCACCGACAACAGTGCAGGTACCACCGACGAGCTACCCTACGACCTGCTCCACGTCGTACCGCGCCAATCCGCACCGGACTGGATCAAGGCCAGCCCCATAGCGGACCCCGACAATCCCGCCGGATACGTCCAGATCGACAAGAACACACTGCGGCACAACAGATTCGACAACATCTTCGCCCTCGGTGACGCCGGATCGTCACCGAATTCCAAGACCGGTGCCGCCATCCGCAAGCAAGCACCCGTGGTCGCCGAGAACCTGCAGGCGAGCATCGCCGGCCGTCCACTGACCGCACAGTACGGCGGGTACGCCTCCTGCCCCTTGACCACCTCTCGCAAGACGATGCTTCTGGCCGAATTCGACTACACGATGCAGCCGGCTCCCTCGATACCGCTGATCGACACCACACACGAACGCCGCGACATGTGGTTCCTCAAGAGACGCGGACTGCCGGCGTTGTACTGGAACGCCATTCTCACCGGCCGAGCGTGACCGGTCGACCGCCGCACAGTTACGACCGCGAGGGCGAGCTGAGCCACTATCGGTCGGTGTTCGAGGCCATCGAACGACGCGTGATACCGGAGGTGGTGATCACCCGGCTCACCCCGTATCTGCTCGTTCTGGTGTCGGCGGCCGTGCTCGGAGTGGTGCTTCCGCACACCGGCGGCGCACACGGGTACGACGTTCTTCTGCGCACCGAAAGCGCCGACGCGGAATCAGCGGGCGTGTTGGCGACACTGTTCACCGCATTCACTCTCACGTTCACCGTCGTGGTGGCCTCGATCGCGCGTCTGGTTCGGCGTTTTCGGTGGGCCGCTCTGGCTTTGGCGGGCAACGGTGTCACCACGGTGTTCGGTGTGCTCGCGATCTGGGCTCGGCAGTCACTGGCACCGACCGCGACGGTGGCGGGTCCATCGATCGGCCTGTATCTGGGCGCGGTGGCAGCCCTGCTGTCCACCGTTCTCTGGGCTCGTGTGGTGTTCACCCGCCCACCCGAGCAGCCCGGTCCAGCGCGCAGGAGCTGACACGTCGCGGGCCCGATCACCCCATCTCGAACCGGCTGTCCTGTCTCGGTCCGATCACCCCCGTGCATCGATGCGGGGGTGGTCGGACCGTTGTCAGGCGAGGGCGAGAAAGAGCTTCTCGAGCTCCGCTTCGCTCATCTTCTCCCCTGTTT
>JACIXH010000380.1 GCA_014360565.1 Nocardia sp.
CAACGCGCTCAACATCTCCGCGGGCCACTGCAACCCGAACGTCGACAACGGCGGCGCGGCCTCGGTCTACGTGCCGAACGTGCGCGACATCCCCAACAGTCCCGAGGTCGGCTCGTTCGCCCGCGCCGTGCTCGGCGGGCCCGCCGCACTGGACTACTCGGTGATCAAGCTCAACGAGCGCGCGGTGAACGCGGGCATGAACCTGCCGCGCGTGCGTGGCGCCGAGGGCACCACCCTCACCCTCACCGGCACCGCCGAACCCGTCACCGGCGCACCGGTCTGCAAGACCGGCCAGTCCTCCACCTTCACCTGTGGTTTCGTCTCGGCCGACCACGTGGAGACCCAGCTGTTCACCGAAGAGGGCGTGAGCAAGACGATCCGCGGCTTCGCCAGCACCGCCTGCACCCTCGGCGGCGACAGCGGTGGCGCGATCGTGTCCGGCACGCTCGCCCTCGGCATCACCAGCGGTTCGAACGCCTCGGCCGCGCCCAACTGCACCGAAGCCAACACCCAGCTCGCTCCCTACGGCGGCACCGCGTCGCTCGGCATCCCGATCCGGTCCATCCTGGCCGACATCGAGGCGACCTCGGACGGCGGCCTCGGCAGCGGAATCACGGTGCGCACCAAGACCAACGCGGGCTGATCGGCCCCGAATCACCGACCGGACCGGGTGAGCGAAATCTCTTGCCCGGTCCGAGTAGGCATAAGTCGCTCGAGCCCATATAGTTCGGACCATGCTCCTGCCACGTATGGGTCGTACCCCGTCCGCGCGAAGCTCGAGAAGAGCTCGGAAATCGATGATCGCCGCTTCGGCGGCGTTTCTGCTGTTCGGCCCCACGATGGCGGTTGCCGACGCGCAGCCCGCGCCCGTAGATCTGCCCGCCCAGCTCATCGAGGCTGTCACCCGGGATCTGAAGATCTCGCCCGACGAGTACCTGCGCCGCGCCGATGTCGCGCAGCAGGTCGCCGCGTTCTCCACCACCGCGCAGCGCCAGTTCCCGCAGGTCTTCGCCGGTTCCTGGCTGAGCGACCAGGGCAACGCCGTCGTCGCGCTGGCCCAGGGCCCCGGCGCCGACCAGGCCCGCGAAGCCGCCGAGTCGGCCGGCTTCGAGGTGCGCAACGTCGCCAAGAGCGAGTCCACTCTGCGCGGCGAGAAGACCGCGTTCGAGAACTGGCTCGCCGCCGCGCCGCCGGAGATCTCCGCGCTGGTGCGCGGGGTCGTCGTCGACACCGTGAACAACTCGATCGCGGTTCGCGTTCAGCAGGCCGGTCTTCCGCTGCCCAGCTTCATCGACCCGTCCCGCGTGATCGTCACCGCCCCGCCGGTGGCGGGCGAGCGAGTCGACCTGTCGGCCACGCCCGTCGCCGGTGACGGCAACGGCGCGCTGGCAGGCGGCGACGGCTACGCCTCGGTGATCGGCCGCAGCTCGCTGCGCTGCTCGCTGGGCTTCAACGGCACCGACCGCTCGGGCAACGTCGTCAACATCTCGGCGGGCCACTGCAACCCCGACATCGAGTCGGCGGGCACCGGCAACGCCGCCGCCGTCTACGAGGTCAACGGCGACCGCGCGGGCGCCCAGCTCGGCACCTTCCAGAAGTCGGTGCTCGGCGAGCAGGACTACTCGATCATCCGCGTCAACGACAACGTGCGCGCCCGCTTCGAGAACAACCTGGTCCGGATCCCCGGCCAGGCCCCCATCGCCGTCGACGGCGTGGCCACCCCCGTGGTCGGCGCGCCCGTGTGCAAGTCCGGCGCACGTACCGGCTTCAGCTGCGGCGTGATCAACGGTATCGACCAGACCGTCCAGGTAGGCGACCGTCAGCTCACCCAGAGCTTCTCGGCCAACATCTGCGCCCTGCCCGGCGATTCCGGCGGTGCCATCGTCACCGGCCGTCTGGCCCTCGGCATCTCCAGCGCGTCCTCGGTCGCGGACTTCCCGATCTGCGAGATCCCGAACATCATCGGCGCCATCACCGGCGACACCCCGCAGCTCTTCGCCCAGCCCCTGAGCGTGGTTCTGTCGGACAACCCCGGTCTGTCCGTCCGCACGAACTGATCAACACCATGTAGGCACAGAGCAGCCCCATAAAGGCCGGTAGCGATTGCGCTGCCGGCCTTTTCGGCATCAAGGCACTTGTGCCCCGCGCTGAACCTCCGACGTGGTGTCCTGCTCATCTGACCTGTGCTGGGTAGAGCTCTTCGATCCGGTCGCGTTCGGTGTACATGTCCCAGTACCGCTCGGCGAGGTCGGCGGGGTCGACGACCGGAAACTCCGCGGTCGTTCCGGTGCTGGTTGCGCTGTGGGCGATGAGCGCGCTCATCTCGCTGCCGGCGATAGTCGCTGCGACCGAGAGGGTCCCCACGTAGATGCCCGTGTCGGCCAGCTCGCCGTGGAGCGAGTAGAGATAGTTGCGGGCGGCGGACCCGAGGGGAGCCAGACCGCTGAGCCGAGGCATGGGGTGGATGGCCGTGACACCGGTGGTCAGCAGGAACGCACCGTCTCCCCGCTCCGTCCACTCCGGCAACATCGCGCGAACGATTTCCACCGGCGTCAGCAAGAACATCGGCAGGCCCTGCTCCAGGAAGGCGGCGGTCGTCTGGGTGGCCGGGGTGAGACTCTGCTCGGTACTGAACGGCCCGTATTCGATGACATCGATGCGGCCGAAGCGGCCACGGATCTGCTCGATCAGCGCCGGCACGCCGGCGGGCCGAGAGAGGTCGGCGGAGAAACCGGCCGCTTCGACGCCGTGTCCCGCCAGGTCCTCGACGAGGGCGTCCAGGCGTTGCCGGCGGCGCGCGACCAAGGCGACACGGAATCCTTCTCGGCCGAAACGGCGGGCGATGGAGGCGCCGAGACCGGTACCGGCCCCGAATACCGCGATCACTTTCGACATAGCAAATACTCCTTACCGGATTATCTTGACCCTTGGGTCAGCTTATGCTTCGACGGTAGCAGGTAGATTGACCTCAGGGTCAAGTTGTCGCGCAGAGCACAGCGCGCGGCCCTAGAGGCAGACCGGAGAGGGGATCAGCGGATGCGGGTCGACGCGCAACGGAACGCGGAGAAGCTGCGAGTCGCCGCGGCCGAGCTCTTCCAGGAGCGCGGCCTGGATGTGCCGTTGAAAGAGATCGCCCGGCGGGCAGGAGTGAGTCACGGCACGCTCTACAACCTGTTCGGTACGCGCGAGGCTCTCATCGACGACGTGGTGACCGACCGTGCGGCAAGACTGCTGGACGAGGTCGCCCAGCAGGCGTTGTCCTTCGACGACGCCTGGGAAGGATTCGCGTACTACGTCGACAGGCTCTGCGAGCTTCAGGCCACCGACCTCGCCGTCGCCGATCTGGTCAGCGGCCGCTACCCAGGCGCGCAACGCCTCATGGCCGCCTGTAGCCAAACCATGGATGCGGCGCAACGGATCGTCGAGCGCGCCAAAGAGGCCGACGCTCTACGGCCCGACTTCACCAACGCGGATCTGGTGTTCGCATTCGCCGCCAACGCCTCGTTGGCCCGCGCGACCGCCGCGACCGTGCCGGACGCCTGGCGCCGCCAAATCGCCTTCCTCATCGATGGTCTGCGCGTCGAGGCCGCCCACCGACCTCAGCCCGCGGCGCAGCCCACCGAACAGCAGGTCTACGACGCGTTGAGACGCCTCGGCGACAAGACATAGTCGAGCGCTCCACGGTTCGGCGCCAAAAATTCCAATCCGCAGTTTAAGCGATTCGGGATCCACACCCAT
>JACIXH010000381.1 GCA_014360565.1 Nocardia sp.
ATTCTCGCCGCTGTAGCGAGAATGGTGATTAACTTATCGGAAGAGAGGCGCCGACGGTCGGCGCTGGTGCAGGAGGTTCGCCGATGTCCGCGGTCATCGTTGATGTGGTTCGTACGCCGTCGGGCCGGGGCAAACCCGGCGGCGGTCTGTCCTCGGTACACCCGGCCACGCTGCTGGCAGGGGTGCTGTCGCAGCTGGTCGAGCGCACCGGGATCGACCCCGGCCTGGTCGACGATGTGATCGGCGGCTGCGTCACCCAGAGCGGGGAGCAGGCCAACAACATCAGCAGGACCGCCGTGCTGGCCGCCGGGTTCCCGGAATCGGTCCCGGCCACCACCGTCGACCGGCAGTGCGGATCGAGCCAGCAGGCCGTGCACTTCGCCGCGCAGGGTGTGCTCGCCGGCGCCTATGACGTGGCGATCGCCTGCGGGGTCGAGTCGATGAGTCGCGCGCCGATGTTCTCCAATACCCAGGGCAAGGACTCGCTGCGAGGTCCCCTCGCCGCCCGCTATCCGGCCGGGCTGATCGGGCAGGGGATCGCCGCCGAGATCCTCGCTGCCCGATGGAAATTGGACCGCGCGACACTGGACGAATTCGCTGCGCGTTCGCACCGGCTCGCCGCGGCCACCGCAGCAGCGGGCGGATTCGATGCCGAACTGGCCCCGATGGGTGCACTCACCGCCGACGAGACCATCCGCGCCGCCACCACGGTCGAGGGTCTGGGCGGCCTGCGCCCCGCCTTCATCGATCCCGCTGTGCTGGAACGCTTTCCGGAAATCGACTGGTCGGTGACCGCGGGCAACTCCTCACCGCTCACCGATGGTGCGTCGGCGGCGCTCATCATGAGCGAGAAAATGGCAGCGAAGCTGGGGCTCACCCCACGCGCACGCTTGCACTCCTTCGCCGTCGTCGGCGACGACCCCACTCTCATGCTCACCGCTGTCGTCCCGGCGACCCGCAAGGCGCTCGAGCGCGTCTCGCTCACCGTCGACGACATCGACGCCTTCGAGGTGAACGAGGCTTTCGCCCCGGTCCCGCTCGTCTGGCAACACGAACTCCACGCCGACCCGGCCAGGGTCAACCCGCGTGGCGGCGCGATCGCCCTCGGCCACCCGCTCGGCGCCTCCGGGACCCGCCTGCTCGCAACCATGGTCAACCACCTCGAACAGACCGGCGGCCGCTACGGCCTCCAAACGATGTGCGAGGCAGGCGGGTTGGCCAACGCGACGATCATCGAACGGATGTGATCACCATGACCACGAACACCCTGACCCTGGACCGGGTTCGCCTCCACATTCCCGACACCTACCGATCCCCGCGCAAGCGACCCGCCCAACTCGCCGATGCCCTCGACTTCTGGATGTTCGCCGGCGCGGCCGCGAACGTCGCGATGCAGTTCGCGCACCAGGGGATCGCGGCCGGCGTGATGGAGAGCAAGGTGGAATCGGGTGCGCTGATGGTGCACCCGTGGAAGCGTCTGCGCACCACCTCCGCCTACCTCGCGGTCGCCGTGCTGGGCACCGACGACGACAAATCGGCGATGCGCGAGGCGGTCGACGTCGCGCACCGCCAGGTCAGGTCGGGGCCGGATTCGAAGGTGAAGTACAACGCCTTCGACCGCAACTTGCAGATGTATGTGGCAGCGGCCATCTACATCGGTTTCGAGGACACCCACCAGCTGCTGCACGGCAAGATGACCGCCGACGAGCTGGACGCCTTCTATCAGGGCGCGGACACCTTCGGCACCACATTGCAGGTGCACCCCGATATGTGGCCGAAGACGCATGCCGAGTTCGACGAGTACTGGCTGCGGGCCTGTGAACAGGTCGTGTGCGACGACGAGTTCCGCGCCTACATCGACGACCTGCTGCACCTTCGGATGATCGCCTGGCCGCTGCGCGTCACACTGGGCGGCCTGCTGCAGTTCCTGACCGCGGGCTTCCTCCCACCTCACTTCCGCGACCAGATGGCGATCGAGTGGACCGACGCCGACCAGCGCCGTTTCGAGCACCTGTTCCTGTTCGTCGGCTTCGTCAACCGCTTCATCCCGAAGTTCATCCGCTTCGCGGGCACCCACGCGATGATCCGGGACGTGCGGCGCCGCATTCGAAAGCAGAAGGCTCTCATCTGATTCGGGCGCCGTTGGTTCTGCGGCGGGGGCGGGAGGTCCTGCTGAAGACCGAACGCCTTGACGAGCCGCATCGTGGCGTCGACGATGTGTGGTGTTCGAGCAGGTCCACGTCGCGCGACGGCGGCCGACCTGTGCGCGGGGTCCTCACACGTCGTGGGCGCACACGGCGGAGATGCGTGCCGGCGTCGTGAGGCAGAATGTCGAGGTGAGCGATGGAAGAAGGACGAAGTTCGGGGCGCTGGGCGCCGTGGTGTTGACGGGTGTCGCGGCGCCTGACCGCGGTTAGTTCGATGTCGGACCAGGAAAAAGGGCCGGGGACCGTGAGGGGCCCCGGTGAGAACCAATTCGATGCGGTGGAACGGCTGCGCCGGAAGTCGGCCGAAACGGGCCCCCGGGAGACCGAAGGCGGGGCGTCGAACGTTGTACGACTGCCGAGGCGGCCCCGTCGCCGTCAAGACGACGCCGGTGGCGCCCGGCGTCAGCCGCCGATTCCGGACGGCGGCTACGATCCGGCGGCCACCCGCCCGGTAACGCGAGCGGAATTACAGCGGGAAACAGAAACGATGGCGATCGAAGAGGCGGCCCGGGCCCGGACCGCCACGAACGCCGACCGCGACGCGAACCTCGTCGACCTCGACGCGCGCCGCAAACGCACGGGTGCTCGCCGAATGGTGAGGCCGCGCCGGATCGGCGCCACCGACAGCACCCAGGGCGATCACAGTGATCCCGATTCGCCCCGACCGGACGAACCCCGCAGCTGAGCCGCTGCGACACGGACAGACGTCGCAGAGCAGTTCGGGTCACGCAACCGTCGGATCAACCCCGATAGGTCCAGCCCTCCGGCCGCCAGCTCTGCGGCATGTTCTCGCGCGCGTACTCGACCATGATCCGGATCAGTTCGGACCGGTTCGGCTCACCCTGCTTGGTGAGTAGCTGCTCACCGACCGCCTGCGCATCCAGTGCCGCGATCTGATCGTCGGACATACGCAATGTCAGCACTGGTCGACGTGGTCCTGGTCTGGGCACGAGACTCCACCTCCGGGCGAACGGGAACAGAATGTGGCAACGCCGACCAGCCACGCTACCGCGCACCGCCCAGCAGAGGGCGGGTTCCGGACATGGCGGGAGAAGGGCTGCAATGCGGCAAGTTTCGGTCGCGGTGTTTCTCGAGATCAACCTGAATGTTTCGGCTTGCTCCTGACCCAACGTCAGGTCCTAACGTCGGCGGTGCCGGCGCGAGCGCGCCGGTGGAAGTGAGATCCGAGCGGATGAACGAGACGGGGACCGAGCAGGTGTGGAAGGTCGGTGAGCTCGCGACCGAGGCCGAATTGACGGTCCGGACGTTGCATCATTACGACCGCATCGGGTTGGTGCGACCTGCTGGTCGCACCAACACCGGTCACCGGCTCTACACCGAA
>JACIXH010000382.1 GCA_014360565.1 Nocardia sp.
GACTTCATTCTGGCCGAGTCCTGACCCAGGTGGTGGTGGCGTGCCCGCGACGGCGCGCCACCACCGCCCTCACACTGCCGCCAGGCCCAGCGATGCCGCCGCGAGCAGCAGATAGGGCAGCGGATAGCCCAGGTCCGCGTACCGGCGCGCCCGCAGCACGGTGATCTCGGCGCCGATGAAGTACAGCACCAGCCCCGCCGCGGCGGCCGTCGCCAGCGGCCGATACGCCAGCCCGGCCAGCAGACCGAGCCCGCCCACCGCCTTGATCAGGGCCAACGGGGTCAGTGCCCACGGCGCGATGCCGTAGTGACCCATGTTCTCGCGCACCCAGTCGGCACGGACGACATCGATCAGCGCGGCGGCCAACGCGGCTACCGCCGCGAGCACGGTGACGACGAGATAGGTGGTGTGCATGGGATCGAGTCCTCCGGTTTCAGGTTGTCGGCGCCCGGTGACATCGTGGAGTCAGCCGCGCGCGGACGGCCGATGCCGTCCGATCGATAGACGAGCGGCGTGAGCGAAAGGTGACCGATGCGCGCGGATCGGGTGCACGAGTGGGCGCACGCGTTCGAACAACGGCGTGATCGACTGCGTGGCATCGCCTATCGGGTGCTGGGATCGGCCGCCGAAGCCGAGGACGCGGTCCAGGAGGCATGGTTGCGCTTGGTCGGCACCGATGCCGAGATCGCCGATCTCGATGGCTGGCTCACCACGGTGGTGTCGCGGATATGCCTCGATCTGCTGCGCGCACGGACCCGTCGCGCCGAGGTAGCCTCCTTGGCCGCTCCCACCCGCACGGCAACCGGCTCGGGCGTGGATCCCGAAGCCGAGGCGCTCCAGGCGGATTCTGTGGGACGGGCACTGCTCGTGGTTCTCGGCTCGCTCGGCCCCGAGGAGCGGGTCGCCTTCGTCCTGCACGATCTGTTCGCCGTGCCGTTCGCCGAGATCGCGCCGATGTTGGGGCGCACGCCCGCCACCACCAAGAAACTCGCCAGCCGTGCCCGGCTGCGGATGCACGCGCCCGCCCGGCTCGAGACGACGGAATTGCTCGCGCACCGGGCCGCGGTGACGGCCTTCACCGAGGCTGCCCGCGAGGGCGATCTGGGCGGACTGCTCGCGGTGCTCGCGCCGGATGTGGTGCGCACCGCGGACCCGGCGGCGCTCTCGCCCGGGATGGCCGTCATCGTGCGCGGTGCCCGCGCCGTGGCCGAGGGCGCCCTCGCGCTGCGGCAGCGCTCGCGCGAGGCGGTGCTGGTCCTCATCGACGGCAGTCCTGGTCTGGTGGTAGCGCACGCGGGCCGCCCGGTCTTCGCGGTGACATTCCAGGTACACGCCGAGCGGATCGCGGCCTACGACGTCGTGGCCTCACCAGGGCGTCTGCGTGCGCTCACGCTGGCGCTGCTGCCGTGATCGGGCCGCCGGACAACCGGATCGCCACATTCTGGCACTCGATGCAATTGTGCAGCTGCTGCCCGCTCACGAACGGGACCGGCGGTCGATCCGGTCAGCGAGCGGGGACGCGCGCGAATCCCAGCGGTGGCGTCGGCACCCGACCGGAACGCAGGTCGTGGCGGAAGTCGGGCAGCAGCGGCAGCACCTCGACGTTGCGGGCGGCGTAGCACCGCACCATCGGCAACGCCCGCGAGACCTCGGCGCGTTCGACCGGCTCGGCGTCGAGAAAGGCGAGCGCGTCCAGGCCGAGGCCCAGAGTGCCCGCGATGCGGACGATCGAGGCGGATTTGCGGCCCCAGCCGACCTCGACCGCCGAGAACATGTCGTACAGACCGTGGCGATACAGCGTGCGCATGGTTCTGGCTCGGTCACCGCGCGCGGCGACGGCATGCAGGACACCGCGCTCGCTCAGTTTCGTCAGCGTGCGCAGTGCCGGTGGGCGTGGCGTGGTGCCGGTCTCGTCGTGGACGACACCCTCCCACAGGGTCTCGTCCAGTTCCCAGACCAGACAACGGACGGCAGGTCGCATGGCGCTGAACTCTACAACCACTGATAGCGAAGAACCAGACTTGTGACCTGTCACCAGGAGGACCGCCGAGCGTGGGCCCCATACCCAGAACCTGACAATCCATTCCGGTTTCGTTTGTCTTTCGTTAGGGTGAGGTTCGCTGGACAGCGGGGGGTACAGCCGAACCTGGCGAAGGGAACACAATGTCCGTCCACAATCCACCCCGGCCGTCGCTGACCGTCTCGGGCAAGCCGATGTCGTTGCCGCTCAAGGACGTTCGCGCGCTGTCGCGGCAGATGGTCGGCCATTTCGTCGCCAATGTCGCCCCGTGCGGCACGCTACCCGGTGACGCCATTTCCGGCGATGTCACCACGATCACCCGGATCTGCCTGGAATTCGCGGTCGGCATGCTCGACGGACGTGATGTCCCCAGCCAGTTGCAGCGCCTCCAAGACGCGGCCGGCGCCTGGGCCAGGGAGGGCGTGCCGATCGACACGATCCACCACTCGATCGCCGAGGGCTTCAAAATCGGCCTCGACCTGGTGGTATCGAGTGCGTCGGGGAAGGATTTCGACAGCCTGGTCGGCGGCGTGAAGGTCGTGATGGAACTACTCGACACCATCACCGCCCAGATCTCGATGGCCTATGTGCGCGAACTGCGCGGGGTGGTCAGCGAACACCACACCGCCGTACACACCCTCACCTCGGCCCTGCTCGGCGGCCACAGCACCTCCACGATGGCCCGCGAATGCGGCATCACCATCGCCGAGAGCTACACGGTCCTGGCCCTGGCGATCCCGCGGCACCGCGAGGAAGCCAACCCGGCGCTGGACTCCCAGGTCGTGGCCCGCCGCAAACTGCGCCGGGTGCAAGCCGAACTGGCCAAGCGCTGCGGCGACTCGGCGCTGTCGCTGCTCAGCGTCGACGGCGGGACGGTACTGATCCCCGCCGACGCCTTCGACCGCGACGGTCTCGCCGCGCTGGTCGCTCAGCTGTCGCAGGCCGCCCAGGTCGGCATCACCGCGGCGATGGTCGAGACCAGCACCATCGGGGTGCCCGACGCCGCCGACCAGGCCCACGAACTACTCGACATGGTGCAGCGGCTCGACGTGACCTCCGGCCTGTACCGCTTCGACGAACTGGCCCTGGAATACCAGCTCACCCGCCCCGGCCCCGGCCGGGAATTCCTCGGCTCGCTGCTGGATCCGCTGGATCAGTACCCCGAACTGCTCGAGACCCTGCAGCGTCATATCGCCAACAATCTCAACCGCCAGCGCACCGCTCGCGTGCTGCACGTGCACACCAATACCGTCGACTACCGGCTCAAGCGGATCGGCCAGCTCACCGGCTTCGACCCCACTCAGCCCTCGGGACTGTGGTACCTGCGTTCGGCGCTCGTCGCCCGCAGCTATCGGTCCGTTCCCGCCTGACGCACCACCGAACGAAGGCGCTGCCCACCGTGTGTGGGCAGCGCCTTCGTCGTTGGGCTCGGTCAGCGCGAGCGGGTCACAGCGAGCCACCGCCGCCGACGAGCCACGGGTTGAACTCGCAGCTCAGC
>JACIXH010000383.1 GCA_014360565.1 Nocardia sp.
GAGGCTCCCGCCCCCGCGCCACCCGCCGCCGCGGCACCGGCACCGGCGGCCAAGCCGAACCACGAGTTCAAGCCGACCAGTGACAACAGCGGCCTGCCCGAACCCGAGCTCCTGTCGGTGATCGGCGGCCTGATCGCGCTGACCCTTGCCGCAACAGGTTCGGGCGCAGTGAGTTTCCAGGGTGCCGCCGCAGCCCAAGCGCGGGTGAACGCGGCGCGTGCCGAGTTCTTCGGACCGAGGTCGTGAGGGGATCTTCGATGAGTAAGAGCAAGACCCAGAGCACCTCCCGTTCCTATCGTCGCGTCGCCGCCGCCGTCGACGCGGTATGCGCGGTGGCCGCCGACTCCGACGCCACCAGCCTCGACGAGGTGGTGTACGCCATCTCGCTGGAGCGGCAGCGCGAAATCGAGATCACCAGTGCGAATCTCGGGCCCGGCGTGTGCGGTCAGCGCCGCTTCTATCCCGAACGCGACATCATCGTGCTCGCCGACGCCCTCCCGAGTCGCGATCACACTCTCGCGCACGAACTCGGCCACATCGTCTTCGACCACGAGGGCGCGCCCGCGGTGGAGACCACGCTCGAGGTCAGCGACGATCTGATCGCCTACATGCTCAGCCAGCGCGCCCACGCCCAGATCGTCGACGACGGCTCCGACGACCTCGCCGAATGGGAAGCCGAGACCTTCGCGGCCATGCTCATGACGCGACTGCGCGTATTCAGCAACCGAGGCGCAGGCGTCTCGGTCCTTCGATTCGATGAGGCACTCGGATGACACTGTGGTTGACCGCCCTGCTGGTCTGGGTTGCCGCGGGTGCGCGAGTGGGTCGCGTGCTGGTGAAGCCCGCGACAACCGCCCGCGTGGCCATTGTCGTGGCGGTCGCCGCCGTGGCACTCGCGGTCACTGTCGCCATTCCCGAGATGGCGGTCGCCATCGACAATCTGATGAAGGGCGGGGTGCACAGCGGCTGGCTGTCCACCGGCATCGTGATCTCCGCCTGGATTCTGTTCACCACGGCCACCTCGGTGGTGGCCTCGGCCGCCTGGCCGGTGGTCTCGCGGCGCAATCTGCGCCAGGTCGCGATGGTGGTGTACGGCATCGGCGCGGTGGCGATCGCGATCACCCTCGCGTGGTCGTTCACGTTCGGCTGGGTCATGGTCGCGCTCGGCGCGGTCTTCATCGTGACCACCGGTCTGCGAAACCTGGACTGGACCATCCTGGGCCGCGGCATCGCCATCTACATCACGGGCACCGCACTGGTCGCGGTGCTCGCGGTCGCCAATGTGGGCCGCGCCTTCCAGCACGTCGAGCCGACCCCGCCCAACGAACCGCTGTGGGGCTGGGCAGCGTGGGAGATCGCCGCGCTGCTGATCGCGCTCGGCGCGGTGTCGATCGTGATCGAACTCTGGTGGCGGGCCAAGGTCCTGCTGCGCAAGATCCGGCCGCTGCACCAGTTGATGGTCGGCCGGTTCCCCGAAGTGGTCGCGCCCGAGCAGAACGCCACCTCGGCACAGCTCAAGGCCTCCGACCACATGGCTCAGGTGATGGACGCGCTGTATCTGCTCTCGGGCAGCGGCATCGTCATCCCGGCAGCTGGTGAGCCGCCGAACTCGGTGTCGCAGCGGGCCGAGGTGGTGGCCGAGTGGGCACGAAATCCGTTGGGGGACTTGTTCGTCGACGCGCGCTGGATCGCACCGCCGCCCGGTGTGAGCCCCCGCGGCTGGGTGCTCACGCTCGCCGACCAGTACGAGAACGCGGTGGCGGCAGCGAAGAACACACCGCAGAACGCCGCTTCTTCGACCTGAGCGGGCAATGCACAGAAAACGGGCCTGAGCTGGTGGTTTCCCACCGTCTCAGGCCCGTTGTCTGCGTATCCGACGTTTTTACGGCCGTACCCAGGACACCATCAGGTGCGTCAGGCCGACCACTGCGTGGACCCTATTCCGTTCCGTCTGGCGGAACTTCGGGCAAGCCTTCGCTTGCTCGCAGCTTCTCCGCCATGGAGGTGAGCAGATTCTGTGATTCTTCGGACAGATCGAATGCCCTACTCGACAGTCGACGAAGTCCGTAACCCTGCAGCTGCGCGAGCAGCTCCAGGTCGTGATCGATCTTGGCCGCGTAGATATCGTTGAAGAAGTAGTCAGGCTTGACCTTGAAGAACTTCGCCAGGGCGGCCACCGTCTCGTCGGACGGATTCGTTCGTTGTCCCGACCGCAACTGCGAGAGATACGGCTTCGAGATCGGATGCCCGGAGGCAGTCAGCGCAGCCGCAACCTCTGCGTTGGTGTGCGGCTTGCGCCCCGGGGGATGCACGGTTTCGAACAGCTTGTTCAGCCGCGCCGCGAAATCAGCCATTGTGAGCCGCCCAATTCCCTTCACTGTACTAACAGTCGTTATCTCGGATACGTATCATTGATATTAGCGGCTCAGTAACTGAAAACCTACGCCTGATCGGGGATTTCTCTACGATTTCCCACGCTCACCTGCGTGCAGGGGCTGTGGTGGTCGCGTTTGCGGGTCGCGCCAACGACTCTTGTGGAGCGTGAGGGTACCCGGGTTCGTGCCCGTCGCAGGGCTCTTCCGCCATCCCTACATGATAGCTCAAAGATAGCTGACATCTCATCATCCCCCGACCCCCTGTAACTTTGTGGCGTACGACACGTTCCGGGCGCCCTGGGATGAATGTTCAACCTGGGCGCCCGGTTTCGGTCATGACCAGTCTACAGGCGTTCGATGATGGTTCCGGTCGCCAGTGCGCCGCCCGCGCACATCAGCACCATGGCGGTGCCCTGACCTGTGCGTTCGAGTTCGTGCAACGCGGTTGTGATCAATCGCGAGCCGGTGGAGCCGACGGGATGCCCGATTGCAATCGCGCCGCCGTTGACATTTACCCGTTCCATGTCAGGCTGATGTACGGATGCCCATGAAAGTGCAACCGATGCGAATGCTTCGTTGATCTCGAAAACATCGATATCGCCAATCGACATTCCGGAGCGTTCGAGCAGTCGAGTGCAGGCCTGTACCGGACCGTCGAGATGGAACTCCGGTTCGGCGCCGACGAGCACCTGGGTGTGAATCCGGGCGCGTGGGCGCAAACCCTTTCGGCGCGCGACGGTTTCGTCCATGAGCAGTACCGCGGCGGCGCCGTCGGAGATCTGCGACGAGGTGCCCGCGGTGTGGATGCCGTCCGCGACGACCGGCTTCAGGGCGGAAAGGCCCTCGATGGTGGTCGCGCGCAGGCCCTGGTCGCGGGAGACTTCCAGCTTCTCGCCGGTAGGCGCGCCCTCGCTGTCGAGCACGGGCGCCGAGACCGGGAGCACCTCGCGGTCGTAGCGGCCCTCCGCCCACGCCTTGGCGGCCAATTGCTGTGAGCGCAAGCCGAATTCGTCGATATCGGAACGGGTGATCCCGCGCCTGCGGGCGATCCGCTCGGCCGCGCCGAAC
>JACIXH010000384.1 GCA_014360565.1 Nocardia sp.
CTTCAGCGAGTGACTGGCAGCGCCCGCCGCGTCAGATGCAGGGCACCGTGTTCTGGTACCTCACCAACGATCAGTGGCGCTACGACCCGTTCACCTCGGACTCGTTCGCATCGCCGCTGGGCAAGGGCAAGTTCGCCGGTCGCACCGCGGCCGACAATATCGCCCTCGCGAGTCGGCTGGGCTGGATGCCCAGCTACCCGACCTTCAACCGCAACCCCCTCGACCTGGCCGACGAAGCCGCCGAAGCCGGAAAGACTCCCGCCGAGCACGTCGTCGACGGCCTGAAATCCGGCGACCTGCGCTTCGCCTGCGAAGACCCCGACGCCCCCGAGAACTTCCCGCGCGTGCTCACCGTGTGGCGCGCCAACCTGCTCGGTTCCTCGGGCAAGGGCAACGAGTACTTCCAGAAGCATCTGCTCGGCTGCGGCTCCAACCTGCAGACCACCGACGCGACCGGGGTGCGCCCGCAGGAACTGGAATGGCGTGAGGAAGGCGCCGAGGGCAAGCTGGATCTGCTGCTGGCGCTGGACTTCCGGATGACCAGCACCACCCTGTTCGCCGACATCGTGCTGCCTGCCGCCACCTGGTACGAGAAGCACGACCTGTCCTCGACCGACATGCACCCGTTCGTGCACGCGTTCTCCCCCGCCATCTCCCCGCCGTGGGAGGCCAAGACCGACTTCGAGGCGTTCCACCGGATCGCGCGCGGCTTCTCCTGGCTGGCCGAAAAGCACCTCGGCACCCGCAAGGACATCGTCGCGGTGCCCTTGCAGCACGACTCCCCCGATGCGCTCGCCCAGGCCGGGGGCAAGGTGCTGGACTGGAAAGCCGGTGAGTGCGACCCGATTCCGGGTAAGACCATGCCCAAGATCGTCGAGATCGAACGTGACTACACCAAGATCGCGGAGAAGCTGGCCGCGCTCGGGCCGCTGGTGGAGAAGCTGGGTCTGACGACCAAGGGCATCACCACCTTCCCCGAGGAGGAAGTGGCGTACCTGGCCGGGCAGAACGGCACCATCGTCTCCGGCATCGCCGCGGGCAGGCCCTCGCTGGCCAAGGACACCCACGCCGCCGAGGCGATCTTGTCGCTGTCGGGCACCACCAACGGCCGACTCGCGGTCGAGGGATTCGAGGCGCTGGAGCGTCGCACCGGCACCGAGCTCGCCGACCTCGCCAAAGAGGCCGAGGGCAAACGGATCACGTTCGCCGATACCCAGGCCCGTCCGGTCCCGGTGATCACCTCACCGGAGTGGTCGGGCAGCGAGTCCGGTGGGCGCCGGTACTCGCCGTTCACCATCAATGTCGAGCGGCTCAAGCCGTGGCACACCCTCACCGGTCGCCAGCACTTCTACCTCGACCACGACTGGATGATCGAACTCGGCGAGCAGCTGCCGATCTTCCGTCCGCCCCTCGATATGTCGGCGCTGTTCGCCGAACCGAGCATCGGCAATGTGAGCGGCAACGGCCTGACCGTGCGCTACCTGACCCCGCACTCCAAGTGGTCGATCCACTCGGCCTACCAGGACAACCTGCACATGCTCACGCTCTCGCGCGGCGGTCAGACGATCTGGATGTCGGACGTCGACGCCAAGAAAATCGGTGTGGCGGACAACGATTGGATCGAGGCGATCAACCGCAACGGGGTAGTCGTGGCCCGTGCCATCGTCTCGCACCGCATGCCGGAGGGCACGGTCTTCATGTACCACGCTCAGGACCGCGCGGTCGACGTGCCGCGCATCGAAGGCGCCGAGGACACCACCAAGGAGGCCAAGGGCAAGCGCGGCGGTATCCACAACGCCCTGACCCGGGTGCTGATCAAGCCCTCGCATCTGATCGGCGGCTACGCCCAGCAGTCCTTCGCCCTGAACTACCACGGCCCCACCGGAAACCAGCGTGACGAGGTCACCACTATCCGCCGCCGGTCGCAAGAAGTGGAGTACTAACCATGCGCGTAATGGCTCAACTTGCCATGGTCATGAACCTGGACAAGTGCATCGGCTGCCACACCTGCTCGGTCACCTGCAAGCAGGCGTGGACCAACCGTGGCGGCACCGAGTACGTTTGGTTCAACAACGTGGAAACCCGTCCGGGACAGGGGTATCCGCGCCAGTACGAGGACCAGGAGAAGTGGAAGGGTGGCTGGACGCTCAACAAGCGCGGCAAGCTGACCCTGAAGTCGGGCTCGCGATTCAAGCGTCTGATGAACATCTTCGCCAACCCGGATCTGCCCACGGTCGCCGACTACTACGAGCCGTGGAGCTACGACTACGACAACCTGCTGTCGTCACCGCCCATGGACACCACCCCGGTGGCCCGGCCCAAATCGCTGATCACCGGCGAGGACACCAAGGTCACCTGGGGCGCGAACTGGGACGACGACCTGGGTTCGGGTCCCGAGCAGGTCGGCAAGGACCCCATCCTCGGCAAGCTCGAGACCAAGGTGAAACTGGAGTTCGAAGAGACCTTCATGTTCTACCTGCCGCGCATCTGCGAGCACTGCTTGAACCCCTCGTGCGCCGCGGCGTGCCCCTCGGGCGCGATCTACAAGCGCGAGGAAGACGGCATCGTGCTCGTCGACCAGGACAAGTGCCGTGGTTGGCGCCAGTGCATCACCGGCTGCCCGTACAAGAAGATCTACTTCAACCACAAGACGGGCAAGGCGGAGAAGTGCACCTTCTGCTACCCGCGCGTGGAGGTCGGCATCCCGACCGTGTGTTCGGAAACCTGTGTCGGACGGCTGCGCTACATCGGCGTGATGCTCTACGACGCCGACGCGGTGCTCGAAGCGGCCCAGGTCACCGACCCGCAGGACCTGTACACCTCGCAGCTCGGCGTGTTCCTCAACCCGCATGACCCGCGCGTGATCGCCGAGGCCGAGAAGGCCGGGATCTCCCCGGAATGGATTCAGGCCGCGCAGGATTCGCCGGTGTACAAGCTGATCGTGGACTACCAGCTGGCGCTGCCGCTGCATCCGGAGTACCGGACGATGCCGATGGTCTGGTACGTACCGCCGCTGTCGCCGGTGGTCGATGTGCTCGCCGAGACCGGTCACGACGGCGAGGACGTGCGCAACCTGTTCGGGGCCATCGACGCGCTGCGTATCCCGCTCGAGTACCTCGCCGAGCTGTTCACCGCCGGGGAGATCGGGCCGGTGCGGTCCTCGCTGCAGCGGCTGGCCGGGATGCGGGCGTTCATGCGTTCGGTCAACCTGGGCGAGGAACCCGAAGCCCACATCGCGCCGTCGATCGGGCTCGAGCCCGAAGAGATCGAGGCCATGTACCGGCTGCTCGCCATCGCCAAGTACGAGCACCGGTACGTGATCCCGATGGGCGCGACCTCCAAGGCGCACGAA
>JACIXH010000385.1 GCA_014360565.1 Nocardia sp.
GCTCACACAGTGCGCCGATACTGCCCACCCACCGCGAAGAAGGCATCGGTGACCTGCTGCAATGTGCACACCCGCGCCGCGTCCATGAGTACTTCGAAAATATTGCCGTCGGTGTGGGCGACCTCGGTCAACCGGGCCAGCGCGCGTTGGGACTGTTCGGCGTGCTCGGTCTGGAACCTGTGCAGCCGGTCCAGTTGGGAGCGGCGTTCGCTCTCGGTGCCGCGGGCCAGTTCCATGGGGGCGTACTCGGTGTGGTCTTCGCGGCCACGGAAGGTGTTCACACCGACGATCGGCAGTGTTCCGTCGTGTTTGCGCTGTTCATAGCGCATGGACTCGTCCTGGATCCGGCCGCGCTGATACCCGGTCTCCATGGCGCCGAGCACCCCGCCGCGTTCACTGATCCGCTCGAATTCCAGCAGGACAGCCTCCTCGACGAGGTCGGTGAGCTCCTCGACGATGAAACTGCCCTGGAGCGGGTTCTCGTTGACGGCCAGCCCCCATTCTTTGGCGATGATGAGCTGGATTGCCAGTGCGCGACGTACCGAATCCTCGGTGGGAGTTGTCACCGCCTCGTCGAAAGCATTGGTGTGCAGGCTGTTGCAATTGTCATACACCGCGATCAGCGCCTGCAGGGTGGTGCGAATGTCGTTGAACTGCATTTCCTGTGCGTGCAGCGAACGTCCCGAGGTCTGTACGTGGTACTTGAGTTTCTGGGCGCGTTCGCCCGCACCGTAGCGGTCGCGCATCGCGATCGCCCAGATCCGCCGGGCCACTCGGCCGATCACCGTGTATTCGGGATCCATGCCGTTGGAGAAGAAGAACGACAGGTTCGGAGCGAAGTCGTCGATCGCCAGCCCGCGCGCGAGATAGGTCTCCACATAGGTGAATCCGTTCGCGAGAGTGAAGGCGAGCTGGCTGATGGGATTCGCGCCTGCCTCGGCGATGTGATATCCCGAAATCGAGACCGAATAGAAGTTGCGGACGTCGTTGCGCACGAACCATTCCTGGACATCGGCCATCATGCGCAGGCTGAATTCGGTGGAGAACAGGCAGGTGTTCTGGCCCTGGTCCTCCTTGAGAATGTCGGCCTGCACGGTGCCGCGCACGGTCGAGAGCGTGCGCGCCCGGACTTCGGCGGCCTCCTCGGGCGACGGTTGACGGCCCTCGCTCTCGGCGAAGCGTCGCAGCGCCTGGTCGATCGCGGTATTGAGGAAGAACGCGAGGATCGTCGGGGCCGGGCCGTTGATCGTCATCGAGACCGACGTGGTGGGGGCGCACAGGTCGAAACCGTCGAACAGGGTGCGCATGTCGTCGACGGTGGCCACCGAGACCCCCGAGGTGCCCACCTTGCCGTAGATGTCGGGGCGCGGCGCGGGATCGTGGCCGTAGAGGGTGACCGAGTCGAACGCGGTGGACAGGCGGGTGGCTTCGGCGTGGGCGCTGAGCACCTTGAAGCGGCGATTGGTGCGGGCCGGATCGCCCTCGCCGGCGAACATTCTCGCCGGGTCCTCGTTCTCGCGTTTGAACAGGAACACTCCCGCGATGAACGGGAATCGGCCGGGCAGATTCTCGGCACGCAGGAAGCGCAGGAGCTCGCCGTCGTCGGTGTAGCGAGGCAGCGCGACACGGGCAATGCTGGTGCCGGACAGGGACTCACGGCGCAGCGGAGTGCGCAGCTCGCGGTCGCGGACATGAACCACTTGTTCCTCGCCACGGTAGCTTTCGGCGACCGTCGGCCATTCGATCAGTGCCGCAGCCGAATCCGCCGAGAGCCCAGCGCGGGCCTGCTCGAGCAGATCGGTGACCGCCGCGTCGTCGGGAAGCTCGTCGTGGACCAGTGCCAGCCGCTGAATACGCTGGGCGGCGGCGACTTCGCGCCGGGTGTCGGCATGGTAGCCGCGAACGGTGTCGGCGATGTCGGCCAGATAGCGGACCCGCGACGGGGGCACCAGCTGAGCGAAACGGGTGGACACCTTCGTATCCACCCGGGGGAGGGCGCCGGGTTCGAGGATCAGGCCGTGCTCGGTGAGCAGCGCTGTGAGGTGCTGGTACAGCGCGGTCACACCGTCATCGTCGAAGGTCGCGGCGCTGGTGCCGAAGACCGGCATATCCGCCGGGCTCGCGCCGAATTCCGCACGGTTGCGGATCAATTGGCGTGCTACGTCGCGGACCGCGTCCGCCGCGCCGCGCCGCTCGTACTTGTTGATCGCGACCACATCGGCGTAATCGAGCATGTCGATCTTCTCGAGCTGTGAGGCCGCACCGAACTCCGGCGTCATCACGTACAGCGCTACATCGACATGGTCGACGATGCCGGCGTCGCCCTGGCCGATTCCGGGGGTCTCGAGGATCACCAGGTCGTGACCGGCGGCACGGCACGCGGCGATCATGGTGTCGATATCGTCGGGCAGTTCGTGGTTGCCCCGGGTGGCCAGTGAGCGGAAGTACACGTGATCGCCGTCGAGTGCGTTCATCCGGATGCGGTCACCGAGCAGGGCGCCGCCCGCGCGCCGGCGGGTCGGGTCCACCGCGAGGACGGCGATGCGCAGCTTGTCCTGCTGGTCGGTGCGCAGTCGGCGCACCAATTCATCGGTGAGAGAGGACTTCCCGGATCCGCCGGTTCCGGTGATGCCGAGCACCGCGACGCTGCGATTGTGCGCGGCCGCCACGATCGCGGCTCGATCAGCTTCGGCCAGCGCGCCCTGCTGTAGGCAGGTGATGGTGCGCGCCAGCGCCTTTCGGTCACCGGTGTAGAGCGCGTCGAGGTCGGGAGCATCCCGGGCCGGGTCGACGTCGCACAGCTCGATCAGTTCGTTGATCATGCCGGGCAGACCCAGGCGCTGGCCGTCTTCGGGGGAGAAGATCCGCACGCCGCCGGCCGCGAGCCGCTCGATCTCCTCGGCGACGATCACTCCGCCGCCCCCGCCGAAGATTCGCACGTCGCCCGCGCCCGCCTCGCGCAGGGCTTCGGCCAGGTATTCGAAGAATTCGATGTGGCCGCCCTGATACGAGCTGACCGCGACCCCCTGCACGTCCTCCTCGACCACCGCGTCGACGATCTCGCGCACCGACCGGTTGTGCCCGAGATGGATCACCTCGGCGCCCTGGGCTTGCAGAATCCGCCGCATGATGTTGATCGCCGCGTCGTGCCCGTCGAACAAGGCCGCCGAGGTCACGAACCGTACGGGATTCGCAGGAACATGCAGGCTCATGATCGCCTCCGCCGTTTGGTAGACGCCCGATACTAGGACGTCAAACTAATTATAGTGTGAACACGGTCACCCTGTCGCGAAACGCCCCCACGGGTTTCGGCGGAATCATCCCCGCAGGTCGAC
>JACIXH010000386.1 GCA_014360565.1 Nocardia sp.
TGGATCAGCACCTTCATGGTGGTGGCCAGCCACGACTTCGAGATCCCGACCGAGGAACTGCACGTCGAGACCGAGGACTGGGCGGTCAACCAGCTCGAGCAGGCCTACGACCTGAGCGTGGTCGGCAACAAGTACGTCGACTGCTTCCTCTCGGCCGGCCTGAGTTCGCACCGTGCCCATCACGTACTTCCATTCCAGCGCAGTGGATTCGCCAATATCGCCTCGGAGAACGTGGTGCGTGAGGAGGCCGCGAAGTTCGGCGTGGAGTGGCTGCCCGCCAAGAGCTTCTTCGGAGATCGTTTCCCCAAGCTGTGCCGGACCTATCTGCTCGCACCCTCTCGTGAGGCCGAGGAGAACCGGTGGGGTTTCGTGCGCGAACACTGCGCACCCTCAGCGTTGAAGACCTGCGTCACCTATACCGCGCAGGGCTTCTCCGGCATCGGAACCGTCTGACCCGGCCGTTGCCACCTCTGTTCTGTCTCGAAAGGATTTGTGCCCGTGTCTGTTTCCTTTGACCTGCTCCGCACGCCCGAGCGCGGGCACGACCTGCTACCACCCACGCCGCCGACGACCGTCGGAGTGATCGAAGCGGTCGCCACCGGATCACCCGCACTGGTCGTCGACCAATCGGTGAACGCGGGACGGGTGGCCGAGCTGTTCTCCGATCCCGCGCAGCGTCAGCGTATTCCGCGAATCTATGCCAAGACCAGGATCGAGACCCGGCACCTGGTCATCGACCCGCTCGACCCCGAGTTCCTCGAGTTCAGCCGCAGGCCGGGCACCATCCGGGAGCGAATGAACCTGTTCTTCGAGCACGCGGTGCCGCTGGCCGTCGATGTGGCCCGTCGCGCGGTGGTGGGCTTGGCGAACCCGGCCGAGGACATCGGCCAGCTGATCTTCGTCACCAGCACCGGCTTCATCGCCCCCGGCGTCGACGTCGCGGTGGTCAAGCAGCTGGGTCTGTCGCCGAAGGTCGGCCGCATGGTCATCAACTTCATGGGGTGTGCCGCCGCCATGAACGGCATCCGCGCCGCCGTCGACTATGTCCGGGCGCATCCGGACAAGAAGGCGATGGTGTTGTGCATCGAATTGAGTTCGGTGAACGCGGTTTTCGACGACGACGTCAACGACGTGATCACCCACAGCCTGTTCGGTGACGGCTGCGGTGCGGTGGTGATCGGCGCCAACCAGGTGCACAAGCCGCTCGCGCCCGGCAGCGTCGTGATCCGCGACAGCTTCAGCCACCTGTTCGACGACGCCGAGGACGGCATCGTGCTCGGCGTGAAGGACGCGGGCATCACCTGCGAACTGGCGACCAACCTGCCCGACTACATCTACCGCGGTGTGGACCCGGTGGTGTCGGAAGTGCTGGCGCGCAACGGACTCGGCAAATCCGATATCGAGTTGTGGGCGATCCATCCTGGTGGTCCCCGGATCATCGAGGAGTCGGCGCACTCGCTCGGCATTCCCGCCGAGCTGGCGGCGCCGAGCTGGGAGGTGCTCGCCGAGCACGGCAACATGCTCAGTGTTTCGCTGATCTTCGTGCTGGAGCGGATGATCCGCGACGCACAGACGGCGGCGCCGATCTCTACCGGTGTGGCGTTCTCGTTCGCGCCCGGTGTCACCCTCGAGGGCATCGTGTTCGATGTCATCCGAAGCTGAGAGCGTCAACTCATGCAATTGCTCCGTTTTCTCGCGGCGCTGTCGCCGTCCAGGATCGCGGCCGTCGTCGCCGCCGGCCTGATCTGCGGCGCCGCCAACACCTACCTGGTGACGCTGATCAACACGGTCGTCTCACCGCGCCCGCAACCGGACGACCTGCTGCTGCGCTTCGGGGCGACCGGTCTGGTGATCCTCGTCAGCGGCGTGCTGTCGCAGGTGCTGCTGATCCGGCTGTCCCAGGACGCGATCTACCGGCTGCGCAGCGACCTGAGCTCCGGAATCGTCTCCGCCCCACTGGAACACCTCGAACGGCTCGGGACGCATCGCCTGATGGCGACGCTCACCGAAGACGTGCGTTCACTGTCGCAAGCGGTGACCGCCATCCCGTCGATCTGTGTGGACGTGGCGACCATCGTCGGCTGCTTCGTGTACCTCGCCATCGTGTCGGGACCGATCTTCGCGGTCACGATCGGCGGCACGCTGGTCGGCATCGCGTGTGTCGAACTGGTCCTCAAACGGGTTCGCGGCATCTACCGCGAAGCTCGTGAGAACGAGGACGCGCTGCTGCGATCGTTCCAGGCCGTCACCCTCGGCATCAAGGAACTGAAGCTGCACCGTGGCCGTCGCCGCGACTTCATGGACCGGCATCTGCTCGGTTCGGCGGGCACGCTGCGGGAGCAGAACACCGACGCGGGCTCGAAGTTCTCCTACGCGCAGGGCTTCGGTCAGGCGTTGCAGCTAGGCACGATGGCGCTGATCCTGTTCATCATCGCGGCTGCACTGGATCTGCCGCGCGAGACCATGGTCGGCTATGTACTGGTCACCACGTTCCTCGCGATGCCGATGCAGAACTTCATGCACCGCATTCCCGACCTGCTGCGTGGCGACGTCGCGCTGGCCAAGATCCGGGCGATGAACCTGTCGATGACGACGCTGCACGACGAGGAGTCGCTGCCTTACACGGACCGTCCGGCGGCAGGGGAGGCCAAGCTGGAACTGACCGATGTGAGCTACGTGTATCGCTCCGAGGCGCCGTCGCAGGTGCCGCCGCCGCCCGGATCGCACGGGCCGGGTGGACCCGGGCCGCGTCCGGGCATGCCACCGCGCGGCGGCAGACCGGGGCATCCGCATCCCGCCCACCCTGCTGCCCATTCGGGTGGCGGTCCGGTGGATGTGAACGGCAAGAAGTGGGTGGACCACGGTGGCACCGACGTGCGTCCGCTGGCTCCGCCGCCCGGACTCGACGAATCCGAGGACGCCGGTTTCCGGCTCGGTCCGATCGACCTGGTTTTCGAACCCGGCCAGATCACGTTCATCGTCGGTGGCAACGGCAGTGGGAAGTCGACGCTGGCCAAGCTCATCACCGGTCTGTACGTGCCACGCTCGGGGTCGTTGTCGCTCAACGGGGAGAGGATCGACCACGACAACATCGAGTGGTACCGGCAGAATTCGTCGGCGGTGTTCACCGATTTCCATCTGTTCGAGGACTACCTGGGCTTCGACCGCCCCGGTATCGACGCCGAAGTCCAGCGCTACCTCGACGAGTTGCAGATCGCACACAAGGTGAGGGTGCAGGACGGGCGTTTGTCGACCGTCGACCTGTCGCAAGGCCA
>JACIXH010000387.1 GCA_014360565.1 Nocardia sp.
AACCCGGGCGGCCCCGGCGTTTCCGGGCTGTCGACGGTGGGCGTCGGCAACCGCACCGAACTGGCCGAGAAGTTCGATCGGGTCGGTTTCGATCCGCGCGGTGTCGGCTCGTCACTGCCCTCGATCGTCTGCCTGACTCCGCAGCAGGCCGATGCCGAACGCGCCGAGCCGCCCACCGACAACACCCCGGCCGGCATCGCCGAAGCCGAAGCCGACAACCGCGAATACGCCGAGCGGTGCGTCCAGCGCTCGGGAGTCGATCTGCTCGGGCATGTCGGTACCCGCGAGGTGATCCAGGACATGGATGTCATGCGGGCGGTGCTCGGCGACGCGAAGCTGAGCTACCTCGGCTACTCCTACGGCACCCGCCTCGGCTCGGCCTACGCCGAGAAGTATCCGCAGAACGTGCGCGCGCTGGTACTCGACGGCGCGGTCGATTCCTCCCAGGACCCGGTTCAGGAATCGCTGCGCCAGGCGGCGGGCTTCCAAGGCGTGTTCAACGCCTACGCCACCGACTGCGCCAAGAGCTCCGATTGCCCCCTCGGCACCGACCCGGCCCTGGCCGTGCCGCGCTTCCGCGCGCTGGTCGACCCGCTCGAACAGACCCCCGCGCCGACCGCCGACCCGCGCGGCCTCAGCTACAACGACGCGATCACCGGCGTCCAGCAAGCTCTCTACAGCGACGAGCTGTGGCAGATCCTCACCCAGGGCCTCACCGAATTGCGTGACGGCAACGGCGACACGCTGCTGCAACTGGCCGACATGTACGACGGTCGCCGCCAGGACGGCACCTATGCCAATACCCAGGACGCCTTCAACGCGATCCGCTGTGTCGACGACCCCCGCATCACCGATCCCGCGGTGGCGGGCAGGCAGGACCTCGAATATCGCAAGGCCGCGCCGTTCCTCGACGACGGCCGTGGCACCGGTGCCGCCCCGCTGGAACTGTGCGCCGCCTGGCCCGTCGCCAACACCAGCTCCCCGCACCGCATCTCCGCGCCGGGTCTACCCGAGACGGTGGTGGTCTCGACGACCGACGACCCGGCCACGCCGTATCAGGCGGGCGTAGACCTCGCCGCCCAGCTGGGTGCCGACCTGATCACCTTCCGCGGCAACCGGCACACTGCCGCGCTCGTGGCCGGCGATCGGTGCCTCGACGAGGCGGTGATCGACTACCTCGTCGATCTCGCCACGCCCGCTCCCGGTCTCACATGCTGAGAGCGTCGCCGGTTCGCCGCGGGCCGTCGTGGCCGATGAGATGTGCGAACGGCGCGCGGAGATCGCAAACCCGTCCGCGTATGTAACACGGATTTAACGCCGGGTGCTTACGCTCGCCGGTATGGATCGCCAGAAGGAATTCGTGCTGCGGACGCTCGAAGAGCGGGATATCCGCTTCGTCCGTCTCTGGTTCACCGATGTGCTGGGCTACCTCAAGTCCGTCGCCATCGCCCCCGCCGAGCTCGAAGGCGCCTTCGAGGAGGGCATCGGCTTCGACGGCTCGGCCATCGAGGGCTTCGCCCGCGTGTCCGAGGCGGACATGGTGGCGCGGCCCGATCCGTCCACCTTCCAGGTGCTGCCCTGGGCCAGCTCCAAGGGCCACCAGCACTCGGCGCGGATGTTCTGCGACATCACCATGCCCGACGGTTCGCCGTCCTGGGCCGACCCGCGCCACGTGCTGCGCCGTCAGCTCAACAAGGCCGCCGACGCGGGCTTCAGCTGCTACGTGCACCCCGAGATCGAATTCTTCCTGCTGCGCGACCAGCTCAAGGACGGCTACGAGCCGACCCCTGCCGACAACGGCGGCTTCTTCGACCAGGCCGTGCACGACGCCGCGCCGAACTTCCGCCGCCACGCCATCGACTCGCTGGAATCGATGGGCATCTCGGTCGAGTTCAGCCACCACGAAGGTGCGCCGGGCCAGCAGGAGATCGACCTGCGCTACGCCGACGCCTTGTCGATGGCCGACAACGTGATGACGTTCCGCTACCTGATCAAAGAGGTCGCGATCGACGAGGGTGTGCGCGCGACGTTCATGCCCAAGCCGTTCTCGCAGTACCCCGGCTCGGCCATGCACACCCACATGAGCCTGTTCGAGGGCGAGAACAACGCCTTCGCCGACCCGGACGATCCGAACAACCTCTCGGGCACCGCGCGCTCGTTCATCGCGGGCATCCTCGAGCACGCCCCGGAGATCAGCGCGATCACCAACCAGTGGGTCAACTCCTACAAGCGGCTGATCCACGGCGGCGAAGCTCCCACTGCGGCCTCGTGGGGCCGGTCCAACCGGTCGGCGCTGGTGCGGGTGCCGATGTACACGCCGAACAAGTCGTCCTCGCGCCGGGTCGAGATCCGCAGCCCTGATTCGGCCTGCAACCCGTACCTGACCTTCGCGGTGCTGCTGGCCGCCGGTCTGCGCGGCATCGAGAAGGGCTACGACCTGCCCCCCGAGGCCGAAGACGACGTCTGGTCGCTCACCGACGCGGAGCGCCGCGCGATGGGCTTCCGTGCCCTGCCCGGCACCCTCGACGAAGCCCTGCAGTCCATGGAGCGCTCGGAGCTGGTCGCCGAAACCCTCGGCGAACACGTCTTCGACTTCTTCCTGCGCAACAAGCGCCGCGAATGGGCCGACTACCGCTCGCAGGTCACCCCCTGGGAACTGAAGGAATACCTGAGTCTCTGAGCGTCCCCGGGCGGGCCGATAACCCGCGGCGCCAGCCGCTAGGATCACAGCTATGGTCAGGCCCCCGACTGCCCGCTCCGCTGTTCCCGGCGTCGGCCGGCTCGGTTTGCTCGAACCGGCAGCGGCGGATTCATTGCGCCAACTCGGCTGGGACAACGTCGATGGTGTACCCGTGCTCTGGGCACTGTCGCGCTCGCCCGACGCCGATCTCGCCTTGTCGACACTCGTGCGGATGCGGGAATCGCTCGAAGCGCAATGGCCCGAGCTGGATTCGGCGATCCGTTCCGATACCACGCTGCGTGGCAGGCTGTTCGGCCTGCTCGGCTCGTCCACGGCGTTCGGTGATCATCTCGTCGCTGTCCCCGACACATGGAAAGTGCTGCGCAGGAAGGAACTTCCCAGTCGTGACGCGCTGATCGCCGATCTGCTCGACGCCGTCGACGCGACGCCGGAGACCGGGCCCAACGCGGGGCCGATGTTGTTCCGCGCCGGTATCGCCGGGCCGGAGGCA
>JACIXH010000388.1 GCA_014360565.1 Nocardia sp.
GAACTGTCGACACCGGTACCTCGGTGAACAGAATCCGGGGCTCGCACCGCACACCACCACGCAAGGAATCGCTATGAACGACACAGACATCGAGACCAAGACCGAACCCGAGATCGACGTGCTCGAACCGGCAGTAGCGGAGTCGCCGACAGGTCCGGACGAGGCGTCGGCAGACGACGATCCGAAGGCAGCGGGTCCGACGAGGTTGCACCGGCTGCGGGCGATCGCCCGCAGGATCGCAGTGCCGGCCACGGTGGTGGCCGCGGTGGCCGGACTGCTGACAGCAGGCTTGCTGGGGTGGAAGCTCGACGAGAAGGCCGACACCGATGCCGCCGCCGAAGCCGGGCTCGCGGCCGCGCGGGCCTACGCCGTCACCTTGACCAGCGTGGACTCCAACCACCTCGATCGTGATTTCGCGGCCGTGCTCGACGGGTCGACCGGCGAGTTCAAGGACATGTACACCCGATCCAGCGGTCAACTGCGGCAGTTGCTGTTGGAGAACAAGGCAACCGGCACCGGCACGGTGCTCGATGCCGCGGTGAAATCGAAATCCGAGACCAAGGTCGAAGTGCTGTTGTTCATCGATCAAACCGTCACCAATATCGCCGCCGCTGATCCCCGCGTCGACCACAGCCGTGTGCAGATGACGATGGAACTCGTCGACGGACGCTGGCTGGCCAGCCGGGTATACCTCCCCTAATTCCTTACCCGCTCGACCGCGCGGGTTCCGCGCTGTCCGGTGGGAATGGTGTTCTCAAATCCGAATAAGGTTGTTACCATCGAAGTGCGCGCATTTGTCGCCGCTTCCCGATCGTCTGGAGTTCTCCGTGACCGATTTCGATACAGTGAACTATTTCACCGACCCGGATCTGATTCCTGATCCCCATCCCTATTTCGATCATCTGCGGTCGAAGTGCCCGGTGACCCAGGAGCCGCACTACGGCGTATACGCGGTCACCGGATACGAGGAATCGGCTGAGGTACTGAAGGATTCGTCGATCTTCTCCTCGGCGGTCGCGGTCGGCGGGCCCTTTCCGCCGCTACCGTTCACGCCGGTCGGCGACGATATCAGCGATCTCATCGACCAGCACCGGACCGAGTTGCCGATGTATGAGCACATGGTGACGATGGACCCGCCGCAACACACCTTCGCGCGATCGGTATTGAATCGTCTGCTCACACCGGCGCGTTTGAAAGAAAACGAAGAATTCATGTGGCGGCTGGCTGATCAGCAGCTCGATGAATTCGCCGATGCGGGCCATTGCGAATTCCTTTCCCAATACGCGAAGCCGTTCGCTCTCTTGGTCGTCGCGGATATGCTCGGCGTTCCCGAAGCCGACCACGAACAATTCCGTGTCGTGCTCGGTGCGCCCCGGCCGGGGGCCCGACCCGGCGCCATCGACAACGAAGCGCTCTCCAGTAACCCGTTGGCCTGGCTGGACGAGAAGTTCAGCGCCTACATCTCCGATCGCCGCAACGAGCCACGTGAGGACGTGCTGACATCGCTGGCGCTGGCGAAGTATCCCGACGGCACCACCCCGGAGGTCATCGACGTGGTGCGGTCGGCGACCTTCTTGTTCGCCGCCGGCCAGGAGACCACGGCCAAGGTACTGGGCGCCGCGATGCGGATCATGGGCGATCAGCCCGAGGTGCAGCAGCGGTTGCGCGAGGACCGCAGCCTGATCCCGAACTTCATCGAGGAGACCCTGCGGATGGACGCGCCGGTCAAGAGCGGTTTCCGGCTCGCGCGCCGCGCGACCACTGTCGGTGAGGTGGACATTCCGGCCGGTGGCTTGGTGATGTTCTGCCCCGGCGCGGCCAATCGGGACCCGCGCCGATTCGCCGATCCACACGAGTTCCGGCTCGACCGGGACAACTTCCGTGAGCACATCGCGTTCGGCCGGGGCGTGCACACCTGCCCGGGCGGCCCGCTCGCGCGGGTCGAGGGCCGGGTCTCGATCGAGCGGATCCTGGATCGCCTGCTCGACATCGAGATCGACGCGGACAAACACGGACCGGTCGGCGCGCGCACCTACGGCTACGAACCCACCTTCTTGCTACGTGGGCTCAGCGAGCTGCACCTCGATTTCACTCCCCACTCCTGACCACAACAACAACAGAGGTAGGTAATCATGACCGGACGGGTCGAAGGCAAGGTCGCGTTCATCACCGGAGCGGCACGCGGTCAAGGCCGCAGTCACGCGGTGCGCTTGGCGCAGGAAGGCGCGGACATCATCGCCATCGATGTCTGCAAGCAGCTCGACAACGTGCCGTTCGCGATGTCGACACCGGCGGATCTGGCGACCACCGCCGATCTCATCCGGGGCGAGGGCAGGCGAGTGATCACCGCCGAGGTCGACGTCCGCGACTACGACGGGCTCAAAGCCGCGGTCGACGGTGCGGTAGCCGAACTGGGCAGGCTCGACATCATCGTCGCCAACGCCGGGATCGGCAACGAGGGCGGCGCGCTGGTCGATCTGCAGGAGAACCTGTGGGACGACATGATCGACGTCAACCTCGGCGGGGTCTGGAAGACGGTGAAAGCCGCTGTCCCGCATATGATCGCGGGCGAACGCGGCGGTTCGGTGATCCTGACGAGCTCGGTGGGTGGACTCAAGGCCTACCCCAATATCGGCCACTATGTCGCCGCCAAGCACGGCGTCGTCGGGCTCATGCGGACCTTCGCGGTGGAACTGGCCCAGCACTCCATCCGCGTGAACTCGGTCCACCCGACGCACGTGAACACGCCCATGGTGATGAACGAGGGCACCTACAAGCTGTTCCGCCCGGATCTGGAGAGCCCGGGCCCCGCTGACCTCGAGCCGATCGCCCGGATGTTCCACACCTTGCCGGTGGCCTGGATCGAGCCCGAAGACGTCAGCAACGCGGTGCTGTATCTGGCCTCGGACGAGGCTCGCTACGTCACCGGTGTGCCCCTGCCCATCGACGCGGGCGGAATGCTCAAGTAGACACTTCGGCCGCGCCGACCTGGTGGTCGGCGCGGCCGGCGAGAAACAACGAA
>JACIXH010000389.1 GCA_014360565.1 Nocardia sp.
CCCGGACGCCTGACGAGGCAGTCGCGCCGCAGGCCTGGGTGTTCGATGTCAATTCAATACATACATTTCTGGATTCAGATTCTGATGTACTATCCACCCATGGAGACCGCAGTACAGATCGATGCTCTCGCTCGATTCGGCTATGCCCTTTCGGACGCGACGAGGACTCGGATTCTGGTCAGTCTGCGGCAGGGGCCGGGCTATCCGTCGGAGTTGGCCGAGGCGATCGGGGTTTCGCGTCAGATTTTGTCCAATCACCTGGCCTGCCTGCGCGGATGCGGGTTGGTCGTCGCGGTTCCCGAGGGGCGGCGCAGCCGCTATGAGCTGGCTGATCCGCGGATCGGGCGAGCCCTGGACGACCTGGCCGGGTTGGTGTTGGCCGTCGATCCGGCCTGCTGCCAGGCCGCCGACACCGACGGCTGCTGCTGATGGGTTCGCTCGGGCTCCCGTCGGTGGCCGCGCCGCAGTCGGCGCGCAACGCCGTGCTGGCGACGCGGATTCGGTGGTTCGTCGCGGCGACGATCACCTACAACGTGATCGAGGCGATCATCGCGTTGACCGAAGGCGCGCGGGTGTCGTCCACCGCGCTGATCGGGTTCGGCCTGGACTCGGTGATCGAGGTCGCCTCGGCGGCAGCGGTGGCCTGGCAGTTCGCCGGGCGTGACCCGCAGACGCGGGAGAAGGCGGCGTTGCGGGTCATCGCGTTGTCGTTCTTCGCGCTGGCCGCCTATGTCGCCGTCGACGCCGTTCGCTCGCTGTTCGGGGCCGATCGGCCGCAGCATTCGCTGGTCGGGATCGGATTGGCCGCCGCGAGCCTGGTGATCATGCCCGTGCTGTCGGCGGCCCAGCGGCGCGCGGGACGTGAACTCGGATCCGCGTCCGCGGTGGCCGACTCCAAGCAGACCCTGCTGTGCACCTACCTCTCGGCCGTGCTGCTGGCGGGCCTGCTGCTCAACAGCCTGTTCGGGTGGTCATGGGCCGACCCGGTCGCAGCGCTGGTGATCGCGGTGATCGCGGTCAAGGAAGGGCGCAACGCCTGGAAGGGCGACACCTGCTGCGCGACGCCCATCGCCGTTGTCGGCACCGGCGGCGACGCCGATCACTGTTGCGCCGACGACAAGTGCGCAAATGCGTGACCACCCACACGGATTCAGGCCGTCGGCGTACTCGCGATCGTGGCCACAGCCAGAACGCTGTCGGCGTCCGTGGGGACGAATTCTGCGCCTATCTCGCGGTCACAGGCCGATTCGTCCCCGGCATCGGCCGAGCCCACCACTGAACCCGCAGACCCTGGTGGAGGTAGGTCCTGCTGGTCCACGTCAGACTGAACCCATGACGCGGTATGCATACGACTCGGGGGCGGCAACAGTAGTCGCCACCTGGGGGACCGGCCGGGGCGACGTCGCCGAGACGGTCGCGTCGCTGCCGGGGGCGGCCGGAGCGGCGCACGGTGTGGAGCTGGCGGCAGCACTGGCGAGCCTGGCGCGATTCCAGTGGCGAACCTATACGCATCCGGCGACCGCGGCCGGAGATCCCGATGTCGAGAACGGGGAGGCCTGGCGGCGGCAGGCCGAACGCGGCCGGTTCGCGAAGGTCGAAGCCGCGCTGCGCACACCCAACCTGCCCGACGAGGACGGGTGCATGCTGGTCTTCTACTCGCCGATCGAGGAATCGGCGCACCATGTGGGCAGGGTGCTGCACGCGATCGGCGACGCGGACCTGGTGGACCGGGTGGTGAGCGAGGTGCTGACCGAACAGTCGGCGATCACGGCCGCCGAACTCGGCGATCTGGCAGGCCGGGCGCGACAGGCCGTGGAACTCACGCGACCGGAGATCTCGCCGGTCCAGGTGCACGCGGCCGACGCCCTGTTGCGCGCCAACCCTTTGGGCACGATCGACCTGTTCACCGAACTCGACCCCGCCGCTGCCTCGGTCGCCGCGGCCCACTGGCTGCGCGCGGCGGCGGCGGTGGCGGGCGAGGTCACCGGACTCGACCCGGTAGACGTGGTCGCCGAGGCGGACGACATCGAAGCGCTCCAGGTCGAAACGCCGACCGTTGTGCTGGAGCGGCTCGGCGCGGGGGAGACACCGACCCAGGTGGTCGTCGATCTCATCGCCGACGCCATCGCCGTTTCCGAGGGCAAGGTCCGCGACCTGGACAGCATCATGGAAGCCGCGCAGGAAATCGAGGAACGCGACGACGACCCCGGCGCCTGGACCGACGGGTACCGCATCTGCCGCCTCGACCCCACCCGCCCCGCGATCGATTTGCTGGAGGACCTGCTCGGTGGCATCCGAGGCTGCTGGCTGGTCTTCAGCGAGGCCGACAGCGACGTCGCCTTCGAGGACGCGGTCCGAATCGAAGCGGATGCCGAGACCTCCAGGTTGCAGTGAATCAATTCGCCCCGGCCGCGGTGTTGGTCATTCGCCGGGGCGAAGAATCTCGTTCAGCTGCTGCTCGAGCCGGTCGAGGGCGCCGCGAGCCGACTCGAGTTCGGCTTCGAGTTCGGCGATCGCGGCTTCGTCCAGCGGCAGCGGCGCGGGCGGGGTCTGTCCCGGCGGCACCGGGGCGCGGCCGGGCGGTGGGGGCACGGCGGGCCCGCCGCCGGGCGCGGTCGCGAGGTTGCCGGTGTCGGGGCCGAACACCTGGTCCAGCGCCCCGGCCAGCGTCGGGGAATAGCCGACCCGTACCCCGCCGGTGCCGGGTTCGCGGTAGCTGACCAGCACGCGAGCCAGCTGGGGGAAGGTCGACCCGTTCGGCGTGGTCGAGATCCGTTCGGTGAACAGCGGTTCGACGTAGAGGACACCGCCGTCGGCGATCGGCAGGGTGAGCAGATTGCCGTACTGGATCCGGTTGGAACGCTCGAGCAGCGTGCGCTCCGAGGCCACTCTGGTGTCGGAGATCATCGAGTTCTGGATCTGCTGTGGCCCCTGGGTGAGGGTGTCGGTGGGCAATTGCAGAATGCGGAACCTGCCGTAGAGA
>JACIXH010000039.1 GCA_014360565.1 Nocardia sp.
GGTGCGGTCGAAGTAGGGGATCGTGGCGGTCAGACCCGCCTGGCCCGGATCGTCGGGGAAGATCCAGCGCATCGGATGGTTCACCGAGAACACCCAGCGTCCGCCCGGCCGCAACACCCGCGCCACCTCGCGCATCACCAGCGCCGAGTCGGCGACGAACGGGACTCCGCCGAACGCCGAGCAGGCCAGGTCGAACGACGCGTCGGCGAAGGGCAGTGCCTCGGCGCCCGCCTGCACGAGGGGCACGCGCGGGCCGCCCTGATCCATCGCGGCCACGCCGCGCTCCAGCATGCCCATCGACACGTCGAGCCCCACCGGGAGCGCGCCGTGACCGGCCAGCCATCGCGAGCACGGCGCCGAGCCGCAGCCGATCTCGAGTACCCGCTTGCCGGTCACGTCCCCGAGCAGGCGCATGTCACCCTCGTGCAGGCCCTCCGGACACCACACGAACTCGCCGCCGGGGGAGTCGACGCCGAGGAAATCGGCGTGGGTCTGGTGGTACTGCTCGGCGTCGGCGTCCCACCAGCGGCGATTCGCGCGCTCGCTGGCGCGCGAGTCGATCTTGGTTCGGGTGGTCGCTGAGGTACCGAGCAGCGCGTTGGCCTGCGCGTGGCGTTCGTCGTCGGACACGCCGCACAGAGTATCGGCGTGGTGCGGGGGGTGGTTTGCCCGGCTCGGCGCGGGTCGCGTAGGCTGACACACGCTGTAGAGGGACGCTGAATCGATCAGCGGCAAGTGCGACGGTCCGTGCGATACTTTACCGGTATCCCTTCGTCGCGTCGTCGCGGTGATCTCGCAGCGTACCGAAAGATCCAATGTCCGCAACCGACCACAATCCGTCCGGAGCAAACCCACATATGCCCACCACCGTCACCTCGCCGCAGGTAGCCATTAACGACATTGGCTCCGCCGAGGATTTCCTGGCCGCCATCGACGCAACGATCAAGTACTTCAACGATGGTGACATCGTCGAGGGCACCATCGTCAAAGTCGATCGTGACGAGGTCCTGCTCGACATCGGTTACAAGACCGAAGGTGTCATCCCCTCCCGCGAGCTCTCCATCAAGCACGACGTCGACCCCAACGAGGTCGTTTCCGTGGGCGACGCGGTCGAGGCCCTGGTCCTCACCAAGGAGGACAAGGAAGGCCGCCTGATCCTGTCCAAGAAGCGGGCGCAGTACGAGCGCGCGTGGGGCACGATCGAGGAGCTCAAGGAGAAGGACGAGGCCGTTAAGGGCACCGTCATCGAGGTCGTCAAGGGCGGCCTGATCCTCGACATCGGTCTCCGTGGCTTCCTGCCCGCCTCGCTCGTCGAGATGCGTCGTGTCCGCGACCTCCAGCCGTACGTCGGCAAGGAGATCGAGGCCAAGATCATCGAGCTCGACAAGAACCGCAACAACGTGGTTCTGTCGCGTCGCGCCTGGCTCGAGCAGACCCAGTCCGAGGTCCGCAGCGAGTTCCTGCACCAGCTCCAGAAGGGCCAGGTCCGCAAGGGCGTCGTGTCCTCCATCGTCAACTTCGGTGCCTTCGTGGACCTGGGTGGCGTCGACGGCCTGGTGCACGTCTCCGAGCTGTCCTGGAAGCACATCGATCACCCGTCCGAGGTCGTCGAGGTCGGCAACGAGGTCACCGTCGAGGTTCTCGACGTCGACCTGGACCGCGAGCGCGTCTCCCTGTCGCTCAAGGCGACTCAGGAAGACCCGTGGCGTCAGTTCGCCCGGACCCACGCCATCGGCCAGATCGTGCCCGGCAAGGTCACCAAGCTGGTTCCCTTCGGTGCCTTCGTGCGCGTCGAAGAGGGCATCGAGGGCCTGGTCCACATCTCCGAGCTGGCCGAGCGCCACGTCGAGGTCCCGGACCAGGTTGTGGCCGTCGGCGACGACGCCATGGTCAAGGTCATCGACATCGACCTCGAGCGTCGTCGTATCTCGCTGTCGCTGAAGCAGGCGAACGAGGACTACAACGCCGAGTTCGACCCGTCGAAGTACGGCATGGCCGACAGCTACGACGATGCGGGCAACTACATCTTCCCCGAGGGCTTCGACCCCGAGACCAACGAATGGCTCGATGGGTTCGACAAGCAGCGTGAAGAGTGGGAAGGCCGCTACGCCGAGGCCGAGCGTCGCCACAAGATGCACACTGCTCAGATGGAGAAGATGGCAGCCGACGCTGCCGCCGAGGCCGCCGCTGGTGGTCCTGTCGCGGGCAACTACTCCTCCGAGACCGGTGGCAGCGCTCCTGCGTCCACCTCCGGTGCGGCCGAGTCCACGGGCGGCTCGCTGGCCAGCGATGCCCAGCTCGCGGCTCTGCGGGAGAAGCTCTCCGGCAACGCCTGATTCAGGTAAAGCATCAACCGAAGGCCCCGGTCCGTATGGATCGGGGCCTTCGGCCTTTTCCGTATGTGGGCGGCATGCCCGGAGCGCGGTGGGCGCCTTGCGGCATGGGGCTGTTTCGGGGCAGGGGTGTGCCCTGATCCAGCGCAATGTGGACTCAGCGGCCGCCGGATGTGGCGGCCGGGTGTGCGTCGTGGTGGGGTCCGGCGAAGCGCCGGGACCAACCGATCAATTCGCGGCGGCGGGGGACCAGTAGGCGGTGGCCATACCGGTGCGCTTGCGCATCGCGGCGAAGCTGTGTCGAGCGGGGGAGAGCAGGGCGCTGAACCAGGAGCGCCGGTATTCGGCGAGAGTCGCTGCGACAGCGGGGAATTCGGCGCAGTGCACACCGCCCGGCATGCCGAGGCGGTGGCGAGCCGCCCGGTGGTTGGTGGTACCCATGATCATCCTGTCGGTAGTCGTTCGGCATACTCGCCTGCGCGGAAGGTTAATCCACGCGACGCGCCCGGCCCGGGACCTTCCGCCGCTCGGCGTGTGGGCGTGTCGCAGGTGCTGCCCCGACGCGGCGACCGGGATGCGAGACTGAGCTCATGTTGCGGATCGGCCTCACCGGAGGCATGGGAGCGGGAAAATCCACAGTGGCACGGACGCTGGTCGAGCTCGGGGCGGTACTCATCGACTCCGACGCGATCGCCCGCGAGGTCGTCGCCCCCGGCACGCCGGGTCTGGCTGCGCTGGTCGAGGAGTTCGGGGAGGTGATCTTGCGCCCCGACGGCAGTCTGGATCGGCCCGCGCTGGCCGCGGTCGCCTTCGCCGACGATGTGTCGCGAGGCAAGCTCAATGCCATCACCCATCCGCTGGTCGGTGCCCGCACCGCGGAACTGATCGGTGAGGCGTCCGCCGATGCCGTGGTGGTGCAGGATATTCCGTTGCTCGTGGAGAACGGGCTCGCACCGCTGATGCAGCTCGTCGTCGTGGTCGGGGCGCAAGAGCAGACGAGGCTGCGCAGACTGGTCGAACACCGCGGTGTGGACGAAGCGGACGCGCGAGCCAGGATCGCCGCCCAGGCCACCGATGATCAGCGCCGCGCGGTCGCTGATGTGTGGCTCGACAACAACGGGGCGCCGGAGGTGGTGCGCGAGCAGGTTCGTGAGCTGTGGGCGCGGCGATTGGTGCCGTTCGAACGCAATCAGCGCGAAGGCGTCCGCGCGCGCGCCGGATACCGCCTCGTCACCGAGCCGGAATGGGATATGCAGGCGCGCAGGCTCATTGCCCGGCTGCACCTGGCCTGCGGTGCGTCCGCGGTGCGCATCGATCACGTCGGATCGACCGCGGTCCACGGTCTTCCTGCCAAGGACATCATCGACATCCAGGTGACAGTGGCCGACATGGCTACGGCCGAATCGCTCGCGGATGCGTTGACCGCGGGCGGGTTCCCGCAGGCCACGCAGGTGACGCACGACAATCCGAAACCGAGCCCGAGTGATCCGGCGGGCACCGACCTCACCCTGTGGGGAAAACGCTTGCACGGCAATGCCGATCCCGGCCGGCCTGCCAATATCCATCTGCGCGTGCAGGACTCGCTGGGCCAGCGGTTCGCGCTCGACCTACGAGACTGGTTGCGGGTCAACGAGAGCGCGCGAGCGGAGTACCTGGCGATCAAGCGTGGGGCCGAACTCGCCGCGGCGGATCTGACCGGCGACGCGGCCGGTGAGGCCTACTACGGGGTGAAGGAACCGTGGTTCGACGCGGTGTATCCGGTGGTCACCGAGTGGGCCCGCGCCCGGGGATGAACGGCGCGCCTAACTGTTAAACATCAATGTTTCGGAAAGTGGCCGAATGCTGTCGCGCGCTGGGTACATTGTGCGCAGTCACTACCGGGTGACTCGATTCACAGGGAAGTTGTAGCGCGTATGACAACACATCACCGTCAGTTCGGCCGTGCGGGCTTCGGCGTCACCGCATTCGGCGCCGTCGCCGCCAGCCTCGTACTGGCCGCTCCGCAGGCCTCGGCCTGGGTCGGCAACCTCGGCGTCGCTGGAACCGACCACAAGGTCGGTTGCAGCTACAAGCTGACAGCCAGTGTCGAGGTCGATCGGCTGACCTCGGTGAAGTTCACCGATAACGGCAGGGACATCCCGGGCAGCCCGGTGTCGCCGTCGCTGCTGTCGGGCACGGTGAGCATCACCTGGAAGCCGACCACGGCGGGCCAGCACAAGCTCGAAGCGCGTCAGCTGCTGATCAGCGACTCGATCACGGTCACCGTCGCGGAGGCGGGCAACACCGGCAGTGCGTCGTGTGGCGGCGGACTCGCGGATCTGTTCCCGAGCCTGTCGGCAGGCTGACACCCCACGACACACACCGCCCGGACCACTACCGAGGTCCGGGCGGTGCGTCGTTTCGGCGCCAGGTCAGCGCCATGCCGTGGGTGCTCAGCCAGTCGTCGAGTGAATATCCGTGCGCGGCGATCCCGTCGACCGCGGCGGTCGCGTGTTCGATCGCGGCCTGGCACTGCGCGGCGTCGAGCAGGCCGTCGGCGTGCGCGGCCAGCAACTCGTCGACGTCGACCAGCCGGACATCGCGGCCGGTGCGGACCAGCAGATCGAGGTAATGATCGATCGCCCGCCACAGCGTCGGCGATTCCCGGGTGAACGCGCCCACATCGACATAGATGTCCTGCCACTGCTCGACGCCGGGGTTGTAGTGCAGCTTCGAGGCTCGCAGCGACAACCCGGGCAGCACCCACGATTCCAGGTAGTGGAAGTGCGCGTGATCGGACTGGCGACCCATGTAGAAGCCCCACGGCTCCACTCGATAGACCTCCACCGGTCGGACGAACCCCTTGGGGTCGGTGTTGGTTTTGGCCGCGAGGTCGAAGTACTCGACCTTGGGTGGATGCACGTGCACGGTGGATGCCTGCGTCATGAGCGCAGAATCTACCGCCTGACCGCGCCGCCACGCGCCCGATGGCCCGCTGGGCGGTGGGCGGCCGTCGTCGTGGCGCCGAATGTGTCGGTGGGCGCGCCTAAGCTTGATTCATGGCATTCGCAACCGAGATCCCGACGGAAGGGTACGAAGAGCGGGGTCACCCGATCGCCCATTCCGAGCACCGCCCCGTCGGCACGATCGAGCGCACGGGCGCACGGTTCGAGGTGGTCAGCGAGTACTCACCCGCGGGCGACCAGCCCGCGGCGATCGCCGAGCTCGAGCGCAGGGTGAACGCGGGGGAGAAGGACGTCGTCCTGCTCGGCGCCACCGGTACCGGCAAGTCGGCGACCACCGCGTGGCTGATCGAGAAGTTGCAGCGCCCGACCCTGGTGATGGCGCCGAACAAGACCCTCGCCGCCCAGCTCGCCAACGAATTGCGCGAGATGCTGCCGCACAACGCGGTCGAGTACTTCGTCTCGTACTACGACTACTACCAGCCCGAAGCGTATATAGCCCAGACCGATACCTACATCGAGAAAGACAGCTCCATCAACGACGACGTCGAGCGCCTGCGGCACTCGGCGACTTCGAGCCTGCTCTCGCGTCGCGATGTCGTCGTGGTCGCCTCGGTGTCGTGCATCTACGGCCTCGGCACCCCGCAGTCGTACCTGGATCGTTCGGTGCAGCTCGAGGTCGGTGGCGAGATCGACCGCGACGCGTTGCTGCGCCTGCTCGTCGACGTGCAGTACACCCGCAACGACATGGCGTTCACCCGTGGCTCGTTCCGGGTGCGCGGCGACACCGTCGAGATCATCCCGTCCTATGAGGAGCTGGCGATCCGCATCGAGTTCTTCGGTGACGAGATCGAGGCGCTGTACTATCTGCACCCGCTCACCGGCGATGTGGTGCGCCAGGTCGATTCCGCGCGCATCTTCCCGGCCACCCACTACGTAGCAGGGCCGGACCGGATGGAGCGCGCCGTCGCCGATATCGAAAACGAACTGGCCACACGGCTGGCGGAGCTGGAGCGCCAGGGCAAGTTGCTCGAGGCGCAGCGGTTGCGCATGCGCACCGAATACGACCTGGAGATGATTCGTCAGGTCGGCTTCTGCTCGGGCATCGAGAACTATTCGCGCCACATCGACGGGCGTCCGGCGGGTTCGGCGCCTGCCACGTTGCTCGACTACTTTCCCGACGATTTCTTGTTGGTGATCGACGAATCCCACGTCACGGTGCCCCAGATCGGCGGCATGTTCGAAGGCGACATGTCGCGCAAGCGCAACCTGGTGGATTTCGGTTTCCGGTTGCCCTCGGCAGTCGACAACCGCCCGCTGACCTGGGAGGAGTTCGCCGGGCGCATCGGCCAGGCAGTGTATCTGTCGGCGACTCCCGGTAACTACGAGCTCGGCCAGGTCGGCGGTGAGGTGGTCGAGCAGGTCATCCGCCCGACCGGGCTGGTCGACCCCAAGGTCGTGGTCAAGCCGACCAAGGGGCAGATCGACGACCTGGTGCACGAGATCCGTGAACGCGCGCAGCGCAACGAGCGGGTGCTGGTCACCACGCTCACCAAGAAGATGTCCGAAGACCTCACCGACTACCTGCTCGGCCTGGGGGTGAAGGTCCGCTACCTGCACTCCGAGATCGACACATTGCGCCGCGTCGAACTGCTCCGGCAGCTGCGCCTGGGCGAATACGACGTGCTCGTCGGCATCAACCTGCTGCGCGAGGGCCTCGACCTGCCCGAGGTGTCTCTGGTGGCGATCCTCGATGCCGACAAGGAAGGCTTCCTGCGGTCGAGCACCAGCCTCATCCAGACCATCGGCCGCGCGGCGCGCAATGTGTCCGGCGAAGTGCACATGTACGCGGACAAGATCACCGACTCGATGCGCCACGCCATCGACGAGACCGACCGTCGCCGGGCCAAGCAGGTCGCCTACAACGAAGCGCACGGCCTCGATCCGCAGCCGCTGCGCAAGAAGATCGCCGACATCCTGGATCAGGTGTATCTCGAGGCCGACGACGAGGTGGCAGTCGGCGGGTCGGGCCGCAATGCCAGCCGCGGCAGACGCGCCCAGGGCGAGCCGGGCAGGGCGGTCAGTACGGGCATCTACGCCGAGCGCGACGTGAAGTCGATGCCGCGCGCCGAATTGGCCAACCTGGTCACCGAACTCACCGCGCAGATGATGAATGCGGCCCGCGAATTGCAGTTCGAGTTGGCGGGCCGGCTGCGCGACGAGATCGCCGACCTGAAGAAGGAGCTGCGCGGCATGGACGCCGCGGGGCTGTCCTGACAATGCCGAGGCCAGGGGTTGCGGGCAGCCTCGCATCCGAGCCGTACGACCGATCGCGGACGTGCGGCTCGGATGCGCGGCCCGAGTGGTCGGGGACCGCGCCGTCGGCCTCGCTAAGCCTGCTCCGCCATCCACGCGGCGACCCGGCGGTCGGCCTCCTCCTTGGAGACGTCCTCGACGCGGGTGATCACCGCCCAGCGGTGGCCGAACGGGTCGATCACTACGCCGAAGCGGTCACCGGTGACGAAGGTCTGCGGCTGTTCGGCGCTGCGAGCCCCGTGTTCGAGCGCGCGGGCGATCACCGCGTCCACGTCGGGACAGTAATGCACCACCGAGGTGTGCACCCAGTCCTCGGGTGCGCGAACGTTGCTGTCGGGGATGGGCATTCCGAGCTGCAACGTGGAATCACCGATGAGCAGTTCGGCATGCGCGGGCTGTCCGTCGGGCAGGTCTGCCCGGCTGAGCACCTTGGCCTCGAAGACGGCGGTGTAGAAGTCGATGGCCGCGTTACCGTCCGGCACGGCCAGAAAACAGGTGATGGAGTGGTAGCCCTCCGGAACGGGCGCAACAGGATTGGTCATGACCACGATCCTCGTCCGCCGATGACGGGCCGTCTTGTAAGAACGCGACAGATCGGCCGGTGATGACAGCGGCGCCGGATCCCGGTGATCTGAAAGGAATCCTGCACCCGAACGAGCAGGCCAGACACCGGTCGCTGCGGCGGCTCGGAGTCGGGCCCGCGCTGGCCGAGTTCGCGGACCGGTACTGGGTGGTGCGCTGGGATCTGCGTGGCCGGCCGAGCTATGCGGCCGAGGTGCTGTCGTTCCCGAGTGTGAATGTCACCTTCGAGCGCAGCACCACCCGTACCGGCGGCTTCGTCACCGGTGTGTGCACGAGGAAATACGTGCGTGAACTCGCCGAGGAAGGCGAGACCTTCGGCATCCGGTTCGCTCCCGGTGGGTTCGGCGCCTTCACCGGTATGGATGTCGGGGCGCTGCGCGATGATTCGGCCCCGCTGGCCACGGTGCTGCCCGAGGCGGCTGGGCTGGCAGAACGAGTGCTGGCCGAACCCGGCGACGAACGCAGGCGGGTGATCGTCGAGGAATTCTTCGCGGGCCGCGGTCGCACCGACGATCCGCACTACGCGCTGGTCACGCGCGTCGTCACCGCCATGGCCGACGATCAGGAGCTGACCAGGGTCGACCAGGTCACCGAACGTTTCTCGATCCCGATCCGCACCCTGCAACGTCTGTTCCGCCGCTACGTGGGCGCGGGGCCGAAATGGGTGCTGTGCCGGTTCAGGCTGCAAGACGCCGCCGACCTGCTCGTGCACGGCCGCCCTGACCTCGCGCTGTTGGCCGCCGAGCTCGGCTATTTCGATCAGGCGCATTTCAGCCGCGAATTCACCGCCGAGATCGGGATGTCGCCGACGGAATACGCCCGCAGCGCACAGGCTCCCGCCACTGCCAACGGTTGACCCTGACGCAAGGGCAACCCCGCAGCATGGCCGACATGACTACGACAGCCGATCAATTCACCGTCCGCCACAACGGCGTCACGATCCCGGTCTCGCGCGGCGGCACCGGGCGACCGTTGGTGCTGTGCCCCGGTCTGACGTCGACACAGGCCGAGATACACGAACTCGTCGAGGAGTTGCGGCGCGACTTCGATGTCGTGACCTTCGACCTACGGGGGCACGGCCTTTCCTCCGCCGCCGACCGATATTCCTTCGAGGCGTTCCTCGGCGATTTCGCCGCCGTGATGGCGCAGCTGAGACGCCTCGGCCTGTCCTCGGCCCCCATCCTCGCGGGCCACTCGTACGGCGCGGACCTGATCGTGCACTACGCCTGCGCGTACCCCGACTCGGTCGGCGAGCTCGTTGTCATCGACGGCGCGAATCCGATACCCGCACCGTTCATCACCGAGATCGACCTGCCGGAGTTCCGGGTGCTCTGGGAGAACCGGGAGACCGCCGAGGACACTGCGCGTCAGGTGCTGCTCACCGGCCGGCAGATCCTCGACCTCAATCTCGAGCTCGATGTGCTCCGATCCGGGATCGATCTCGAGCTCGATGTCGTCGGGGCCGGAATCCTCGACCGGTACCGCAGGATCGACCGTCCGATCCACATGATCATGTCGACCTCGATGGCCGGTGACAGCGGCGAAGGGCGGGCGCCGCGGCACAATCGGCTCTGGCGCGCAGGCATCGACCGGCTGACCCACGAGCGGCCCGATATCTCCCTGTCCTGGCTCGACGCCGGTCACGCACTGGTCCTCACTCATGCCCCGGAAATCGCCCAGATCATCCGCCGTGCGCATACTCCCGACGACCGTGCGACCTGTTGACCGCTCCATGCCGAGGAGACTGGTGCGATGCTGACGATCGGCGAGCTCGCGCGGTATGCCGGAGTAACGGTGCGCGCAGTGCGGCACTATCACGCCAAAGGGCTGCTGCCGGAGCCGGAGCGAGACCACTGCGGCTATCGCCGGTACGACCCAGGCACCGTGGTCGAGCTGATCAAGATCCGGACCCTCGCCGCAGCCGGGGTCCCGTTGGCGCGGGTGCGAGAGTTGCTCCAGGCTGACGCACCGGAGTTCGCTGCGGCGGTCGCCGATATCGATGACCGGCTGCAGGCGGAGATCCGCCTGCGGCAGCGGCACCGCGAGCAGATCGCTCGCCTCACCGCGGGCGACAGTTTGGCCCTGCCGCCGCAGGTGGTCGGGTTTCTCGACCACCTGCGGGCGTTGGGTGTCGACGAGCGAATCGTCGGGGTCGAACGCGACGGCTGGATCCCGCTGGCCGCGCACTCACCCGAGCGAGTCCCGGACCTGATGGCACGCAAATGGGAGGAAATCGCCCATCCGCAGCTCGTGGACTTCTATCTCACCCTCGGCCACGCCCTCGACCGGACCGACAAGGACCCGATGCTGATCGAGCTGGTCGACAGGATGGCGGTCTATCTCTCGAAGCTGGCTGACGAGCGGGGAGCCGATTACGTCGGCGGCGATATCGAGCCATCTCTGGCCGCACTGCTCGACGCGCTGGCGTTCGATACCGCGCCGCCTGCCCGCCGGCTGATCGAGCTACTGAAGCTGCGGGGTTGGGCAGGCTGGACCAGGCTCGAGCGCGTGCATCCGAGATAAGTGTCGATGTGAGCAAAGTCCCAGTCTCCCATCGCCGTTGATGATGTTGTGATAGGCCACAAATTCTTCGACCTGCGATCTTATCGACGCAGGTGGGTGTTATCGATTGTCGCGAAGGCCACCGTGATCGCGGGTACCCGCGTCAACACTCCCGGTGTGATCTATTGCGAATTGTCGATAAATCGGCCTGATTTGGCGTTAGGGTCGACCCAATTGCCGCGCTGACGCTCGATTCCCGAGTGGTTCGGTGCTGGCACCGACCAAGTTGGAGGAGAGATGACCGCCTACCGGACCATTGTCGTCGGTACTGATGGCTCGGATTCGTCGTACGTGGCGGTGGAGAAGGCCGCGGCGCTCGCCGGGGACGCGGAGGCAACTCTCGTGCTGGCCTGCGCCTACTTCCCGACCGATGACCGCGACGTCGCCGCTGCCGCCGATGTGCTCAAGGACGAGGCCTACCAGGTTCGTGGCTCGGCCCCGACCAACGAGATCCTGCACGTCGCCCGGGAGAAGGCCGTTGCCGCCGGTGCGAAGAACATCGTCGACCGCGCGATCGTCGGCGAGCCGGTCGATTCGCTGCTCGACCTCGTCAACGAGGTGGACGCGGATCTGCTGGTCGTCGGTAACCGTGGCCTCAACACCCTCACCGGCCGCCTGCTCGGCTCCGTCCCCTCGGACGTGGCTCGCAAGTCCCGTTCGGACGTGCTGATCGTGCACACCGTACGGTAAAGCTGTTGCGCCTCTGCGTGTATTCGAGCCGGATTCAGGTGAGAGTTCACGGCACAGGCGACCGACAGTCGAGTGCGGGGTCAGTTGGCCCTGCCCGGTGAGTTCAGCGTTTTGAATACGTGGCGTCGCGGATTATCGCGACGCCACGTATTTTTTGATGTTCAGGGCGAGACCGGTTCCTGCCGGGTGCCCTCGCGCAATCCGATCGACATGATGTCGGACGGTTCGTCGAGTTCGATTCTGTGCCAGCGATTGCGCGGTACGAGAAACGCGGTGCCTGCCGTGAGCCGCACCGGTGTGTGCACCCCACCAGGTGCCTGCGGCCGCAAGTAGAGCCGTAGCGAACCGGCGAGGCAGCACACCGCTTCCTCGCCTGCCGGGTGCATCTCCCACTGGTCGGCGTGGACGTCGGCATCGGTATCGACGTGGAAGGTCGCCAGTTGCCAGCCGCCGGACGCGGCGGCCATGCGGCGCTCGCCCGAGCGCACCGTGCCTTCGGGCAGCAAGTGCAGGGCGTGGGCGAACAGATCGATGGGTGTCATCGGGATTCCTTTCACGGTGTCACCGCGGGAGTGCTCTCGCGGACAGGGGCTTTCGTGCGGTCGCGCCGACCGGGCAGGACGGTGGCCGCGACGAGCGCGGCTGTGGCGAACAACAGCGCGGCGATCGCGAGCGCGACGGCGTAGCCGTGATTGAGCGCGGTCGGATCGGTGCTCGCGCCGGTGGCGCCTGCTGCGAAGGTGGCCAGTACCGCAACGCCGATACTGCCGCCGAGTTGGCGGGCACTGTTGAAGGCGCCGGCGGCCATGCCCGCTTCACCGGGCGCGACGCCGGTGACAGCTGCCACCGCGACGGGGGCGAGGCAGAGCCCGAGGCCGAAACCGCCGACGATCGACGGCCCGAGGACATCGGCCAGGACGCTGCCGCCGGGGCTGATCAGCGCGAACCAGCCGATGCCCGCGGTGGCGAGCGCAGCGCCGCCGATCAGCAGTGACCTGGGGGAGCGGTGGACGCCCGCACGGGTGGCGACGAGGGTGCCCGCGATCACGCACAGGGAGAACGGGATGAACGCCGCCCCGGTGGCCCCGGGGCTCAGCAGCAGCACGCGCTGCAGGTACAGCGACACCAGGTAGAAGGCAGCGAATTGGCCCGCGGCGGCGCAGAAGACGAACAGGTTGGCGCCGCTCACCCAGCGGTTGGTGAACAGCCCCAGCCGCAACAACGGTGCGCCAGAGCGGGTCTCCACCACGACGAATCCCCCGAGGAGCACCGCCGCCGCGGCGAGCATCACGCCCGTTTCGGCCGAGGTCCAGCCATAGTGATCGGTACGGATGACGGCGGTGACGAGTAGACCGATACCGCCCGTCGCCAGTATCGCGCCTGCGATGTCGAGCCGGTCTCGCCCGCCCGCCGGCGCATCGGCGGGCACGCCGATCGCTGTTGCGATCAACGCGATGGCCACGATCGGGACATTCACCAGCATCACCCAGCGCCAGTTCGCGTATTCGGTGAGCAGACCGCCGGCGAGCACGCCCAGCGCACCGCCCGCGGCATTGACCCCACCCCAGACGCCGAGCGCGCGGACCCGGGCCGCCCCTTCGGGAAAGGTCGCGGTCAGGGTGGCGAGGGCCGCCGGGGCGATGGCCGCGGCCCCGATGCCCTGCACGGCCCTGGCGGCTACCAGTTGCCACGGCTCGTGCGCGAATCCGCCTGCGAGCGAGGCGATTGCGAAGACGACGAGCCCGCCGGTGAACAATCTGCGCCGCCCGTACAGATCGCAGGCCTTCCCGCCGAGCAGCAGGAAGCCGCCGAAGGTCAGCGCGTAGATGTGGACCACCCAGGCCAGGTCGAGTGGGGCGAAGCCGAGCGCGTCGCCGATCGATGGGAGTGCGACATTGACGACCGCCATATCGAGTGCGATCACGAATTGCGCGATAGCGACCGCGATCAGCGCGGTGCCGGGACGAGGAGGAGAAGTGTTTTTATACACGTATAAAAACTAACTCCGGTTCGGCCCTGTGTCCATACCTGGACAGGGAATGGGCAAGATGGGAACCATGCCCACCTCGCAGTCCGGTCAACCAGCGCGCACCGGCAGACCCGCGCGCATGTCCCGCGCGGACATCGTCGCGGCCGCGCATCGGGTGATCGCCGCCGACGGCGTCGAGAAGCTGACGATGCGCAGGCTCGCCGCCGAACTGGCTTGCACCCCCATGGCGCTCTACCATCACGTCCGCGACAAGCAGGACCTGCTGCGTCTGCTGCTCGACGACTACGCCGACGCGATCGCCTGGCCCGCGCTCCCGGACGACCCCCGACAGCGAATCCTGGTGGCCGCCACCGTCATGCACGACGCGCTCTCGGTGCACCCCTGGATCGTGGACGTGCTCGCCGACGGCGACCTGCTCGGCCGCTCGGCGCTGTGGTTCCCCGAGACCATCATCGACGCCGCGATCACCGCCGGCCTGTCGGTGCCGGACGCGGTGGCGGCATACCGTGCCATCTGGCACTACACGGCGGGAGAACTGATCGTCACCGGACGAGCGGTGCGCCGCGCCGCCGAAGGGCCCACCTACCGCGCGGAGGTCTTCGCGAACCTCGATGCCGAGCAGGTGCCCCGCTTGGCGGAAATCGGTTCCCGCTGGACAGAATTCGACACCGAGACCACCTATGCGGCCGGACTGAAGGCTCTGGTCACCGGCTTGCTCGCGTGAGCCGTGGTCGCTGGTGGGCGGTGGCGTTCGCGTGCGACGGTGCCGGTTACGCCTGACCCAACGAGGACAGCACCTCGGGCAGTTGCGCGGTGTGCACCACCGCCAGTCGCTGCGTAGCGCGGGTCAGCGCCACATACAGGTCGTTGAGGCCGCGCGGCGATTCGTTCAGGATCGCCTGCGGTTCCACGAGATACACGCGGTCGAACTCGAGGCCCTTCGCGTCGTGCACGGTGAGCACCTGCACGGCTTCGCCCGCCAGCGCCGACAGTTGTGGGACGAGGGCGGCCGGTGCGAGCACCGCGCTGGTGCCTGGTCCGTGCTCGGCTTCGAGCAGCCGGGCCAGCGTCCCTGCCAGCTCGGCGGGCCGAACTCGGTGGGCGCGTGGGGGATTGCCGGTCTCGCGGACCGAACGCGGCACCGAGATGGCAGGATCGATCGCGGCCAGCACATCGGCCGCGACCGCCATGATCTCGGCGGGGGTGCGGTAGTTCACCGTGAGCTCGGTGAGCTTCCAGCGTTGTGCCACATAGGGTTCCAGCACTCGCTGCCAGGACGATGCGCCCGCCGGGTCGCCGGTCTGGGCGACGTCGCCGACGACGGTGATCCAGCGATTCGGGATGCGCCGCATCACCATGCGCCATGCCATCTCCGACAGTTCCTGCGCCTCGTCGACGATCACGTGACCGTAGGTCCAGGTGCGGTCGCCCGCGGCGCGTTCGGCGGTGGTCTGCCGGTTGCCGAACTCCTGGCGCTGGGCCAGCTGGGAGGCGTCGATGAGGTCGTAGGCCATCAGGATCTCGGGGTCGAGTTCGTCCTCGATGTCCTGGGGCGCCGAACCGGTGAGGATGTCGAGGGCGTCCTGGGCCTCCTCGATCTGGGCCCGCCACCGGCGACGCGAGCGCTCGCGTTCCTCGGTGTCGTCGACGCCGAGCAATTCGGCCAGCTCGTCGAGCAGCGGCGCATCGGCCGCGCCGAACGTGCCGTCGTCGGAGCGCACCAGTTCGGCGCGGTCGCCGGGACTCAGCGAGGCGGCGGCGCGGTCGAGCCGCGCCGGATCGGCGAGCAGATCGGCGAGCACTTCCTGGGGCGAGAGGACCGGCCACAGCGCGCTGATCGCGGCCTGCACGTGCGGGTCGGCGCGCATCTCGTCGCTGATCTCGCTGAGGTCGGCCGAGCTGAGCAGGCTCGTGCCGCCGGACAGATCGGCGCCCATCGTCGCCGCGAGCTGATCGGTGAGCGCGTCGATCACCGACGACGCGAAGATCGGCCTGGCCAGGTTGTGCGGGCGCCGTGAGGAGCGGGCCCGGCCGCGCGCGCGGGTGGCGATCTTGCGATCCAGGGTCACCGGATAGCCGTCGAAAGCGAGGCGGACGGGCTCGGACGGCACTTCCTGACGGTCGCGCACCGCTTGCTTGAGCACCTCGAGCATGGCGAGCGAGCCCTTGACCTCGCCGGCGCGCAGCGAATCCTCGCGCACCGCTTTCACGCCCGGATACAGATCGCCGATGGTCGACAGCAGCACACCGGTCTCGCCGAGCGAGGGGAGTACCTGGCCGATGTAGTCGAGGAAGGTGGCGTTCGGGCCGATGATCAGCACGCCGCTCTTGGCCAGCTGCTGACGGTAGGTGTAGAGCAAAAACGCCGCGCGATGCAGTGCCACCGCGGTCTTGCCGGTGCCCGGTCCACCCTGCACCACGAGCACGCTCTTGTGCTCGGAGCGGATGATCGCGTCCTGCTCGCTCTGGATCGTCTCGACGATGTCGTTCATGTGCCCGGTGCGCGCGGCATTGAGCGCCGCCAGCAGCGCGCTCTCGCCACCGACACCGTCGTCGGTGCCGACCACACCGTCGCGCCGGGCGGCATCGAGGTCGAGGTACTCGTCGTTGATCGCGGTCACCGCGCGGTTGCGCGAGCGGATGTGCCTGCGGCGGGTGACGTCCTCGGGGTTGGCGGTGGTGGCCAGGTAGAAGGGCCGGGCCAGCGGCGCCCGCCAATCCAGCAGCAGGGGCTCGTAATCGTTGTCCTCGTCGAGGATGCCGAGCCTGCCGATATAGCGGGCCTGCTCGTCGGTGCCGTCGAGGTCGATGCGGCCGAAGCACAGACCGTGCTCGGCGGCGTCGTACTTGGACAGGTCCTCGTTGTAGAGCTGGGTGAACGACTCGCGCTCACTGCGCGCCTGCGGTGTGCCACCGGCTTCGAGCAGTACGGTCTTGAGCCGATTCTGCGCGTAGCCGCGCATGCCGTCGAGCCGGTCGTAGAGCACCGAAAGGTACTTCTGCTCCTGTTCGATCTCGCGGTCGTGCGCGGCCGGGGAGGCGTCGGCGAGGCGGTCGGGCAAAACAGGACTCCTTTTTTCGCCGGTTTGTCACCGCGTTGAGAACAAGGTTGTCGAGTCTACGTGTGCGCGGGCGCGGGCGCCGCGACCGGGAAGACTTCGTCGCCGAGAACCGGGGTGAAGTGTTCGACCACCGGGAAAGGCTCATAGAAGTGGTGTAACAGCGCACGCCAGCGCTGGTATTCCGGCGACTCGCGAAATCCCGCGGTGTGATCACTGAGCTGCTCCCAGCGCACCAGCAGCAGGAAGCATTCGGGCCGCTCGACGCACCGCGACAACGACAGCCCGCCGAAACCGGGCATTCCCGCGATGATCGGATAGGCCTGCGCGAAGGCCGCTTCGAAAGCGGCGGCGGCACCGGGGCACACGGGTAACAGCGCGTGTTCGACGATCACGCCGATCAGTCTGTCAGGACGCGTGAGTGTTGTTCGAGCGTCGATTCTGACCGAGACCGAGCTCACGATGGGCCGACGGCTTGTCGCGGTACATCGCCACGTCGGCGTCGTGCAGCACCGCCTCGGGGGTGCGGTGTTCGTGTGGGCCGAGTTCGGTGATGCCGACCGAGGCGCTCACTTCGAGCCGGTGACCGCTGGCGATGATCGGTTCCGACATCGTGACCCGCAGCCGCTCCACCAGGGCGGGCAGGTCCGCGCGCTGTGGGTGACCGGCCAGCAGCACCAGGAATTCGTCGCCACCCAGCCGCCCCACCAGGTCTTCGTTGCGCAGCGCCTGCTGTAGCCGCTGCGCCACGATCTGCAACACCGTGTCGCCGATGGCGTGGCCGAGGGTGTCGTTGATCGCCTTGAAGCCGTCGAGGTCGATGAACAGCACCGTGGTGATCAGGTTGCCGCCCTGGTCGGCCAGCGCCGTGGACAGTTGCGACAGGATCAGCGAACGGTTCGCGAGCCCGGTCAGGGCGTCGTGGGTGGCCTGGTATTCGAGCTGGCGCCTGCTGGCCCGGAACGCGGTGATATCGGCGAAGGAGGACACCCCGGCCGAATCCGGGCTCTCCGGATTGAGCAACCGGCAGTTGCACGACAGCCACACCCGCTGTCCGTCGGCGCGCTGAACCCCGAAAACGAACTGGGTGACCGCCTCGCCGGTCACGAGCGTGTGCGCCATCGGGTGCCGGCTGGGCGAGAGCGGCCTGCCGTCGCGGTCGATCATCGTCACGGGCAGGTCGTCGATGTGCAGGCCGAGGACCGGTTCGGCGTCGTCGATGCCGAGGATGCGTTTGCCCGCGGGATTCAGCGATTCCAGGCGACCGCGCCGATCGACGACGAGCACGCCTTCTTCCAGCTGCGACACCACGGTCGTGAAATACGCCTCCGCCCGGCGCGCCGAAGCCTCGGCGGCGCGCTGGGCGGTGAGATCGTGCACCACCACCTGAAACGCCAGCTTGTCCTGCCACACCGTGAGCACCGACACGGTCTGCACCGGGACCGTGCGCCCGTCCACCCGAACGAGGTCCATCTCGGTGGGCGGCGAGGCCGAACCCTCGGCGGTGAGCCGGTTGATCCGTTCGAGCATCGGCCCGACGGAATCGGGATGGACGAACACGGTGATCGACAGGCCGAGCAGTTCCTCGGCCGACCGGGCGCCGAGCAGGTGCACCATGGCCGGATTGGCGTAGACGATGGTCCCGGATTCGTGCACACAGATGGCATCGGGCGTGTGCTCGACCAGCGATCGGTAGCGCTGCGCGAGCTGCTCGGCGCTCGCCGCGCCAGTCCTTTCTTCTCCCACTGCGAAACCCCCGATCTCGGCCTGGTCTGCGCACGGCATACCGGACTAGTCTGGTGATCCTTCATGAAGATCCGCGAGGAGCGATGTGACACCGGATGTGTTCACGGGCCACACGGCCCACCCTCTCGATTCTATGTCGATAGCCGGCATCGGTGTTGTCTGCGGTTACGGGTGGGGCCGCGAATATTTATGGCAGGGCCTGATGGGGGGCAAACCGGCGGCGGGTTTGTACCCCGGTTACGGGCCGGGACGCGATCAGCACGCCTGGGTCGGCCGGATCCCCGACGGCGGTGACCCGGCGTACGGAACCGGTCTGTTCGGGCGTGCCGTGCACGCCGCGGCCACCGAGGCGATCACCGACGCACAGGCGCGCGGGTGGCACGGGACCGATCGGACCGTCGGCCTCGTGCACGCGTTCACCCTCGGCGATGTCGCCGACTGGCGAGATTTCTACCTGCGCGAGGACGGTCACCGGCGCACCAGGGACTACCTCAAGATGCTGCCGTCGACGCCGATTTCGGTGGTAATGCAAAAGTTCGGTTTCCACGGCCCCGCGATGAACGTGTCGGCGGCGTGCAGTTCGGGCAACGTCGGTCTGCTCACGGCGAAGATGTGGCGTGACGCGGGCCTGGTCGACGACGTGCTGTGCATCACGACAGACCTGTCGGCGACCCCTGAGATGCTCGAGCATTTCGTCGGAATGGGCGCCGCGGTGGCCGAGGCAGACCCGTTCACCGCCTGTCGGCCGTTCCAGCGCGACAGCCTCGGTTTCACCATGGCCGAGGCGTCGGTGGCGATGCTGCTGACCGACGCCGCCGAGATGCCCTACGCGCGGGTGCTCGGCGGGGCGATGACCAACGACGGCTTCCACGTCGTCTCGATGGATCCCACCCACACCCAGGTCATCGCCTGCGCCGAGCGTGCGCTGACGAATGCCGGAATCGAAGCGACCGACGTGGCCTACTTCAACGCCCACGGCACCGGCACCCGTCAGTGCGACGCCGCCGAACGAGATCTGTTCGCCGCCGTCTTCGACGAGCGCCCCGCCATCACCGCGCTCAAACCGCTCACCGGGCACTGCCAGGGCGCCTGCGCCGCGATCGAAGTCGCCGCGATCGCGCTGTCCTATGAGCGCGGCATCGCCGCGTCGGCGCCGATCGTCGCGGCGGCGCATCCGCGACTGCTCAACGGACCGACCCCGATGACGGACGGGCCGACCCTGAAATTGTCCCTGGGTATGGGTGGCAACAACGCCGCGGTGATCCTGGCCCCGGTCTGAGGTCAGTCTTCGCCGGTCTCGGGTCCGCCGGCCAGGGCGAAACCGCCGGTCGTGGGCGCGTCCTGGGGCAGTGGCACCGCCCAGCGCAGCCGGGTGCCCGGCATCTCGGGGTGGTTGCCGTCGGCGTCGGCGCGCTTGGCCGGAGCCACCTCGAAGTAGCCGTTCGCTTCCTGCGCGCGTTGCTCGAGATTGCGCAGCCCGCTGCGGATCACGTGGTTCGGGATGCCCCAGCCGTTGTCGGACACCATGATCACCAGATCGTCGGCCACCTCGATCACGATGGCGACCGTGTCGGCCCCGGAATGGCGCACGGCGTTGCTCACCGCCTCGCGCACCACCGCCTCGGCGTGATCGGCCAGCTGCGGATCGAGCACCGACAGTGGCCCCGAGACCTGGATCGTCGCGCGCAGGGCGATATCGGCGGTCTGGCGCCGGATCGCCACCTCGAGGCGCTGCTGCAGGCCCTCGCTGTGGCCCGAGCCGCTGGCGTGCAGATCGAAGATGGAGGTGCGGATCTCCTGCACCACTTCCTGCAGATCCATGATTATCGTGGAAAGACGTTGCTGCACTTCGGGGACGACCGCTTTGGGCAGAGTGGCCTGCACGGTGAGGCCGATCGCGAACAGTCGCTGGATCACGTGATCGTGCAGGTCGCGTGCGATCCGATCACGGTCGGCGACGAGATCGAGTTCGCGCATCCGCTGCTGCGCGTCGGCCAGCCGCACCGCCAGCGCGGCCTGATCGCAGAATGCCGCGGTGAGCTCGAGCATCTCGTCGGAATACGGCGCGAAACCCGGCGGCCGGAAGGTCACCAGCACGCCGAGGGTGGCATCGGGCGTGCACAGCGGAAGCACGAGAGCCGGTCCGGCGCCGGGTAATTCGGCCGCGGGGAACTCCACGCCCAGCGTCACCTCCGACACGTCGTCGAACCGCAACGGTGTGCGCCTGCTGAACGCGTCGCCCACCGCGGTCCCGGCGATCGGAATGGTCTGCCAGTCCTGGCCCGCGTCCGGACCCGTCCACTGGGTGACCACCAATTCGGTGATCTCGCCGGGCAATTCGTCGGGAACCGGTACCGCGGCGAGGAACGCCTGATGTGAGCCGGTGAGTCCGCGTGCGTGATCGACCACATGGCCCAGCACCCGATCCGATTCGGTGCCTGCCAGGAATTCGGTGGCGATATCGCGGGTCGCCTCGATCCAGGCTTGCCTGGTGCGCGCCTGTTCGTAGAGCCGCGCGTTGTCGACCGCGATGCCGGCCGCGGCCGCCAGCGCCAGCACCAGGACCTCGTCTTCCTCGGTGAACGGCTGGCCGTCGGACTTCTCGGTCAGATAGATGCTGCCGAACACCTCGTCCCGAATGCGTACGGGCACACCGAGAAAGGTGTGCATCGGCGGATGCCCCGCCGGAAAACCGATCGAGGACTCGTGCCGGGTGAGATCGGCCAGCCGCAGCGGCGCGTTGTGTGCGAACACCGCGCCGAGTACGCCGTGGCCCGCGGGTAATCGCGCGATCCGGTCGCGGATCTGGTCCGGCATACCCTCGTCGATGAACTGCGCGACCTGCTGATCGTGGCCGGGCACCGCCAGCGCTCCGTAGCGGGCGTCGACCAGGTTCATCGCGGTCCGCACGATGGTGCGCAGGGTCTCGTCCAGGTCCAGACCCGCGGTGACCGTGAGCATGGCCTCGACGAGACCGTCCATCCGATCGCGCGAACCGATCATCACCTCGACCCGGTCGGCGACCTCGCCGAGCAGGCTGCGCAGCATCTGCCGCGACGCCGCCTGGTCGACCGAATAGCGGCCGCCCGGACCGTCATTCGTCATCGCAGTATCCCGTCGTCGCAGCTCCCCGAGTGGGTCGAATCAAAGTCTAGTCCGCAATGAGGGGACTTTCGGCCCTTCACTCGCACCGGCGGTAGTGGTGGCATTGGGCACCGGGAAATGGGATCGAGAAGTGGGGCACATGATGAATACGTTGTCGAGCACCCAGCACTGGACGACCGCCGCGGACCCGGAACTCGCCGTGACCACGCGCGGCGAAGTGCCGGCCCAGGACGTCACCCGCGCTGTCCGCGCCATCACCCGCGTCATGCGCAGGCATCACCTCGACAGTCCGGCCAGGGTGCGCGTCACCGCGCCGCAGGGTTACGACGAGCCGACCCTGGTGCAGGCCAATATCCGTACCAACGACACCTTCACCCGCGTGCAGGTCACCGGCCCCGGCGGTTTCGCCGTCACCTTCGCCGCCGAACGGCTCGACCGCCAGCTCGCTCGCCGGGCGGGCAAGGAAGCGCGCGGCGCGTGGCCTGATCCGGCCCGCCGTCCGCTGTCTCAGATCACCGAGACGCGCCCGATCATCCGCCGCAAGGACTGCGCGTTGATGACCGGTACGCCGCTGGAAGCCAGCACCGTGCTCGACGCCATGGACTACGACGCCTACCTGTTCACCGACGCCGATACCGGCGAGGACGCCATCGTCACCTGGGCCGACCCACACGGTGTCGAGTTGGCCAGACAGCGGCGCACCGCCGATGCGGGCCCGTCGGCCGAGCTGCCGCTGACCGCGAGCGCGATGCCGGTGCGAGTGGTTCAGGACGCGGCTCCGGTCTTCGCCGAGGACGAAGCCTCCGACGCGCTGTGCGCCGCGGGGCTGCCCTACCTGTTCTTCACCGACAGCCACACCGGCCGCGGCAACCTGCTCTACCGCCGCTACGACGGAGATCTGACCATCGTCGTCCCCTCGTGAGTCTTACGGCTCGCGGAGTTTGGTCGCCAGGACGGCGGCCTGGGTCCGTCGTTCGACACCCAGTTTCGCCAGTAGGCGCGATACGTAGTTCTTGACCGTCTTCTCCGCGAGGAACATGCGCGCGGCGATCTGGCGGTTGGTCAGGCCCTCGCCCAGCAGTTCCAGTAGCCGGCGTTCCTGGTCGGTGAGCCCGGCCAGCGGTCCTGACGGCTCGGCGCTGCGGCGCAGCCGGGCGCGCAGGGCGTCGGCTGCGCGGGTATCGAGCAGTGAATGGCCCGCGCCGACCTGTTTGATCGCGTCGGCCAGCTTCATCCCGTCGATGTTCTTCACCACATAGCCGCTGGCGCCGGCGAGGATGGCGTCGAGCATGGCGTGCTCGTCGGAGAACGAGGTCAGGATGAGGCAGTGCAGGTCGTCGAACTCCGCGAGCAGATTGCGGCACAGTTCGATGCCGTTGCCGTCGGGTAATCGCACATCGAGGACCGCGACGTCGGGGCGAGCCTCGCGGATGCGCACCATCGCCTCGGCGACGCCGCCTGCCTGACCGATCACAGTGAGTTCTGGATCACCTTCGAGCAGGTCGATCAATCCTCGCCGAACGATCTCGTGGTCATCGACCAGGAACACCTCGAGCACGTCGGCTCCTTCATCATGTCGAACGATCCACCCTTGCGGTCCAACATAATCCGCGTATCTCGGTCGTGGGGCGGGTCGGTGAACCAGGAACCTCGCGCCGCCCGCGCACGGCCTGCGCGCAGCGGGGCCGCGCGCCCGCGCACCGAAACTTGTCAGACCCCCGGCCTAGCATTGTCGACGGGGGTTCATGTCCGGTCGGCGGATGACGATGGAGAAGGGATTCACCAGGTGGCGGAACGCCTCACTGTGCGCGGAGCTCGGGAACACAACCTGAAAGGTGTGGACCTGGATCTGCCGCGCGACAGCCTGATCGTGTTCACAGGTCTGTCCGGTTCGGGAAAGTCGAGCCTGGCGTTCGACACGATCTTCGCCGAGGGACAGCGCCGCTATGTCGAATCGCTGTCGGCCTACGCGCGCCAGTTCCTCGGGCAGATGGACAAGCCGGATGTCGACTTCATCGAGGGCCTCTCGCCCGCGGTGTCGATCGACCAGAAGTCGACCAACCGCAACCCGCGGTCCACGGTCGGCACCATCACCGAGGTCTACGACTACCTGCGCCTGCTCTACGCCCGCGCGGGCACGCCGCACTGCCCGGTCTGCCACGAGCTGATCGAGAAGCAGAGCCCGCAGCAGATCGTCGACCAGGTGCTCGCCATGGACGACGGCCTCAAGTTCCAGGTGCTCGCGCCGGTGGTGCGGACCCGCAAGGGCGAGTTCGTCGACCTGTTCGACCAGCTCAAGACCCAGGGTTATTCGCGTGTGCGGGTCGACGGCGTGGTGTATCCGCTCACCGATCCGCCGAAGCTGAAGAAGCAGGAGAAGCACGACGTCGAGGTGGTCGTCGACCGTCTGTCGGTCAAGGCCGCGTCCAAACAGCGCCTCACCGACTCGATCGAGACCGCGCTGCGCCTGGCCGACGGCATCGTCGTACTCGATTTCGTCGACCGCGACGAGCACGCCCACGACCGCGAGCGCCGCTTCTCCGAGCGACTGGCCTGCCCCAACGGCCATCCGCTCGACATCGAGGACCTCGAGCCCCGCTCGTTCTCCTTCAACTCGCCCTACGGCGCCTGCCCCGACTGCACCGGCCTCGGCATTCGCAAAGAGGTCGACCCGGAACTCGTGGTGCCCGATCCCGATCTGAGCCTGGCCGACGGCGCCATCGCGCCGTGGTCGCGCGGACAGACGGCCGAATACTTCAACCGGTTGCTCTCCGGGCTCGCCGAGGCCGTCGGCTTCTCCATGGACACCCCGTGGCGCGAGTTGCCCGCGAAGGCGCGCAAGGCGGTGCTGGAAGGCAGCTCCGACCAGGTGCACGTGGCCTACACCAACCGCTACGGCCGCAAGCGCTCCTATTACGCCGATTTCGAAGGCGTGATGCCGTTCCTGCAGCGGCGGATGGACAACACCGAGTCCGAGCAGATGAAGGAGCACTACGACGGCTATATGCGCGACGTGGCGTGCCCGGTCTGCAACGGTTCCCGGTTGCGTCCGGAGATCCTGGCCGTCACCCTGGCCTCCGACGGCACCGACAAGTCGATCGCCGAGGTCAGCGAGCTGTCGATCGGCGACTGCGCGTACTTCCTGAACTCGCTCACGCTGGGGGAGCGCGAGGCCGCGATCGCTGGTCAGGTGCTCAAGGAGATCCAGGCCAGGCTCGGTTTCCTCCTCGATGTCGGCCTGGAATACCTCACGCTCTCGCGTGCCGCCGCGACCCTGTCCGGCGGCGAGGCCCAGCGCATCCGGCTGGCCACCCAGATCGGTTCCGGCCTGGTCGGCGTTCTCTATGTGCTCGACGAACCGTCGATCGGCTTGCACCAGCGCGACAACCGCAGGCTCATCGAGACGCTGCTGCGGTTGAAGAAGCTGGGCAACACCTTGATCGTGGTCGAACACGACGAGGACACCATTCGCGCCGCGGACTGGGTGGTCGACATCGGCCCGCTGGCCGGCGAGCACGGTGGTCGCGTGGTGCACAGCGGCCCCTACGAGGAGTTGCTCACCGTACCCGAGTCCCTCACCGGCGCTTACCTTTCCGGCCGCGAGGAGATCGAGCTGCCGCTGGTGCGCCGGGTGATCGACAAAAAGCGCAAACTCACCGTGGTCGGCGCCACCGAACACAATCTGCAGAACGTGGACGTGTCGTTCCCGCTGGGTGTGCTCACCGCGATCACCGGCGTCTCGGGGTCGGGCAAGTCGACCCTGGTCAACGACATTCTCGCCACCGTCCTCGCGAACAAGCTCAACGGCGCCCGCCAGGTGCCGGGCAGGCATACCAGGATCAACGGTCTCGACAATCTCGACAAGCTGGTGCAGGTCGACCAGTCGCCGATCGGTCGCACCCCGCGCTCGAACCCGGCCACCTATACCGGCGTCTTCGACAAGATTCGCACGCTGTTCGCCTCCACCACCGAGGCCAAGGTGCGCGGCTACCAACCCGGGCGGTTCTCCTTCAACGTCAAGGGCGGCCGCTGCGAGGCCTGCTCGGGCGACGGCACCCTCAAGATCGAGATGAACTTCCTGCCTGACGTCTACGTCCCGTGCGAGGTCTGCCACGGCGCCCGCTACAACCGGGAAACCCTCGAGGTGCACTACAAGGGCAAGACCATCGCCGAGGTGCTCGATATGCCGATCGACGAGGCCGCCGACTTCTTCGAGGCGATCACCTCGATCCACCGCTACCTCAAGACTCTCGTCGAGGTCGGCCTGGGTTATGTGCGTCTGGGTCAGAGCGCGCCGACCCTGTCCGGTGGTGAGGCGCAGCGGGTGAAGCTGGCTGCCGAACTGCAGAAGCGTTCCATGGGGCGCACTGTCTACATCCTCGACGAGCCGACCACGGGTCTGCACTTCGAGGACATCCGCAAGCTGCTCAAGGTGATCAACGGCCTGGTCGACAAGGGCAACACGGTGATCGTCATCGAGCACAACCTCGACGTCATCAAGACCGCCGACTGGGTCATCGACATGGGTCCCGAGGGTGGTTCCGGCGGCGGCACCGTGGTCGCGACCGGCACCCCGGAAGACATCGCCGCGGCGTCGGACAGCTACACCGGTCAGTTCCTCAAGGCGGTGCTGACGCCCGCGCCGAAGAAGCCGGCGGCGAAGAAAGCGGCCAAGAAGGCGGCCCCCGCGGCGAAGAAAGCCCCGCCGGAAACACCGGCGGCCAAGCGGTTGGCGCGAAAGGCGGCCGCGCTGCGCTGAGTGCGGATACCTTGGCTCCGAGATCGCAGCGCGGACTTTCCGAAACCTCCACGAAGTGAAACAGCCGTAGGTAACATTCGCCTCACCGTCCCCGGAATACCGGGCAGTAACGGTTTGTCGACGGCTCGATCGTCGTGTAGCTCGAAAGGAACGTCCTCATGGATGAAGCCACCACGGCGCTCATCGCCCAGATTCTCGGTTTCCTCGCAGGCGGGTCATCGCTGGCTTACGAGCCCACCCAGCCGACCGCCTGACCTGGAAGCATCGAAAGGAACACCTGTCATGGATACCGGAAGCGCGGCGCTGTTCACCGCCCTCGCCAACATGCTCGCCACTGGCTCGGCCGTCTCGGTCACCCCGGGTGGCCCCACTCCGACCCCCGTGGTCTGAGTCGCGACATTCGTTCGCATCGAGAAAAAGATCCGCCGGCGCAGGTGCGCCGGCGGATCTTTTCGTTGACAGAACTCAGTGCACCGGGCCGGTGTATTTCTCGCCCGGGCCCATCCCCGGCGCGTCCGGCACCGAGGAGGCCTCGCGGAAGGCGCGCTGCAGCGCTTGCAAGCCCTCGCGGATCGGGCCCGCGTGCGGGCCGAGGTACTCCACCGACGAGGTGACCAGCCCGGCCAGCGCGGTGATCACCCGGCGTGCCTCGTCGAGATCGACGCCCGCGCCCGAATCCGGGTTCTCCCCGGACAGGCCCAGCTTCTCCGCGGCCGAACTCATCAGCATCACGGCGGCGCGGCTGATCACCTCGACGGCGGGGATGTCGGCCAGGTCGCGCACGGGGGGATCGAGCTCGTCAGTCATGCTGATCAGGCTATAGCGAGCCGGTTTCGGGATGCTCGCACCCGGCCGATTCGGTGATAGCCCAACGCCATGCTAGACTTTCCGCTGACGACCGCCCCTGGATGTGTCATGCATCCATGGGGCAGATAAGTGGAGCCCGACTCCCACCGTTACCGGCGAGCAATCGTTCGGATATGCGGTCCCGGTCACCCGTTCATTGTGATGGGTTTCCCGTATGCCTGGCATGCGGGGGTCGACAACCGAGCTCGTGAGGGCATCGGCTGTGGGCGATCGGTCGACATCGGGCCCCGTCGCGGAGAAATACCGCAGCGGGGCTTTCGTGTTGAAACAGGGGTTGCAGTTATTGCGTGCGGTCGTTAAGACGACACCGCTTGACCTAGGAGGCCCCATCAGCACTGAGACCCGCATCAACGATCGCATCCGTGTTCCCGAGGTTCGACTCATCGGACCCGGCGGCGAACAGGTTGGGATCGTGCGTGTTGAAGATGCACTACGCGTCGCGCTCGAAGCCGACCTCGACCTCGTCGAGGTAGCACCCGATGCCCGTCCGCCGGTCTGCAAGATCATGGACTACGGCAAGTTCAAGTACGAGACAGCGCAGAAGGCGCGCGAGTCCCGCAAGAACCAGGTCCAGACCGTGATCAAGGAGCAGAAGCTCCGTCCGAAGATCGACGACCACGACTACGAGACCAAGAAGCGCAACGTTGTTCGCTTCCTCGAAGCCGGGTCCAAGGTCAAGGTCACGATCATGTTCCGCGGTCGTGAGCAGTCGCGTCCCGAACTCGGCTTCCGGTTGCTCCAGCGTCTGGGCTCCGACGTGGCCGATCTCGGCTTCGTCGAGACCTCGGCCAAGCAGGACGGCCGCAACATGACCATGGTCCTCGCCCCCCACACGGGTGCGAAGACGCGGGTCAAGGCCCAGCAGGACTCGTCGGCGCCGGCGGCGACACGCCAGCCGCCTGCCGATCCCGCCGCTACCGAGTCGGCAGCACCGGTCGAGCAGGCCGCGCCTGCTGAGCCGGCAGCACCGGTCGAGCAGGCCGCGCCTGCCGAGCAGGCTGCGCCGACCGACCCGCAGTAAACGATTTCAACGACTAGATAGAGGAATCCATGCCGAAGAACAAGACCCACAGCGGCGCCAAGAAGCGATTCAAGGTGACCGGCCGGGGCAAGCTGCTTCGTGAGCAGGCGAACCGTCGCCACCTCCTGGAGCACAAGTCCTCTCGCCGGACTCGTCGTCTGGAAGGCACGGAGTCCGTCGCTTCCGTCGACGTCCCCCGCGTGAAGCGGCTGCTCGGTCTCGCCTGACCTTCGGGTCAGCAGACCGTCGCAACCCGACGATTCCGCGGCCGGGACAACCGGACGCCGACAATTACCGAATTCGGGCGCCGCCGCGCCCCCCGATGATCAAGGACTATCACAGTGGCACGCGTCAAAAGAGCCGTCAACGCTCAGAAGAAGCGCCGTTCCATCCTCGAGGCCTCCAAGGGCTACCGGGGCCAGCGTTCGCGCCTGTACCGCAAGGCCAAGGAACAGCAGCTCCACTCGCTGACCTACGCCTACCGTGACCGCAAGGCGCGCAAGGGTGACTTCCGCAAGCTGTGGATTGCTCGTATCAACGCCGCCGCGCGTCTGAACGACATCACCTACAACCGCTTCATCCAGGGCCTCAAGGCCGCTGGCGTCGAGGTCGACCGCAAGATCCTCGCCGAGCTCGCCGTCTCCGACGCCGAGGCCTTCGCCGGCCTGGTGGCTGTCGCCAAGGCCGCGCTGCCTGCCGACGTCAACGCCCCGGCCACCGCTGCCTGAGCTTGACAACACACAGCGATCTGTCGGAACGACCCGTGGACGCGCTCTCCGAGCGCAATCCGCGGGTCGTTTCCGCTGTCAAGCTCCAGCGCGCGGCCCAGCGCCGCAAGTCCGGCCTGTTCCTCGCCGAAGGCGCGAACGCCGTGTCCGCCGCGCTGGAGACCGGCCGCGTCCGGGAGATCTTCTATTCGCTCGCGGCTGCCGGTCGGGATAACGCGCTGATCGCCGGTGCTGCCGCCGACGGCGTCCGCGCCACACTGGTCAGCGACCGCGCCGCCGAACATCTCGGCGAAACCGTCACCGCGCCCGGCCTCGTGGCCGTGTGCGAGCTGCTCGACGTGCCGCTCGGCGAGATCCTCGACCGCGGCCCGCGCATGCTCGCCGTGCCCGTCGAAATCGCCGAACCCGGCAACGCGGGCACCCTGATCCGGGTCGCCGACGCCGTCGGCGCCGACGGGGTGGTGCTCGCGGGCGAGACCGTCGACCCGCACAACGGCAAATGCGTGCGTGCCAGCGCGGGCAGCCTGTTCCATGTCCCCGTAGCGCGCAGCCGCGATGTCACCGCCACGCTCGACGCGATCTCCGCCGCGGGCGTGACGATCCTCGCGACCGCCGCCAATGGTGAGGTCGACCTCGACGCCGCGGACGACATCCTGCGCGGCCCGGTCGCCTGGCTGTTCGGCAACGAGGCCCACGGCCTCGACCCTGCCGTCGCGGCCCGCGCCGATCACCGCATCCGTATTCCCATCCACGGCCGCGCCGAAAGCCTGAATCTCGCTGCGGCAGCGGCAATCTGCCTCTACGCGAGCGCCCGCGTCCAGCACGCGAAGTAATCGCTCACGCCCGCCGCGGGGTCACCGTGGTCGCCGCAGCCGTCGCCGCGCGCGTCGCCACATTGTCTTCACCTCGACGGCAGCGGCATGCGCCGCGACTGTTCGGATGTCGCCTGGCCTCGTTCGCCGACCGTGCCCGCGCGCAGAACTGGCCCGCACCGCCCGAGCGCTGACGAGCCTCAGGACTCAGGCGTGGTGGCGCTGTGCAGGTCGGTGAGGATTTCGGTGGCCCAGGACAGTGGGATCGCGTCACTGCCCGCGACCTGCATCGCGGTCATGATCGTGAGCAGCATGCCGGTGGCGACGAAGCGACGTGATTGGAGGGTGTCGGCGCCGGTGAGTTCGCCGATCAGGCGATACATCCGCCCGAATCGCTCCCGCATGTGGTCGCCGATCACCGGGTCCGCGCTGGCGGCGGCGCCGTGCAGCAGGACGAGGGGCAGTTCGCGCTCGGCCAGGAAGACGTCGTAGCCCTGGCCGAGAGCGCACAATGCTTCCTCGGTGTCGGCGCCGGGGGCGATGTCCGCGTCCCGGAACACCTGTTCGATGCGGGTGCACACCTCGAGCAGGCAGGCGAGGAACAGCTGCTGTTTGGTGCCGAACAGCCGGATCACGTAGGGCTGCGAAACCCCGGCACGCCTGGCGATCTCATCGGTTTTCGTGGCGGCATAACCGGATTCGGCGAACGCGTGGATCGCGGCTTCGAGCACCTGCACGCTGCGCTCGGTCGCGGTCATCCGGGTTCTCGTCATGGTCGACGCTGCCTCCTCGATCGATTGCCTCTTGACATGTTATCAGCCGATGCATAACCATGAGTCCCTAAGTTATCAGTCAATAACAACTAAGGGCGTGGCATGACGCAGACACTCGAATCCGGCGATGCGCGAGCAGCCGACACGGCGTCGGATCCCGGGGTGAAGACCAAGCCGCTCGGCGCTGTCATCGCCGCCGTCGGCATTCCGATGTTCATGGTCACGTTGGACAACCTCGTCGTGACGAATGCCCTGCCGGTGATCAAAAGCGAACTGGGAGCATCACTTTCGGATCTGCAGTGGTTCATCAACGCCTACACGCTGTCCTTCGCCGCGCTGCTGCTGTCGGCATCCGCGCTGGGCGACCGGATCGGGCGCAGGCGGGTCTTCCTGGCCGGCATCGGCCTGTTCGTCGTCGCTTCGGCGGCGTGCGCGCTGGCCACCGAACCGTGGCAGCTCATCGCCGCGCGTGCGGTGCAGGGCGTCGATGGTACGGCCGTGATGCCGCTGTCGCTCACGCTGCTCGCCGCCGCGGTGCCCGCGAAGATACGCAGCGCCGCGATCGGCATCTGGGGCGGCATCGCGGGTCTCGGTGTCGCGGTCGGACCGGTGGTCGGCGGCGCGGTGGTCGACGGCCTGAACTGGCAGTGGATCTTCTGGCTCAATGTCCCCATCGGTCTGCTGGCGCTGCCCTTCGCGGCCCGGATGCTGTCCGAATCACGGGGCGTCGCGAGAAAGCTCGACTATCTGGGCGTGCTGCTCTCGGCCGGCGGCGTGCTCGCGCTGGTGTGGGGCGTGATCCACGGCGCCGACGACGGCTGGACCGCACCGCAGGTCCTCACCGCGCTGATCGGCGGCACCGCGCTGCTCGTCGCGTTCGTCGCCTGGGAAGCCTCGGTCACCGACCCGATGCTCCCGCTGCGCATGTTCAGATCCCGCGGCCTGAGCCTGAGTTTCATCGTGTCCTTCGGCTTCTCCTCGGGCGTCTTCGGCTCGATCTTCCTACTCGCCCAGTTCTTCCAGGTCGTCCAGGGCTATTCGCCGCTGGAATCGGGCATCCGCACGATGCCGTGGACGATGGTTCCGATGGTCGTGGCGCCCCTGGCCGGCCTGATCGTCGACCGCGTCGGGGCCCGCACCCTGATCGCGATCGGCCAGCTCTGCCTGGCCGTCTCCCTCGCCTGGATGGCGATGATCACCACCGCCGAGGTCCCCTATCTCGCCTTCGTCGCTCCCTTCGTCCTCGGCGGCATAGGAATGGGCCTCACCTTCGCCCCCTCGTCCACGATCGTCATGGCCAGCGCTTCCCCCGCCGATCAGGGCATGGCGTCGGGCATCAGCAGCACCGTGCGCGAAGTGGGCGTTGCGATGGGCATCGCCGTGCTGGCCTCGGTCTTCGCCTCCTACGGCTCCTACACCGACCCGCAGTCCTACGTCGACGGCTTGGTCCCGGCGGTCTGGGTCGGCGCGGGTTTGGTCGCCTGCGCCGCGGTGGTGGCGGCATTCCTGCCCCGGCGCAACGAGCCCGCGCACTAGCCGCTGACGGTCCTCGGTGCAGGTGGTTGTCGCCGAACCCGGCGACAACCAC
>JACIXH010000390.1 GCA_014360565.1 Nocardia sp.
GGTCTGAGTTCGCTACAGCACAGAAAGGTCCGGGCATCCAGAGCCCGGACCTTTCTGCTGTGCTGGACGGTTACTCGACAACCAGTTCCACCGGGATATTGCCCCGAGTGGCGTTGGAGTACGGGCACACCTGATGGGTGGCCTCGATCAGCTCGGTGCCCTGCTCGTTGTGCAGGTGCTCGGGCAGTTCCACGCGCAGCACGACCGAGAGGCCGAATCGGCCGCCCTCGAGGGGATTCAAACCGACTTCGGCGGTCACCGACGCGTCGTCGGCGTCGAGCTTCATCCGCTTGGCGACCAGCTGCAGCGCGCTGGCGAAGCAGGCGGAATAGCCTGCCGCGAAGAGCTGCTCCGGGTTGGTGCCCGCGCCGTCGCCGCCCATTGCCTTGGGGCGGGCCAACGTCAGATCGAGCACGCCGTCATCGGTGTAGGAACGGCCGTCGCGGCCGACCGAGGTTGCGATCGCGGTGTAGAGGGGAGCCATGATGTGTCCTCCTAGACAGACTGGTCTGTTCACTTGCGATCGAGAGTAGACAGGTCTGTCTGGTATTGTCAAGGTATGAGCGCCGCCCGTGATCGTCTCCTCGAAACAGCCACTCGGTTGTTCTATGCCGAGGGCGTGCACACGGTCGGCATCGACCGGATCATCGCCGAGGCAGGTATTGCCAAGGCGACGTTCTATCGGCATTTCAAAACCAAAGAAGACCTGGTGGTCGCCTATTTGCAGCGCGAATACGCCCGGCAGCGCGAGGTGCTGGAATCGGTGCAGGGCGAGGGCTTCGCGACCATCACCACCATCTTCGGCACGCTCAGCGAGATCAGCTGCGGCCCCGGCTTTCGTGGCTGTCCCTTCATCAACGCCGCTGTGGAATTTCCCGATGCGGACCATCCGGTTCGCCGTGTAGTCGACGACTACCGCACCTGGTTCCGTGAGCTCATGGCCGAACACCTGCGCGCCGGCGGACACAGCGCCCCGGATGATGCCGCCCGTGCCCTGCTCCTGACCAGGGACGGGGTGACGATCAGTGGCGGCGTCGGTGACGCCGACACGGTTCGCGCCGGCATCAAGGCGGCGCTGACGCTCATCGACTGATCACGCACCCGCAGGCTCGGTTCGTGATGGTGGGTCCGCGAGCGAATCGATGCTGGAAAGTTGCTGAAATCTGTGACATCGGCGGATCGGTCGTGCAGAATCGTGATGTTGCTGCTGATGCGCATGGAACCGCTGAGGCGACAGTGACTGCTCGTGATGATTGTCCTGTGGAAACGGTGTCGCGTCGGAAGGTGGTAAACCCCGGCGCGACACCGGATCAGTGGGTGGCTCACCCGAAGATCAGGCGATGCCGCCCGATAGCCGACCAGCCGGAGGATCGCTCCCGGCCGTGAGGAAGGGCGCGCACATGAAGCGAAAACTCTCGAGACGGCTGGCTTTCGGCTTCGTTGCCACAGTCACCACAACACTCGTTCTCGCCGGGCCGGCGTGGTCGCAGCCGGGCAGCGCCTCGGGCTCGGGCGCATCGGGTTCCTCGTCGGGAAGTTCCAGTGGTTCGGGCATGATCCCGCTGCCGAGCGCCACGGGCATCGGTGCGCTCACCGCCGCGATGACCCAGCTCGGCAAACCCTACGAGTGGGGCGCCGTCGGTCCACACTCCTGGGATTGCTCGGCACTGGTCCAGTGGGCGTTCCGGCAGGTCGGCGTGACGCTGCCGCGAACCACCTGGGAACAGGCAAAGGTCGGCCTCCCGGTGACCTTCGGCGGCTTGGCCCCCGGCGACGTCGTCATCCTCAACGGCGACGGCTCCCACGTCGGCATCTACGCGGGAATGGGACAGCTCCTCGACGCCCACGACTGGGGCGTCCCGGTCGGCCTGCACCCGTTGCGCGAGTTCGACATCTTCGCGATCAGAAGGTTCTGAAATTTTGGCGGCTGGCGCCGCGGGTCGCGGCCCTTCGGGCCCCGATTCTTCCCTCCCTACGGGCACTCCTTCGTCGCACCCTTCGGTCAGTCCAGAATCGGGCGGGCCGCGAAAAGGGATTCGCCGTGAAAAGGGATGCTCAGTCGACCAATTGCCGCAGGAGCGGGCCGTATTCGGGGTGGGCCAGGGCCGAGGCGAACTGGGCGACCAGGTAGTCGGCCGGGTTGCCGGTGTCGTACCAGCGACCCTGGATCACCTGGCCGTACACCGCGTGCTCGGCGGCGTAGTTGTTGATCGCGTCGGTCAGGTAGACCTCGCCGGTCTTGTGGGTGTACCAGTTCTCGGTCTGGATGCGCAGTTCGTCGATGATGCCCGGCGTCACCACGTACCCGCCGATGGCCGCGTAGGCCGACGGCGCGTCTTCGGGCTTGGGCTTCTCCATCAGGCCCGAGATCCGCAGCAGCCCGTCGTCGAGGTCCTCGCGCACCACCGGCACGCCGTAGCGCTGCGATTCACCGGGCGACATCGGCAGCAGTGCCAGCACGGGGCATCCGGTCGATTCGTAGGCGGTGATCAACTGCTGGGCCCGCGGCACCTCGGCGACGAACACGTCGTCGGGCCACAGCACCAGCATCGGCTCGTCGCTCAGATGCCGTGCGGCGTTGAGGACCGGCGTGCCGTTGCCGTACGGGCCGTGCTGATCGAGGTAGGTGATGTGTCCCTCGCGGGAGAGCTCGCCCACCTCCTCCACGGCGTCGGCGTAGGCGGCCTTGCCGTCGGCGCGTAGCTGCGCGACCAGGGACGGATTGGGCCGGAAGTGATCCTGGATCAGCGATTTGCCGCTGCTCACGACGATGGTGATGTCGGTGATCCCGGAGGCCACCAGTTCACGCACCGTGTGCTCGATGACCGGTTTGTCCCCGACCGGCAGCATCTCCTTCGGCGTCGCCTTGGTCAGCGGAAGCAGCCGGGAGCCGATTCCCGCCGCCGGAATGACAGCCTTGCGGATCTTCATCCCTCGATCATCACATATTCGGCTGTGTGATCGGT
>JACIXH010000391.1 GCA_014360565.1 Nocardia sp.
AAACGAGGACGTCAGCGCTCTACTCCTGCGTGTGATCGGGCGGCGGCGATGGCGATAGGCGCCGGGTCGAGCTTAGCGACCGGGGGTCTTGTCACCGTCCGGCAGGTCCGACTCGACCACTTCGACATCGACGATGTCGTCGGCAGGCTCGTCGGCCGAGCCCGGCGCGGCGATGCTCACTTCGAGCTCGTCGTCGAAGTTCTCGACCAGTTCGCCGTCGACTTCGACTGCGGGATCGCCGTATTCGACCGGGTCGTCGTCGGAGTCCTCGTAGGCGTCGTCATCGTGGCCGTGGTCCTCGATGTCGTCGTACTCGTCGTCGTCGTCGTCATCATCGTCATCGTCATCGTCGAAGTAGTCGTCGTCCTCGTACTCGTCGTACTCGTCATAGTCCTCGACGGGCGCGGCGGGGGTCAGGAAACGGCGCGCGAACGCCATACCCACGAAGCCGCCGAAACCGAACCAGGTGACCATCAGCACGACCAGCATCAGCAGATCGACACCGACCCACCCGACGGCGCCGAGCTGACCGCTGCCGAGGATCGCGAGCACCAGGAACGTCAGCGTGGACAACGCGGCGCAGGTGAGGGTCGCCCACGGCGCGCCCGGCCGGTCGTCGCTGGTGCGGCCGAGCTCGATACCACCGAGCACACCGACAGCGAGGGGAACCAGCAGCAGCACTGCCCACCACGGGGACGCGGGCCCTCCCGGCACGGGGATCAGCGCGGGCACTACCGGCATGTGGCCGCCGGTCACCCCGAACAGACCGACCGATCCGGCGCCGAACAGCACCGCGGCCCCGCTGAGGACGCCCGCCGCGCCGATCACCACATTCGGCAGGTAGAGCAGGGAGACCAAGGTCATGCCGAGCACATCGGTGACGTTGTGCGCCTGGTGAAAAGCACCGTCGAGCCGGGACAGGTGGACGAAGAAGGAGATCACGGTGGCCACCGCGGCACACCCGAGCATGCGCAGCACGGTGCGCCGCGCGGCCCGGGCGCCGAGGATCGCCCACTCCGGGATCTCGACCGGCACGAACGCGCACACCGAATCCCACGCTCGGCTCCCGATCCCGGCGGCCGCCGCGCCCGAATACAGCACGAGCACCCACCCGAAGGCCGCGACAGGACCAGGAGATCTGAGCGGAATGACTCCGGCGGCATCGCCGGTGACAGCGAGACAAACAGCCGTGATGAGCAGCGGTCCGGCCAGCACCGCACCGGTCAACCAGCCCAGCTCGACCGGGGTCGGGCGGTTCGGGACCGCACGCGCGCATTCGCGGGCGGCCAGCCAGACCAGCACCGCGGTCGGCACCAGCGGGAGGATGCCCAGCGTCGTCTTGCCGACCGTGAGCGGAACCTGGTGAGCGGCGAGCCACGTCGCGGCGACCGCCGCCGGCGCACTTGTGAGATCGGTGCCGGTGGTGAGCATGACCACGAGCACGAGCAGCACCGTGGCCGCCAAAGCCGTGATCGTCGGCCTCGCCGCGACCAGCAGCAGCGTCCGGGCACGCTCGGGCGACAGTGACCACCAGCCGGGCTCGGGCCCGGACGGTGGTGCGACGACGGTCTCCCCGGTGCCGCGTGACCCGGCGGTCCGGCGCACGAGGGAGTTACGGGAGCTCATGACAATTCAGCGTGGCAGCTTCCCCGGCGGCGACGGGTCAGGCGCGCCGCGAGCCCACAGGCGTACCTGTGGGCTCGCGATCGCACCGTGTCCACCGTGCGGCAGCCGTGCGGTTTTACTTGTTGTCTTCGTTCGGGCGGAACGCGGTGGTGGCGTCGGCGGCCGGATCCGCTGTCTGCTCGCCACCGAAGGGCTGCTGCTGTCCCTGCGAAGGCTGCTGCGCGCCACCGTAGGTCGGCGCTCCGAACGGCTGGCCCTGCTGCTGCCCGCCGAAGGTCTGCGTGGCGCTCTCGTCGGGCCGGGGCTGAGCCTGCGGCGCCGCCGAACCGTACGGCGAAGGCTGCGCCTGCGGGGCACCGTACTGCTGGCCGTACGGCGACTGCTGCCCCGGCTGACCGTAGGGCTGCTGTCCGGGCTGACCGTAGGAAGGCTGCTGTGCCTGCGGCATCGACGGCGAACTCTGCTGGCCGTACGGCGACGGCGACTGCGTCGGGTACTGCCCACCGGTCTGCGCCTGGCCGTACCCGGTCTGGCCGTAGGCCTGCTGGCCCGCGTTCTGACCGTAGCCCTGCTGCTGGCCGTACCCCTGCTGGCCGTACTGGCCGTACTGGCCCGGCTGCTGTTGCGGCTGAGCCGGTTTCGGCGCGGGCACCTTGATGAGGCCGAGCTTGAACAGCAACGCCAGCACCATCAGCACCGCGACGATGAAGGAGAACGCGGCAACGGCGAACGCGCCCCACTGCAGTTCCGTGCCCTCGCCCGCGCTGATCAGCGACACCACGACGCCGAGGAACGAGGCCACCGCCAGTGCCGCGGCGACGCCGAGGACATTCTGCTTGGGCAGCAACGACAGCCCGGCCAGCAGAGCGGCGGCCAGGATCAGTGTCGCGAGCGCACTGTTGCTCGACTCGAACATGCTGCCGGTCGTGGTCTCCCGCAGCGCGGTGAAACCGACATACGGTGCGAAGCCGAGGAAGAAGGTGACGACGCCGAGTCCGGCGGCGGCGGCTGTCAGCATGAACGGCAGCCCTTTGTCCTCCGAACCGGTCGCGGTCGATGGCGCAGCCGCAGCGGCTCCGGTGCTCGGGCCCTGAGGCGCGGCGGGCGTCGCGGGTGCGTTGTACCCGGAGCCCCCGGTCGGGTATGACATGTCTCGTCGTCTCCTTGTCGAGTCGTGCGCGTCGATCGCGTCGAACTGACTTGTGCCTGATCCGATACCTGACGCTACTGCACTCCAGGCCCCCGGTCATCACCTACCGACGCGGGCTGTGGATAAACCACCGCCTGTGGATAAATCGACGAAGGCCGCCCAGGTTAAACCTGAAGGC
>JACIXH010000392.1 GCA_014360565.1 Nocardia sp.
CGAAAGGGCAAGGCCGAGCGCGGTTCTGGTGTCCGCGGGCGCGATCACGCCGTCGTCCCAGATGCGCGCGGTCGCGTAGTAGGGGTTGCCCTGGGTCTCGTACTGATCGCGGATCGGGGCCTTGAACGCCTCCTGATCCGCCTCCGACCACGGCTTGCCCGCGCTGTCGAGCTGATCGCCGCGCACGGTCGACAGCACCGATGCGGCCTGCTCGCCACCCATCACCGAAATGCGCGCATTGGGCCACATCCATAGGAAGCGCGGCGAATACGCGCGTCCGCACATGGAGTAGTTGCCCGCGCCGTAGGAGCCGCCGATCACCACGGTGAGCTTCGGTACCCGGGCGCACGCGACCGCGGTGACCATCTTCGCGCCGTGCTTGGCGATGCCGCCCGCCTCGTAGTCGCGCCCGACCATGAAGCCGGTGATGTTCTGCAGGAACAGCAGGGGGATCTTGCGCTTGTCGCACAGTTCGATGAAATGCGCGCCCTTCATGGCGGATTCGGCGAACAGCACGCCGTTGTTGGCCACGATGCCGACGGGATGGCCGTGGATGCGTGCGAACCCGGTGACCAGGGTCTTGCCGTATTCGGCCTTGAACTCCTGGAACCCGCTCTCGCCGTCGATGATTCGATCGATCACCTCGTGCACGTCGTAGGGGGTGCGCGGGTCGACGGGAACCACGTCGTAGAGCTCGTCCTCCGGCTTGGCGGGCGGGGTGCTCGGCAGAACCTCCCACGGCGCCTCGGGGCGGGGGCCGAGGGTCGCGACGATATTGCGGACGATCCGCAGTGCGTCGCGGTCGTCCTCGGCCAGGTGATCGGTGACGCCGGAGGTGCGCGAATGCAGCAGGCCGCCGCCGAGGTCCTCGGCAGTGACGATCTCGCCGGTCGCCGCCTTCACCAGTGGCGGGCCGCCGAGGAAGATGGTGCCCTGGTCGCGCACGATCACCGCTTCGTCGGCCATCGCGGGCACGTACGCGCCGCCGGCGGTGCACGAACCCATCACCGCCGCGATCTGGGCGATGCCCTTGGCGCTCATGTTCGCCTGGTTGTAGAAGATGCGGCCGAAGTGCTCCCGGTCGGGGAACACCTCGTCCTGGTGCGGCAGGAACGCGCCGCCGGAGTCCACGAGATACACGCACGGCAGGTTGTTCTGCGCGGCCACCTCCTGCGCGCGCAGGTGCTTCTTCACCGAGATCGGGTAGTAGGTGCCGCCCTTGACCGTCGCGTCGTTGGCGAGCACCAGGCACTCGCGGCCCGCGATGCGGCCGATACCGGCGATCACGCCCGCGCCGGGGCACTCGTCGCCGTACATGCCGTTGCCCGCGAGCGGGGCGAGCTCGAGGAACGGGCTACCCGGGTCGAGGAGCTGGTCGACGCGCTCGCGGGGGAGCAGCTTGCCCCTGGCCACGTGCCGTTCGCGGGACTTCTGCGGACCACCGAGCGCGGCCGTTGCCAGCCGTTGCCGCAGATCCGCGACCAGGACGCTGTGCGCGTCTCGGTTGCTCGTCGCGGCAACCGTGCCGTCTTCGGGTTCGTGCGTAACCGTCATCACGCCATTCTCTCACTCGGTTAATCGCCAATAACTGAATTTCAGGTTAATCTTGACTAACCGAGTTGTCCAGAGGGGGCGTCAGAATGTCTACCACCGAGCCTGTTCAGGTGACCCGCCGCGAGCAGCTCAAGGCCCAGCGCCGCGAGCAGTTGCTGGCCGCGGGCGCCCGGCTCATCGCCGACCGCGGCTTCTTCGGCGTGCGCCTCGATGACCTCGGCGCGGCCGTCGGCATCAGCGGCCCCGCCGTCTACCGTCACTTCACCAGCAAAGAGGCGCTGCTGGTCGAACTCCTGGTCGGAATCAGTGAGCGCCTGCTCTCGGGCGGTCGTGCGGTCGCCGACGAATCATCCTCGGCCGCAACAGCGCTGACCGCCCTGGTCGACTTCCACCTCGACTTCGCCTTCGGCAACCCCGAGCTCATCCGCATCCAGGACCGCGACCTCGACAACGTCCCCATCAACGACCGCCGCATCCTGCGCCGCACCCAGCGCCAATACGTCGAGATCTGGGTGGGCGTCCTGCGTGAACTGACTCCCGGGCTTCCCGAGGAAACCGCCCGCATCAAGGCCCACGCCGCCTTCGGTCTGATCAACTCGACTCCACACAGCGCGTCGGCGGCAAGTGCGTCGAGAGCCCGTCCGGTGCTGCGGCAGATGGCCTTGGCGGCGCTGTCGGCCGACTAGTTCTTCCGATCCAATGGCCGATCGCGCGCTCGGCGCGGCTGGCGTGCCAGAGTGCAGCCGCCGATCTGATCGAGGACCAGAGGCGGTGACGCTCGGTCAGTCGAGCCGACTCCAGACCCAGCCTGGACCGACGGTTTCGGCGCCGTGGGCTGCTACTCGGGTGCGGAGTTCACGGTCGGCGGTGACGACGGTGATCTGCTCGCGGGAGCCGGCCTCGGCCACCACCTCGACAATCTTGTCGTCGCCGGAACGTTCGGCGAGCACGACATTCATCCGCGCCGGCGACGGCACGTCGGCGGCGACCTTGGCGGCACCCTCGAGAACGACGGTGATCTCGGTGTCAGCGGGCAAGCCGGCCGTCAGACGCGCCACGTCGGCGAGAAACCGCCGAGCAGCACCGGCCCTGTCTTTCCACCACCCGTTGGCCCGGGACCCGATCACATTGGCCGCATCCACCACGATGAGATGCCTCGAATCGCCCATCAGCCCAGTCTGCCCCGGGCGACATGCCACGCAGCCACCGCGAAGGCCAATCCCATCACGATCCGGCGCTACGACCGACTTCGAGAACGCGGTCGGAGTGACCGGTCAGTCAGCGGGATGGATCGCGTCGGGCACCGTCAGCTGACCACGCTCGGCACGTCCAGCGTGGACAGTGCGCCGTCGGTCATGCGGTAGACGGCGTCCATGCGGT
>JACIXH010000393.1 GCA_014360565.1 Nocardia sp.
GCAACTACGGGCGTTCGCCGCTATCCAACTGGCGCCCGCGCTCGGCGCCATCGCCGATCGCGGTCGCACGGTGCTCGACGCCATGTACACCGGTGACAATCCTGCCTCGCCGCACCTGCCACCGGCGCAGACGGCGGTGCTCTGGCAGCGCCCACCGGCGGTGCTGCAACGGGTCGAGACGGCCGAGCTCATCGCCGCCGCCAAAGCGGCGAACGTGGTCATTGTCGTGTGCGAGAGTCCCGGCGCCACACTGCATCGCGGTAGTCGAGTGGCGCAGGTGCACGGCGGGGAACTACCCGACCGCACAGTGCTGAGAGGACTCGTCGTCGGCGATGAACGGACCTTCGGCCAGGATCCGCTGCTCGCGCTTCGGTTGCTGGCCGATATCGCGCTGCGGGCGTTGTCGGCGGCGGTGAACGACCCGGCCACAGCCGTCCAGGCCCTCGACGAATTGGAGGATCTGCTCGGATGGGCGGCCGCGGCCAGTCTGCAACCACGGCGCCTCACCGACTCCGACGGCGTCGAAAGGCTCGTCGTTCACCTGCCCGAATGGGAAGAGTTCCTCCGCACCGGTGTCGACGACATCGCCTCGGCCGCCCGTTCGCCGATGGTCGTCACCGGACTTCGCGATGCCCTGCGCCGGGTGCGCGAGCGCGCCACCCCCGAGCACACCGCCCTGATCGACCTGCGCTTGGCACGGCTCGACGACAAGGTCGCCGAGCTATGACTCGATGCGAGAGATACAGAAGCCGTTCGCGGCTTGCTCGAGGCTGAGCTCGGCCATCTTCTGTGCACCGTCGGCGGTGGTCACCGGCACGCTGACAGTGACGACCGACCCGGCAGAGCTACGGACGGTGAGCGCCTTGTCTTCGAAGCGCCGCACTCCCGACAGCACGGTGCCGGGCTGCGCGTCGTCGCACAGCAGTGGGTAGTCCGGTTCCACATCGGCCGGATTCACCGGGTCGCCGACTACCCGGCTCAGATAGCGTTCAACGGTGTAGCGCGCCTGTTCGTCGGTGAGCCCGGTCGCCGACGGGTCGCCGACGATCGGGCAGCCGTAGGCGGACCGTAACTCGCTGGGGCGCAAGCTCACCTGGAGTTTGTCATTGCGCCAGTAGGGCCCGGATCGGCCGAGCTCGCCGGGACGGCGCACCGCGTCGGTGATCTGCTCGACGTCGCCGTACATCCGGGGGATCTCGGCGGGCGACTGGGCCCAGCACTTGCGCACCAGCACGCTCATATCACCGGCCAGGACATCGTCGAGCCAGGGACGCAGCACCGTCGCCGCGTTCGGACTGCCCGGGACAGCACCGATCTGGGCGGCCGGGGTAGTCGTCGGCGCATCCGACCCGCCCCGGTCCTTGGCGGTCAGCACAGCGAAGGCGGTCACCCCGGCCACCACGGCCGCGGCACCGACCCCGACCAGAATCTTTCTCGACCACGACGGACGACGCGAGGGTGTAATCGGCGTATCTCGCAGCAGCACAGCGGTATCCGTCACCACGGGCCTGCCGGTGAACGCGGCGACCGCCGCGTCCGCGAGTTCACCGCAGCTGGCGTAGCGGTCGTCGGGGTTCTTCGCCATCGCCTGCGCGATCACCGCGTCCAGAGCGGGCGGCAGCGCCGGATTACCGGCCGTCGGGCGCGGCGGCGGTTCGATCAGATGCGCGCTGATCAGCGCGGCGGCGCTCTGGCGCTGAAACGGGACGAACCCGGTGAGCAGCTCGTAGAGGGTGCCGCCGAGGGCGTACACATCGGTACGCACGTCGAGCGGATGACCCTCCAACTGTTCGGGCGCCGCGTAAGCGAGCGTGCCGAGCACCGATCCCGCGGAGGTGAGACTCGTTGTCTCCCCCATACTTCGAGCGATTCCGAAGTCGGTCACCAGCACCTCGTCGGTGCCGTCGTCGGCACGCGCGATCAGCAGGTTCGCCGGCTTGATATCCCGATGCAACAGCCCCTGCCGGTGCGCGTAGTCCAGCCCCTTGGCCGCCTCGGCGACAATGCGAACGGCCCGCTGGGGCGTGAGCACCGACAACCCCTGACACAGCAACTGCGCCGCATCGAGCCCGTCCACGAACTGCATCGCGATCCACAGCCGATCGCCGTCGACCCCACGATCAAAGATTTGCACCACATTCGGATGCCGCAGCCGTGCGGCCAGATCGGCTTCACGCTCGAACCGCGCCCGAAAGCTCGGTTCCACCGCCAGCCGGGCATCGAGCACCTTCACCGCGTCCCGGCGCGGAAGTCGTGGATGCTGGGCCAGATACACCGCGCCCATTCCCCCGCCGCCGAGCCTGCGTTCGATGCGGTACCCCGCAAGGATCGCCCCTGGCCCGAACTCCATCACCACTCCTTCGCAGCACGACCGCCCACGTGACTGCGCCCAGGCTATCCGCCCCGGCCCACCCCCGCCGCGGCTCGGATCAGCCTCAGGTGGTGGGATCTCCGTCCACGACGGCGGTCAGGAAGGTCGGAAACAGGTTGCCGGGGACCGGCTCAGCGGGCTCCGTGCTCGCGTCGGTGAGATTCTGGGCGCTGAACAACGGCACCGGTGCGGCGCCGACGGTGTTCGGATCAGTCATGGGTGTCCCCCGTGTATCGGTGTGGGTGAGGTGTAGTTTCGCCGAGCCTACCGACAGCCGTGCCGGTCGGCTCCGCAGCCTCGACCGACCCGGCACCGATGGACCGTGGCCGTCCTGCCCGCCGACCCACCCAGCGCTGTCGCCACACGCTGGAAACAGCGGTCCCGACGCTGCAAAATACTGCCACTGTGCTGCGCCGGTGAACGGCCGCGAGGATCTGACAATCTCGGCAATAGCGGCCTCTCCCAACCATACTCGACCTACGCTGCTCTCGCTTCGAGCAGTTCGGCCATAGGAGTACACATGCGGGTCCCCTCCG
>JACIXH010000394.1 GCA_014360565.1 Nocardia sp.
ACGCGTCCGTCGCGCGCGAGGGTCGAATCGGCGATAGCATCCCCGCGAAGATTTTCGTGAGGGGTGAATCATCCACAGCAATGGTTTGTCGCGGCGACGGCTGTTCGGTACTTGCGCCGCCCTCACAGCGAGTTTCGCCGCCGGATGCGGTGCGGCACAAGGTGATTCGTCGATAATTGCCGAGCCCAGCGCGGCGGCGACCGCACCGCCGATCTCGACCGCTGAGGTTTCGCCCGCCCCCTTCCCGGCGCAGGTGGCGGCCCGGCACGCGGGCAGCACACCACACCGGTGGGGCGTCGACCTGCCCGGTATCACCAGCCGATTTCTCGCCGGCGGCAAACAGTTCGCGCTCACCTTCGACGCGTGCGGCGGGCACGGCAACAGCGATATCGACCAGGCGCTGATCGACCTGCTGATCGCCGAGCGGATCCCGGCCACCTTGTTCCTCAACCAACGATGGATCGATGCCGACCCGGCCCGGACACAGCGACTCGGCGCCGATCCGCTGTTCGAGTTGGCCAACCACGGGTCCGCGCACAAGCCGCTGTCGGTGTCAGGACGCTCCGCCTACAAGATCGCGGGCACGGGTTCGGCGGCGCAGGCCGCGGACGAGGTGTGGAACAACCATCAACGCATCATCGAACTCACCGGCCGCGCACCCCGCTTCTTTCGCTCCGGCACCGCCCACTACGACGAGGTGGCGGTCGCGATCGTCAACGAATTGGGCGAGACGCCGCTGGGTTTCACAGTCAACGCCGACTTCGGCGCCACGGCGTCCTCGGCCCAGGTTCAGCGCGCGATGAGCGCCGCCGCCCCCGGCGGGATCGCGCTCGCGCACATGCACCGCCCCGGTTCCGGCACCGCCGCGGGCATGGCCGCCGCGCTGCCCGCGCTACGCGCCGCGGGCTGCACGTTCGTCCACCTCTGACGTCGATCAGGACAGCGAGGTGAAGTCGATCGCCACGGAGTCTCCCCGGTCGACGGTGAAGAACGCGGCCGCGAGACGAGTGCCCAGTTCGATCTGGCCGACCGCCGCCAGCGGCACCGGCTGGATCAGGCGCACCCGCCACGGCAACGGCTCGTCCCAGGCCCGCAGTTCCAGATCCAACCGCAGCACCGGATCCTCGCGTCCGGTGTAATCGGCCGCGACGGGCGCCACCGCGAGGACCGTCGCCTCGGCTCGCCGCCCGTTGGCCAGGATCTTGGCGGCCGAACTGCGGCCCGCTTCGGGCGCCTCGGGCACGAACAACGCGACCCGCTCCCGATCGCCCGGATCGACGCGGCAGTCGACCAGGTCTCCCGGGCACATCCATTCCAGATCCTGGCTACGCACCCGCTGACGTACCCGCGCGTCGTAGGTCAGCTCGCCCGGCAGCTTCACCCGCACCGAGAACCGATACCCGCCCTCTCCGCGCCGGGTTCGCACCGACAGCACGGTCGCCGTCGCGGCCAACCCCCTGATCAGCAATTCCCGCCGCCCGCTCTCGGACAGCAACCCGCGCCGCCTCCCGAACGCCCACGCACATCGGTCGAGCAGGGTCCGACCCGAGTCGGCCACAACGAGGCTCATGGACGGAGCCTAATCCGTCGCCCCGCCACGCAAGGGCAAATTCCCCGCGCCCGGAATCCGGCGCCTTTACCCGTCCCCACGCACCGGGAGGGGGTGCGGACCACAGTGCGCCGACACTCCAATAAACTCCTCCCCATGACCAGTGCGTTCCCGACCATTCCCGCCGACCTCTTGCCCGCCGACGGACGGTTCGGCTGTGGTCCGTCCAAGGTCCGTCCGGAGCAGCTGCAGTCCCTGGTGACTGTCGGCGCCTCGGTGTTCGGCACCTCGCATCGCCAGAAGCCGGTCAAGGACGTTGTCGCCCGCGTTCGCAACGGCCTGCGTGCGCTGTTCTCCCTGCCCGACGGCTACGAGGTCGTGCTCGGCAACGGTGGCACCACCGCGTTCTGGGATGCCGCCGCGTTCGGCCTGATCCGCGAGCGTTCGCTGCACCTGACCAACGGGGAGTTCTCCTCGAAGTTCGCCTCGGTCGCCAAGGGCAACCCGTTCATCGGTGACCCGATCGTCGTCAAGGCCGAGCCGGGCAGCGCGCCCGAGCCCGTGTCGGACCCCTCGGTCGACCTCATCGGCTGGGCCCAGAACGAGACCTCCACCGGTGTGTCCATTCCCGTGTCGCGTCCGGTCGGTTCGGAGAACGCCCTGATCGCCATCGACGCCACCTCGGGTGCGGGCGGTCTGCCGGTGAACATCGCCGACTCCGACGTCTACTACTTCGCTCCGCAGAAGTGCTTCGCCGCCGACGGTGGCCTGTGGATCGCGATCATGAGCCCGGCCGCGCTGGCCCGCGTCGCCGAGATCAAGGAATCGGGTCGCTGGACCCCGGAGTTCCTGTCGCTGCCGATCGCGGTCGACAACTCCGCCAAGGACCAGACCTACAACACCCCGGCGCTGGCCACCCTGCTGCTGTTCGCCGATCAGATCGAGTGGATGAACGCCAACGGCGGCCTCGACTGGACTGTGAAGTGCACCCTCGACTCGTCCTCGCGCCTGTACTCGTGGGCCGAGTCGAGCTCCTTCGCCACCCCGTACGTGTCGAACCCGGCGCACCGCTCGCAGGTCGTGGGCACCATCGACTTCGACGACGCGGTCGACGCCGCCCAGGTCGCCAAGATCCTGCGCGCCAACGGCGTCGTCGATACCGAGCCGTACCGCAAGCTGGGCCGTAACCAGCTGCGTGTCGGCATGTTCCCGGCGATCGACCCGGAAGATGTTTCGCAGCTGACCCGTTCGATCGACTGGGTCGTCGGCCAGCTCTGAGATAAGACCGCGATAGGGCCGGTGCCCGGCGAACCCGAATGGGTTCACCGGGCACCGGCCCTTCTT
>JACIXH010000395.1 GCA_014360565.1 Nocardia sp.
CTGTTTGACCAGTGCCTCGGCCGGGAACTCGCCCTCGGCCATCATCTTGAGCTTGTGCCGCATCCCCGCGACGCGTTCGCGCAGGCCGGAGGTGGCGCGCACCGCGGCGGCCGCTGGATTGTTGAGCTCGTGGGTGAGCCCGGCCGACAGTGAACCCAGCGCGAGCAGACGTTCGCGCTCGGCGATGCGCTGGTTCGATTTCTGCCCACCGAAGAACGCGCCCTCGAGCAGGTGCACCGCCATCGGGAACCACTCGTTCATCATCGCGGCGAAGTCGGTGGCCGCGAGCACGAGGAACCGGGATCGGCGCAGCACATACATCGAGCCGTTGTAGTCCTGGTTCACCTTGTCGCCCATATAGGCCATCCAGGCGCCCGCGTACACGCCGCGATGGTCGGTGCGGCCGGTCTCGACCTCCACGCCGCCCGACAGCTTGGTCAGGCGAACCTCGCCCTCGATCAGCACGTAGAAGCAGGTGGCCGGTTCACCTTCGTGGTACACCGGGCCGGGGTCGACGGATTCGATGCGGCCCACCGCGCACAGCTGGGCCAGTTGCGCGTCGTCGAGTTTCTCGAAAAGGAACAGTGTGCGCAGTTCTTCGGGATCGCAGATCATCGAGTCCTCGCTCATGCTCGCTCCTCGGGAATGCTCGGGCGGCTCATGCGAGATACCGGTGCACGAGCATGACGGCCATCGCGCCCTCGCCGACCGCCGAGGCCACCCGCTTGGCGGATTCGGCGTGAACATCGCCCGCCACGAACACGCCGGGCACGCTCGTTTCGAGGTGCTGCGGTGGGCGTGGCAGTTCCCAGCCCGCCGGTCGGGCGCCGTCGACCATGAGGTCGGGTCCGGCCAGCACGTAACCCGCGGCGTCACGGGTGACGACGCCGTCGAGCCAGCCGGTCTGCGGCGCAGCGCCGATGAACAGGAACAGGCGTTGCGCGTCGACTTTGTCTTCGGCGCCGGTGCTGTTGTCGCGCAGCACGATCCGTTCCAGGTGCGTGTCGCCGTCGACGCCGACCACCTCGGTCTCGGTGTGCACGACGATGTTCGCGATCCCCGCGATCTGCTGGACCAGATAGTGCGACATCGACCGCTCCAGCGAGTCGCCCCGCACTACCAGGTGCACGCGACGGGCATTGCGCGACAAGAACACCGCGGCCTGCCCGGCCGAATTGGCGCCGCCGACGATGTAGACCTCCTGCTCGGCGCACTCGGCCGCCTCGGTCATCGCCGACCCGTAATAGACGCCGCGACCGGTGAATTCGTCTACCCCCGGCGCCGGATGACGTCGATAGTCGACGCCGGTGGCGATCAACACCGTATGCGCGCACAGCTTTCCACCGTCGGCGAATCGCACGGTGCGCGCCGACCCGTTGACCTCGAGGGCGACCACATCACGCGTGGTGATGATCTCCGCCCCGAACTTCGCCGCCTGCCTGCGCGCCCGATCCGCCAGCTGTGACCCCGACACCCCGTCGGGGAATCCGAGATAGTTCTCGATGCGCGAACTCTGCCCCGCCTGCCCGCCGGTGGCCGTGCGTTCCACCAGCACCGTGCGCAAACCCTCCGATGCCCCGTACACCGCCGCACCGAGCCCGGCAGGCCCGCCGCCGACCACGATCAGATCGTAGAAATCCCCACTGGGTTCGACGGTGAGGCCGACATTTTCGGCCAGCTCGCTGTCGGACGGCTGGATCAGCGCAGTGCCCGCGGCGGTGATCACCACCGGGCAGGTCAGCGGATCGGCGCCCGCCGCCTCCAGCAAACGGGTGCCCTCCGGCTCGTCGACCGGGTACCACCGATAGGGCAACTGATTGCGCGCCAAGAACTCTCGCACCTGCGAAGACCGCGGCGACCATCGATCGCCGACGACCTTGGTCTCGTACACCGGCCGCTGCTCGGCGCTGCGCCACACGTCGAGCAATCCGTCGATCACCGGGTACAGCTTCTCCTCCGGTGGATCCCACGGCTTGAGCAGATAGTGGTCGAGATCGATGACATTGATCGCGTTGATCGCGGCATCGGTATCGGCGTACGCGGTGAGCAACACCCGCCGCGCGTACGGATGCAGATCCATCGCCTGCTCGAGAAACTCGATCCCGTCCATCCCCGGCATCCGGTAGTCGGCGATCAACACCGCCACCGGCTGCCCCCGCAGCTTCATCTCGCGCAGCGCCTCCAGCGCCTGCTGTCCCGACTCGGCCCGCAGAATCCGGTAGTCGGCGCCATAGCGGCGGCGAAGATCGCGCACCACGGCCCGCGACACGCCGGGATCATCGTCAACGCTCAAAATGGCCGGTTTGGTTACCGAGGGAGTGCTCACCTGATCGAGTATCCCCCTTTCCGCGGGCCGGGTAGTCCCTGTATGTCTCTACCCAAAGGGGCCCGCCCCGATCTGGACTGACCGGAGGGTGCGACGAAGGAGTGCCCGGAGGGAGGGAAGATCGGGGCCCTCCGGGGCCCCGCTCGAGCGCGCCAGCGCTCCAAAAACACAGCCCTCAGCTACCCGGACTCGGTCAACCAGATGTGTCTCTACCGAAGCTCAGAGCTGGTGATGCAACACCAAGTCGAGCTCAGAAGGCGTCAGCAACCGTTCGAGCCGCTCCTCGCGTTTGAGTCGAGTCCCCTTCGGCACGAACGCGCTCGGCAGGGCGAACGCCTCGTCTGATCCGATGCTCGGCAGGAGCGGGACCTCGTTGATGTGCCTGCGTGGCAGGAGTGAGCGCAGTTTCACGGCCGATCACCTCGGGTTGACGACGGGAACGCTGGAGGCTGACCTTCGTCGATCAGCAAACGACGGTAGCGAGAAGTTTGCCAGCATGTCCGAGTTGGTGCAACCGGAACAAGGTGGACACGGCGAGCCAACCGGTCGGTGGCCTGCTCTAGGG
>JACIXH010000396.1 GCA_014360565.1 Nocardia sp.
ATTCGGGTCGGGACCACGCTCGTGCACTTCTTCGATTTCGGGGGCGTCGTGGACGACGCGACGCATACCGCTTCCGGGTCCATCCCCACGATGCGCTCACTCACCGATACCCAGCGTGCGGTGCTGATTGCGCTGTGCCGTCCGTACAAACACGGCACCGGATTCGCCACGCCCGCGTCGAATCAGCAGATCGCCGAGGAATTGTTCCTCTCCATCGATGCCATCAAAACTCACCTGCGTGCCCTGTTCGCCAAGTTCGGTGTGGAGAATCTGCCGCAGAACCAGAAGCGCACCCGGCTGGCGGCGCTGGCCATGCAGAGCGGGATGATCTCCGACCACGATTTGTGAACGCGACGCTCGCGCAGGTCGGTGAGCGCCTGAACTATGTCGCGCACCAGTGCTGGGCGGTTGACTTACTCGTAACACCGGAGCACGGGATCGAAGCTCCGGACAACGAGTCAGGAGACATCGCATGTTCGCAGTTCGGATGGCCACCATTGTGCTGGCCGTGCTCAGCACCGGGCTCGTCGCCGGGGTGTTCTACGCCTACGCGATCTCGGTGATGCCCGCGCTGGCTCGTACCGGCGACAGCACGCTGATCGACGTGATGCAGAAGATCAATGTCGTGATCATCAACCCCTGGTTCATGTTCGGCTTCCTCGGCACGGTCGGTTGCACCGCGCTGGCGGCCGCCGTGCACCTGGGTAGCGACCACCGCTCGACGCTGATCTGGATCGCAATCGCGTTGGCGCTCAACGTGATCGCGTTCGCTGTCACCGTGGGACTGAATGTGCCGCTCAACGACGCGCTCGCGGCGGCCGGTGATCCGGCATCGATCGCCGACACGGCCGCGGTCCGGGCGGAGTTCGAGGCGAGGTGGGTTCGCTGGAACATCGTCCGCGCGGTGCTGCACACCGCCGCGTTCCTGGTGCTGTGCGGCGCGCTGTTCGCCGCCGGCGTGCACGAGGGGGAAAAGTCGAGCGCGAGCGCGACGGCGTCGATGATTTCCGGTCGGTAGCGCCACGCGATTACTAGAACGTGTTCCATGATACGTGGAACACGTTCTAGTGAGGAGTCGTTCATGCGACGTAGTTCGCTCCTGGTGCTGGCCGCGGCCGCCCTGCTCGCCTGCCTGCCCGCCACCGCGTCGGCCCAGCCTCTTCCGGTCGACTACAACTTCTTCGCCGGCATCCCGCCGGAACTCACCAACCCGGGCGGCTCGCTGCCCGGCTCGAACAACCCGGCCTGCGTCCCCTCGGCCCAGCATCCGGACCCGGTGGTCCTGCTCCACGGCACGGGCGGCGGATCGCAGACGAACTGGGGCGTCTACGCCCCGCTGCTGGCCAACGAGGGCTATTGCGTCTTCAGCCTCACCTACGGCGCCTACGCCCTCCCGTGGCCCATCTCGGCGATCGGCGGCATGGCTCCCATCGAGCAGAGCGCTGCCCAGGTCTCGGCCTTCGTCGACAGTGTGCTGGCCCGCACCGGCGCCGCGCGCGTCGACCTGATCGCGCATTCGCAGGGCAATATCGTCGGCAACTACTACATCAAGCGGCTCGGCGGCGCTGACAAGGTCGGCAAACTCGTCGGGATCGCGCCGCCCTGGCTCGGCACCAACGCCTTCGGCGCGGGCGATATCGCCCAGTTCAGCCGGGCGTTGGGCGCGGGGCCCGCCTTCGACGCGGTGAGCTCGTCGCTGTGCCGGGCCTGCGGGCAGATGTTCACCGGCTCGCCCTTCATGACCGCGCTCAACGCCGACGGCGTGTACGACCCGCGGGTGACCTACACCAACATCGTCTCCGCGATCGACGAGCTGGTCGTCCCGCACACCTCGGGCCTGGTTCCCGGCCCGACCGCCACTTCGATCGTTGTGCAGGACGGGTGTGCGCAGGACTACTCCGAACACCTGGCCATCGCAGGCAGTCCGCGGGCGGCCGGGTACGCGCTCAACGCGCTCGACCCCGCCAGGCAGGCTCCGGTGCCGTGCGAATTCGTTCCACCCTTCACGGGCTAGGCGCGCTCGCCCAGCAGGCGGGCCGCCGCGATTTCGCTATCGGCAAAACTGAACAGGAAACGAATGCCGCGACGTGCGCGTTGTGAGTGAGTGACCATGTTGTCGCCGGTCCCCAATAGGGTGGACCGGCGGCGGCGGAATCCCCTGCCAACTAGAGTGGATGGCGGGGGCCGCAACCCCCGGGCTTCATGGCAGGCTGACGGCGAAGTTGTCGGTCCGACGCCCTAGGTTGTATCGAGCATACTGCGGCGTCTGTTGCCAGAATGTCGGAGCAGGAGAGTGAGGGAGCGATGTTCGAGAGGTTCACCGACCGCGCGAGGCGTGTCGTTGTCCTGGCCCAAGAAGAGGCCCGGATGCTCAACCACAA
>JACIXH010000397.1 GCA_014360565.1 Nocardia sp.
CGGCGCTTTTCGTCGAATTCAGAGACTGTACTGCTGCTTGACGTCCTTGGCATTGCGGTGCTCGACGAAGAACGACAGCAGGGGAATGGTGCCCGCGATGAGGGTGCCGACGGTGCGCCCGATCGGCCAGCGAACCTTCACGGCGAGATCGGCGGTGACCAGCAGGTAGGCGAAGTACACCCAGCCGTGCACGACCGCGATCCAGCTGGGGGTGTCGACGCCGAAGCCGTACTTGGCGATCATCTCGATGGTGAGCAGCAGCAGCCACAGGCCGGTGACCCACGCGAGAACGCGGTAGCGCTGCAGCGCCGAGGCGATCTTGGCGGTGGGGGCGCTGCCCGCAGGCGTCGCGGTGTCGGTATCCAGCGACGGTGCGGTGGTGTTGTTGTCGGTCACCCGGCGTTCCTCTCGGGGGAGTGCAAGCCGGCGGTGCGGACCTGCGCATCGGTGTCGTTGGCGTGCAGTTGCGCCAGGTACTGGTTGTAGGCGGCCGTTTCCGGATCGTCGGATCGAGGTGCCTGGGGCCGCTCGGGCAGGATGCCCGCGGGGATCTCGCGGGGCGCCTCGGGCTTGCCGTCATCCGGCGGTGCGGGCTCGCTCGCCTCGCGTTCCAGCCGCACGAACCGCACATAGGCGAACACCGCGAACCCGGCGAACAGCGGCCACTGCAGTGCGTAGCCGAGATTCTGGCCGGTCCCCGTCGACGACTCGAACCGCTCCCACTGCCACCAGGCCAGCGCCAGACAGCCCAGGGCGACGACACAGACCAGCGCGATCAGGGCCGCGCGATTGTGCGCCGGGCGAGGAGGTGGAACGGACACGCGCTCCACGGTACCCGCCTACTACACGGCACGTAGGACCAGGTCGTGGCGGGGGCGGGCATCGGAGGCGTGCGTCACGGACGGCTTCGCCGGCCGTCCGGCCGACGCGGTCCGCGGCGAGGCGCCCGTGCGGTGGCGCTGATCTGGTGAGCGAAACCCGCCAGATCAGCGACTATCGGCGCACCGTGCCACGATGTCGCGCAACCACTCAGAACTTGTAGCTGATCCCGGTCATGCGTTCGGATTCCTCCCACAGTCTGCGCAGCAGTTCGGGGTCGCGCGAGATCTTGCTCGACGGGCAGGCCTCGACGGGCCCCTGTGACTGCATCAACCGGTTGGGACCCCAGTAGACGGTCGGATCGGCATCCGGTTCGGTGGCCGCGAACAGTGTGGAGTGCGCGGCTTTGGCGGGCGGATGACCGATGAGCTTGATGAACGGTTTGCTGATCCGGTCGAGCGGGGTCTCGGTGCGGGCGAACAGGTCCGTCGCCGAGACGCCGGGGTGCACGGCATAGGACTTCTTTGCCGACCCGGCCTCGGCGAGCCTGCGCTGTAGTTCACGGCCGAACATCAGGTTGGCGAGCTTGGCCTGGGCGTAGGCGAGATTGCGCTGGTAGCGGCGGTTCTCGTAGTTGAGGTCGTCGATCCACAGCTTCGGTGTCTGCTTGTGCGCGATGCTGGCGATCGATACCACTCGGTCGCGAACACGGTCGAGCAGCAGTCCGGTGAGGGCGAAATGGCCGAGGTGATTGACGCCGAACTGGGTCTCGAACCCGTCGGCGGTGCGTGAGAACGGGACGTTCATCAGGCCCGCGTTGTTGATCAGCACATCGAATTCGCCCTGCTGGTCGGCGAATTCACGCACCGATGCCAGATCGGCCAGGTCGAGCCGGGCGACCCGCACGTCGCCGGGGATGGCGTCGGCGATCGGCTGTGCCTTGCTCGTGTTGCGGCAGGCCATGATCACCGTGGCGCCTTTGCCTGCCAGCGCCTTGGTGGTTTCGGCACCGAGGCCGCCGTTGGCTCCGGTGATCACGAAGGTTCGCCCGGACTGGTCCGCGATGTCAGTTGGTTTCCATGCCATGCTCCTATCTTACTCCGGAGTAAGATAGGAGGGAAGCTCAGCCGAGTAATCCCGTCAATGTACGTGCGCAGGCGGGTCTGCGCAGTTTGGCCATGGCTTTCGCCTCGATCTGGCGTGCCCGTTCGCGGGAGAAGCCGAGCGCCGAGCCGACCTCCTCCAAGGTGCGGCCTTCACCGCGATCGAGGCCGAAACGCAGCCGGATGACAGCGGATTCGCGTTCGGTGAGCACCTTCATGGCCTGCTCGACATAGCCGCCGAGCATTCGATCGGCGACCAGGTCGGCGGGGGCGGGCGCGGTATCGGGCAGGAGCGAGCCCAGGTCGGTGTCCTCGCCGATCGGCGCGTGCAGCGACACCGGCTCGGCCTCGTGCCGCAGTACTGCCTCGACCTGCGCGATGGTGAGTTCGGCGTGCGCGGCCAGTTCCTGGGTAGTGGCCGCGCGTCCCAACACCGGGGCGAGC
>JACIXH010000398.1 GCA_014360565.1 Nocardia sp.
TTGGCCTCGGCTACGATGCAGTTCCAGTAGCCGTCGGCCAGGTACTGAGGTTGTGTGATCTCGAAGCGTGTGTACGGCATATCCACCCTCCGAGTATCTATCAGGGCCCGCTGGCGTACCCCAGAACGGCTGGCGTGGATGTGTGTCGTGTGCGTGCACTGTGTCGTCTGCGATGCGTGCCGACGTCACGGTTCGAACGTTGGTTGCGTCCAATAGCGTGGTGTACGGCCCGACCACCTGAGCAGCCCCTGCTCCGAGCGTGTCGTAGCCGGAAACGAGGTGGTCACCGCGTGACCCTTGAAGAGACCGTCCAAAGTCACTTGAAGGAGAAATCACGCGATGACCGATATCCAGCGTATCGACCCGAGCAAGCCCTTCGACACCCAACTCGCCGCGGCCAGCCCTGATCTGCTGCGGGAAATGCTGTCCAGCTTCGTCCACACGATCATGAACGCCGAAGCCGACACCCTGTGCGGCGCCGACTACGGGCAACGCAGCGACGACCGCGTCAACTCCCGAAACGGGTACCGGCACAGAGATTTCGACACCCGTGTCGGGACCATGGATGTGGCGATTCCGAAGCTTCGGTCGGGTAGCTACTTCCCGGACTGGCTGCTCGAGCGCCGCAAACGCGCCGAACGGGCCCTCACCAGCGTGGTCGCGACCTGCTACCTGCTCGGAGTCTCCACCCGGCGGATGGAGAAACTCGTCGAATCGCTCGGGGTCACCGGGCTGTCGAAATCGCAGGTCTCGATCATGGCCGCCGACCTCGACGCCCAGGTCGAAGCGTTCCGCACCCAACCTCTCGACCAAAGCCCCTACACCTTCCTCGCCGCGGACGCCCTGGTGTTGAAAGTCCGGGAGAACGGGCGCGTGGTCAACGTCCACGCCCTGGTCGCGACCGGGGTCAACGCAGACGGTTACCGCGAAATCCTCGGCCTGCAGGTCACCAGTGGTGAAGACGGCGCCGGCTGGCTCGCGTTCTTCCGCGACCTGGTCGCACGCGGCTTGTCCGGGGTCGAGCTGGTCACCTCCGACGCTCACGCCGGCCTGGTCGCCGCGATCGGCGCGACCCTGCCCGGCGCGTCCTGGCAACGCTGCAGAACCCACTACACCGTGAATCTGATGTCGATCACTCCGAAAACATCGTGGCCCTGGGTCCGAACCTTGCTCCATTCGGTGTTCGACCAGGCCGACCCGGAATCGGTTGCTGCGCAATATGATCGGATGCTCGACGCCCTGACCGAGAAACTTCCGAAAGTCGCCGCTCACCTGGACGCGGCCCGCGCCGATCTGCTCGCGTTCACCAGCTTCCCGAAACAGATCTGGCGCCAGATCTGGTCGAACAATCCCCAGGAACGGTTGAACAAGGAAATCCGTCGTCGCACCGACGTGGTCGGGATCTTCCCCGACCGGACCGCGATCATCCGCCTCGTCGGCGCTGTTCTGGCCGAACAACACGACGAATGGATCGAAGGCCGCCGCTACCTCGGCCTCGACGTGTTGGCCCGCTCCCGCAACCATGCCGAACCCACCGATGAACAGGAGGACCCCGCAGCGCTGACCGCCTGACCGACTGCGGTCACGCGGCGATCACCTCGATACACCACGCATTTGGACTTGACCCCGCCGGACCCGCCCACACCACCAGATCCGCCGGCCCCCGGAGTAGTAGCAGCGGGATTGGTGCTCGCCGGAGTTGTAGCGGCAGGATTGGTACTCGCCGAGTTGGTGTCCCCGTCCTGTCCCTGACTACCACCGGTCCTGCTGCCGTCTCCAGAACCCGAGGAGGTGGCGGTCTCATCCTCGTTCGAGGCGGCCTCCGTGCCGCCACCCTCGCCGCCGTTGCGCTCTCCGTTCCCAGCACCGGTACCGTTGCCGGACCCGTCTCCACCTGAGCCCGAACCACTGGTTCCGGACCCGCCACCGAGGTCATTCGTGCCACCGGTCCCGGGCTGTGTCGGCGCGACGAAACTCGGCACGTTGTCACCGGAGGGTTGGTAAGTCGGCTTGTAGGTCGTGTTCATCGCAGTGATCGCCTGTTGACGCCGCTCCTCCTTCTCCCGCGCGGTGTCAGCCGCGGTTCCCGGCGTGGAAACATCCACCAGCATTTCGAGCACCGGCGGTATCGCCGTATCCCCCGATACCGTCACACCAGAGGAGGAAACTGGCGGCGGCACAGCCGCTTTCACCGCCTCTGACCCAAAGGCAGCGGCTTTGACCCGACGCCCGACCGCCGACAGCACCGTAGAAACATCCGACACCTCGGTGACGAACCGCTTCCCCGCGGCTTCACCCGCAGACGCCGCCGCGCCCTGCAAACT
>JACIXH010000399.1 GCA_014360565.1 Nocardia sp.
AAACGTTGTAGAAGAATCGTCTGACTGTAGCGCCCAGCCCCGCGACCCTTTGGTCGCGGGGCTGAGTATTCATGCCATCATCGTTGTCTCCGGCGTACACAAGCTGAGCCGACACCCGACGCGCTCCTCGAGGTGCCCTAGACGGTGGGTCATTTCGGCACAGTTGGATCGGCACAACGCGCGGAATCAGGCGTGGCTGCAGGTGAGCAGCGACCCGGATAACGAGGTGCTGATCCTGACCGGGAACGGAAACCGTTGGCACAGCGGTGGTCCCGGTGAACTATGGCGCGACCTATGTCCCCGAGGGAGTCCGGACAGTCAACTCGACATGCGCGATCGTGGTGGGTGCCGGTGGCCTTCGACCGCATTCGGTACCGGGACGGGGTAGTCGTATGTCGCCGCGAACGCCCGAAACTATTGCGGCACAATGTTTGAAACGCACCTGCGGGGTAGTCGACACAGTGGTGCAGCGTTGCGCCTCCCTGATGCCGACCTCGAAGGAACGATTTCATGAGCACACGCAACACCGCTACGACCTTGCTCGCGCAACTGCGCGTCATCCGCGATTTGACGGATACCGAAATCCGAATCGCCGAGACTCGAATCACACAGGCTCGCACCGAGGCTGTACGCCGCGAACTGGCTGAGAACGCCGACAACGCCCGTGCTCGCGCAGAAGCCATCGAGGCCGCGATCGGTGAACTGGGTGGCGCGCCGGAGCGAGTCGGACCGTTCATCGGACGGGCTGCCGCCGCGGTCAAGGCGATCGGCGAACAAGCCCAACCGTTCGACGAAGCCCTGCTCGGAGACCTCGCCCTCGAACACCAGCTGCTCGACCGTGCCCGCTACGTCAAGGCACTCGCCACCACCGTGGAGAACACCGATGTGGTGGCAGTGGCGCAGCGGTTGATCACCGCCCACACGGCGACCGTGGAATGGTTGACGACCGTCCTCGCCGAGGACGCACTCGGCGGGCCCGCCGCATTGCGTCGAACACCGATTCAGGCGGTCGCGGGGACCGCGGTGAAGCTGATCAACATCCCTGTTACGTGGTCTACCCGCAACATCGACCGCGCGTTGGACACCTTCCGCGCCGCGCCGCCTGCACTGAACGAGTTGCTCGCCAGGAGCGCGCAAGTGGGCGATGTCGCCGTGAAATCCCTCGCCGCCTCGCGCGATGCCGTTCTCGAATCCACCGAGCAGGTCACGCGGCGTGAAGGCGCGGACTCCACCGCCGAGACAATGCATTCACTGCGCACCACCACCGGCCTTCTCGACTCCAGCGAGCTGCCCATCAGTGGCTACGAAGACTTGAATGTCGCCCAGGCGGTGGCCGCGATCAAGGAACTCACCGATCCCGCCGCAGTCCGGACGATCCTCGCCTACGAGGAAGCGCACAAAGCGCGCCAGGGTGTCGTTTCGGCCGCGCAGACCCGGGTCTCGGTGATCGCCCGAGAAGTGAGTGGGCTGAACTGAGAAGTCCCCTGACAGTCACCTGTCGCCGCCGACCACCTCAGCACGCATATCGGTCAACGTGACGGTCGAGCCGGTGTCCCGCTGCCGACCGCCGACGGCCGACCATTGCAATCTGTCGCATGGTCGGCGACGGGACCGCCGAGATGCTGCTGGCCTGGCCGCTCGGCATCGTCCTGCTCGAAGCCTGCTTCGCCGACGGCGGCAGCGGCGCCCGTTGGATGACAGCCTTGCTTTGCTTGGACTGCGTGGGGGTTCTAGACGGCGGTTCGTCCACCGTCGGCGGGCAGTATCGCGCCGTGGATGAAGCTGGCGTGGTCGCTGACCAGGAAGCCTATCGTCGCGGCGATTTCGGTGACGTCGGCAACGCGCCGTGCTGGGGCCTGAGCGGCCAGGGCTTGCAGTTGCTCGGGGCCGTAATATGCGGCGGTGCCTTCGGTCAGGGTCGGGCCCGGCGCGACGGCGTTGACGCGCACGCCGCGCGGGCCGAATTCCGCGGCCCAGGATTTGGTGAGCAGTTCGAGCGCGGCTTTGCTGGAGGCGTAAACAGCCGCGCCGCGGGACCCGAACGCGGCGACCATGGTGCTGACGTTGACGATCACCCCGTGTCCGCGCTCGACCATGCCGGGTGCGATCGCAGCGACGAGGAAGAACGGCACCTTGACGTTGATCGCGTAGGAGGCGTCGAAGTCGGACTCGGTGACCGCGGCGGTGGGGGCGAAGACTCCGATGGCGGCATTGTTGATCAAGATGTCGACCCGACCGGCGAGAGCGTGGG
>JACIXH010000004.1 GCA_014360565.1 Nocardia sp.
GCTCCAGTCGTCTGTCATCGCCTCTCCTTACCCTGCCGCGATGCCCGTGATGAGCGTGCGATCGCCGACCTGCGCTGTGCGCACCGATTGCTTGGTGTAGGTGGCCGGCGCGCCCGCGGGCCGGAACTCGGTGACCTCCACCGTGAACCGGTCCGGCGCCACCGTGGTGATCCGCACGCAGTGGGTGGTCCCCACCGGGATGGTGTCGATACCGCGCTGGATCACGGCCGCGGGCGAGACGTCGGCGTCGGGGGTGACCACCGCTCTGGCCTGCGCCCCCGATCTGGTCACGTAGTAGGCGTACTGGAAGGCGAGGACGGCGTCGGGGCCCGAGTCGGTGCCGCCCGCTTCGGCGCTGCGCAACACGATCTCGGTGCGTTCGGTGGGGCACGAGCCCGCGGTGTCGGCGGTCATATTGCCCGCGGTGAAATGCAGTGGCGGGGCGGCCTCGCGGGCGGTGTCGCCGCCGCGCCCGAACAGCAGGAAGAACACCCCGGTGGCGGCGAGGACGAGCACCAGGACCGAGACGGCGAGCACCAGCCAGGCGCGTTGGCGTTTCCGGTTCGCGCGCAGGGAGCCCGAGGGTTCGAGCACCCGGGCCGCGTCGTATTCGTCGGCGGCGGACTCGGGCCAGGGGAACTGGACGAGCTCGGCGTCGTACTCGTCGTCGGGGCCGGGTGCCGGGTCGGCGACCCAATCCGACCAGCCGCCGGTGAAGTCGCTGCGGCGGCCCGCCAGCTGCGCGAGGGGCGCCGGAGCGGGCTCGGGCTCGTCGGGGTACGAGCGGTTCTCGTACTCGGGCGCGCCGAAGCGCGCGGATTCGGTTGTCGCGTCATCGAACTGGCCGGGGCGCGCGAACGGGTCGGCCTTCGCGCTCGGCGGAGACGCGATGTCCCAGCCCTCCTGTTCGACAAGGCTGGACTGGGTCCCGATGTTCCAGCCATGTTGGTCGCCGACAACTTTCGACTCGCCGGCGCCGGTGCCGCGCGTGTCGGGCGTGACGGTCGGCTGATCGTCGAGGGCGAGGCTGAACGTTTGCGGTTCATGGTCCGCCGCCGGGCCGGAATCCGGCATCGGCGCAGGGTCGGGGCTCGCCGGATATCGGTCGATGCTGTCGTCGTCGCCAGTCACCGGTTCCGCGGTGTCCGGGCGCGCGGGGGCACCGGCATCGGCCTCGGGCTCCAGCGCCGAGTACCAGCGCGACAATTCGTTGTACGACTTCAACATTCCCCCCTTTCCACGGCGCCGGGCACAGTTCGCATCGAAGACCTCTCGGTGATCAGTTCACAGAGAACGGACGGGTGGTGGGTGCGGTGGTTACGGGTGTCGCGGCAGGCGGAGTCGTCGCGCCGCCGGATGAGGCGCCATCGGCTCCTGTCCCGAAGGGAAATTGTCCCCCACCGGAGGGCGCGGTTGTCGTAGACGCGCCGCTCGGGCTCGGGAATATTCCCATACCACGCGAGTCGGACCCGCCGACCGGTTCCGCGCCCTGCCCCGCGACACCGGCCACGTCGCGGGCGAGCGCGGCGAACCACTCGCCCACGTAGCGAGTCGGGGTCGCACCGTCGGCGCCGACGCCCATGCGCGAGTACGCGTCATGGCGTTGCAGTGTGGCCCAGTAGCGCACCCAGGTGGTGATGTCGAGGAGTTCGGCGTTGTCGGTCACGTTCTGCTTGACCGCGGCGAACGCCTCGTTGACCAGCCGCACACCGGTGGTCGGCGGCACGAGTTGCGGGACCGCGCCCGCCAGTTTCGTGCCGAGCAATGTCAGCCCGGCCAGCGGGTTCGACAGTGTGGCTGTGGCCAATTCGCTGATGCTCGCCGGGTTGATCACCGTCTTCACCACGGTGGTCACGGCCTCGAGGCCGATCATTCCCACCTTCAGCAGCGCTCGATACGCGGCGTTCACGTCCAGGACGCTGCTCGGGTCCGAAGCCTCCGACAGTCGCTGCGAGATCGACTTCTTCGGCGCGACCGACAACTCGGCGAGCGTGCTGCCGGAGATGTCTTCCTCGACCACCGCGGTGGCGGTCTTGATGGAGGTGAACGCCAGAGCCTGCGCGATCGAGGTGAGCGAACCGATCGGATCGCCACCGGAAAGTTTCGACTGGCTCATGAGGTTGGCGACGGCCCGCACGATCGGCGCACCCTGCGGTGCGTCACACGCGAGATCGCCTGTGGCGCAGAAGCTTGCGACGCGACCGGTGAGTTTGCCGAAATCGCCGGTCTGGTCGCTCTGCGGTCCGAGCCCACCACCGGGCGCCACCGCTTGGTGCACCGCGCCCACGCTCGCCAGGGCGTCACCGGAGGTACCCGGTACCGCCAGCGGTGCGGTGCGGTCGGGCGCGCCGGGGAACAGCGGCGCGTTCTCGCCACGGGTCGGATCGGCGAACAACGCGACCGCGGCGAGTTTGTCCGCGGGCAGTACGCCGGTGCCCGCGCCGACCTCCTGGGCGAACAGCGAGGCGACGTGGGCGCCTTGGGAATACCCGACCACCGCGATCCGGGCGTCCGGGCAACGCTGCGTCACCTGAGCGGCCATCGAACGCAGTCGCGCCAAGCCGCCCGCGACCGATTCCGTGTACGGCACCGCGCCGCCCTGCACGGCACCGCCGAAACCTGCTTCGTAGGGCACGTACGCGCGATCGACCAGCCCCGGATCGGCGGCAGCGGCCAGCATCGGACGGAACACGGTCGACAGCATCCCGGTGTCGGTACTGGGCGCCGCGTCGGGTGAGGACTCGCCCGTGCCCTGAATCCCCAAGGCGTACAGCGCCGGACACGCCGCGATGGATACCTGTGTAGACGGCGTGGTGGGTGTAGCGTCTTGCGCGCCGGCCACCCCCGCCGTAACCGACAGCGAAGCGACGGTCAACGCGATGAGCGTCCCCGTCAATCGTGTCGTGCACCGAGCATTATCGATCCGCATCACAGTCCGTTTCCGCTGACCAGTGGAGCGTTGAAACGCACTAAACCGTAACAGATTCCGGCTAACCCAACCTCTGCCCTAATCGGCCCTTCCGCTGCCTCCGGCAAACCCGATGCGGCCGGCAACCTTTGAGCGATCACCTGGGCAGACAGCGGCCCGGGCACCCTGGTGCGGGTGCCCGGGCCGGGTGGTCGGGGTCAGGCGGCGGAGGTCACGCGATACACGTCGTAGACACCTTCGACATTGCGCACCACATTGAGCAGGTGACCCAGGTGCTTGGGGTCGCCCATCTCGAAGGTGAACTTGCTGATCGCGACGCGATCGCCGTGGGTGGCCACCGAGGCGGACAGGATGTTGACCTTCTCGTCGGCCAGCACCTTGGTCACGTCCGAGAGCAGTCGGGTGCGGTCGAGCGCCTCGATCTGGATGGCGACCAGGAACACCGACGAGGGCGAGGGCGCCCATTCGACCTCGATGATCCGCTCCGACTGTTCCTGCAACGAATCGGCATTGGTGCAGTCGGTCCGGTGCACGCTCACCGCGCCACCACGGGTCACGAAGCCCATGATCTCGTCGCCCGGCACCGGCGTGCAGCACTTGGCCAGCTTCGCGACCGTCCCCGGCGCGCCGGGGATGAGCACGCCGGCGTCACCGGTGACGCGCTGCCTGCTCGGCGTGGTCGACGGTGTCGACCGCTCGGCCAGCTCGTTCTCGACATCACCGATGCCGCCGAGCTGTGCCATCAACCGCTGCACCACGTGGTGCGCCGACACCTGGTGCTCGCCCACGGCGGTGTAGAGCGTGGAGATGTCGCTGTAGTGCAACTCGTGGGCGACCGCGTTCATCGCCTCGACGCTCATCAACCGCTGCAACGGCAGCCCGACGCGACGGACCTCCTTGGAGATCTGCTCCTTGCCGCTCTCGAGCGCCTCCTCGCGCCGCTCCTTGGCAAACCACTGGCGAATCTTGGCCTTGGCGCGCGGTGAGACCACGAACTTCTGCCAGTCGCGGCTGGGTCCGGCGTTCTGGGCCTTGGAGGTGAACACCTCCACCACTTCGCCGTTCTCCAGCTGCCGTTCCAGCGCCACCAGGCGCCCGTTCACCCGCGCGCCGATGCACTTGTGCCCGACCTCGGTGTGCACCGCGTACGCGAAGTCGACCGGCGTCGATTTCTGCGGCAGCGTGATCACATCGCCCTTGGGGGTGAACACGAAGATCTCCGGCGACTTCAGGTCGAAGCGCAGCGATTCCAGGAATTCCGCCGGGTCGGCGGCCTCACGCTGCCAGTCGAGCAGTTGACGCATCCACGCCATGTCGTCGACTTCGGCGGCGTCGCCGGAGTGCTTGCCCTTGGTCTCCTTGTACCGCCAGTGCGCGGCGATGCCGAACTCGGCGGTGCGGTGCATGTCCTGCGTACGGATCTGCACTTCCAGTGGCTTGCCGTCGGGTCCGACGACGGTGGTGTGCAGCGACTGGTAGACCCCGTAGCGGGGCTGGGCGATGTAGTCCTTGAACCGGCCCGCCATCGGCTGCCACAGCGAGTGCACGACACCGACCGCGGCGTAGCAGTCGCGAACTTCCTCGCACAGGATCCGCATGCCGACCAGGTCATGGATGTCGTCGAAGTCTTTGCCCTTGACGATCATCTTCTGATAGATCGACCAGTAGTGCTTGGGCCTGCCCTCGACGATCGCGTTGATCCGCGACGCCGCGAGGGTGTTGGTGATCTCCGCGCGCACCTTCGCCAGGTAGGTGTCGCGCGAGGGCGCGCGGTCGGCGACCAGGCGCACGATCTCGTCGTACTTCTTGGGGTGCAGGATCGCGAAGGCGAGGTCCTCGAGTTCCCATTTGACCGTGGCCATGCCGAGGCGATGCGCCAGCGGCGCGATCACCTCGAGGGTTTCCTTGGCCTTCTTGGCCTGCTTCTCCGGCGGCAGGAAACGCATGGTGCGCATGTTGTGCAACCGGTCGGCGACCTTGATCACCAGCACACGGGGGTCGCGCGCCATCGCGATGATCATCTTGCGGATGGTCTCGGCCTCGGCGGCCGCTCCCAGGTTCACCTTGTCGAGTTTGGTGACGCCGTCGACGAGGTGGGCGACTTCCTGCCCGAACTCTTCCTTGAGCTGCTCGAGCGAGTAGCCGGTGTCCTCGACGGTGTCGTGCAGCAGGGCCGCGACCAGGGTCGTCGTATCCATGCCGAGTTCGGCGAGGATGTTGGCGACCGCGAGGGGGTGGGTGATGTAGGGGTCGCCGGACTTGCGGAACTGTTTGGCGTGGCGTTCGTCGGCGACGTCGAAGGCGCGCTGGAGCAGGCCCAGGTTCGCCTTCGGGTACAGCTCACGGTGGACGGTGGCCAACGGCTCGAGGACGGGCTTGACCGCCGCGATCCCCCGCTGACCGGTCATCCGCCGGGCCAGGCGCGCACGCACACGCCGCGAGGCCGAACTGGGCACCGACGCTGTCGGGGACTGCTTGGCGGTTTCGGGGGTTTTCGCCGTGGCACCGTCGCTTGGCGTGGCGCCGGTGGATTCCTGCCCGACCTTTGCCTCGCCGAGTTGTCGAGTCATGCCACCACCTCTCACGCAGTATTCGGACCTCTCGGCCGAGTGCTGCAACCGCCCGGGCCACCAACTTTAGTCCCCAACCCGACCTGCTGTTCGAGTCACCGGGGTCACAGGCCTGCGACGGTAGTGCCTCGACAGCGACGCGGCACTCTTTCGCGGTGGATCGACGGCCCCTGCGGAGCGAAAAACTGGCCTCGACGGCGCTGAATGTCGTTCGGCTGCCCGGCCGGTCAGTACCGTCATCCGGTTCGGGCGCGCCGTCTACTTCGTGCCGCTCGCCGACCTCCCTCTCGCGAGCGGCCAGGTCGGGCGAGCGACGGGCCGCGGGGAGGGTATCCGGGCCGTCATCGGGTCGGTCCGCCGAGAGCGCGGGCACTCAGGCCCCTTCTCGGCCGCTGCCACACACTTATCGACGGTTCGCGGGCAACAGACCGATCAGCGCCCGTCGGGTGCAGTAGGGCGAGCGCGAATGGTGTGGCCGTCGAGGCGGCCGGGCGGAGCGGCGAGGAGGTCGAGGACGGTCGGGGTGATGTCGACGAGGGTGTGGGCGGTGGTGGTTCCCGGGGCGAAGTCGGGACCGCGGGCGATGACGAAGTTGGTGGTTTCGGCGGCGGTCTGGCCGCCGTGACCGCCGGTCGGGAGGTGGCCGTGGTCGGTGGTGACCAGGACAGTCCACTGTTCGCCGGTATCGGCTGCCGCGCGGCGATCGACAGCGGCGACGATCTGCCCGACCAGCGCGTCCACCCGGCGGATCGCGGCCAGATAAGCGCGGGACGCGCCGCCGTGCTGGTGGCCCGCCAGGTCGACCTGGTCGAGGTGGGTGAACACCAGATCAGGGCCGGAGCGTTCGATCGAGGACACCACTTCGGCCGCGGTCGCGGCATCGGTGGCCGACTCGTCGGGATCGTCGGCGACCGGTGCGGTGGTGAGCGCGAGGTCGGCGCGCTGCTCACCGCTGGCAGCGATCGTCGCGATCTGGTGCCAGGTGCCGATGGAGACCGTGTGCCGGGCCGGGTCGGCCCGTTCGATGCGGGTGAACACGCTCGGGTGCGCGAGGAAGGGACTCGCGTCGAATTCGTTGTCGGCGATCCCGTGCTCGGTGTCCCACACCCCGGTCAGCGCACTCGCCCACGACGGCCCGGAAATCGTGATGTGCCCGGCGATGTCGGCTTGTGACAACAGTCCCTGTGCGGCCAGATGCCGCAACCGCGGCGCGTGCTCCGCGTCGGCCTTGTCGTACATCAAGCCATCGATGCCGATGACGACGACCTTGTTGACCACCTCGCCGATCCCGCGTCGCGGAGTCCCGAACGCACCGGCCGCGTCGACCGTGGCCCCCCTGTCGTCGAACGCTGCCACCGACCCGGCAGCCGACCCCACCAGCGGGATCGTCACCAGCGCGGTCACCAGCGCGACAAGCACTCTCGCCGGAGCCGACATCTCGCGCATGCCCTCACGATGCGGGACTTCATTCGGTTCGGCGAGCCCGTCACCACGGTATTCATCGACGTTTCATCGAGTGCGCACGCTCCGGTCGTCCCGCTGAACACCGCGCGAACCACACCCGTCGCGCCCGCCCGAGGGCGTCACCGTGACCCACGCCGCGATCAGTACCGAAATCCGTTGACACCCAGCGCCGTCTGTGGCCATCTTGGCAGGTGGGGAACACAGCACCAGTCCGTATCGCCGCGACCGCCGACCTGCACATGCGCCCGGCGGTGGTGAGCAAGTTCCGACCCGATTTTCTGCGCCTGGACCGCCATGCCGACCTACTGCTGCTCGCAGGCGATCTCACCGATGGCGGTACCGAGGCCGAAGCCGAACTCCTGTGCGCCGAACTGGCCGGCATCGCGGTCCCGACCGTCGCGGTCCTCGGCAATCACGACCACGATGCCGGTCTCGCCCCTCTCGTCACAGCCATGCTCACCGACATCGGCGTCGAGGTCTTGGACGGCGATGCGACGATCCACACCGTGCGCGGCCACCGCATCGGCATCGCCGGGGTCATGGGCGGTTCCGGTGGTTTCCCCACGCACCCCGGCGACCCGGACGCCGGCACCGACGAGCACCGCGCTCTCCTGCGTCGCGGCCGCGTCGACGCCGAACGTCTCCACCGGCTGCTCACCACCCTCGACACCCCGACTCGCATCGCCCTCACGCACTTCTCCCCCACCACCGAAACCCTTGTCGGCGAATCACCTTCGATCTATCCGGGTCTCGGCTGTCAAGCCTTGGGCGAAGCCATCGACGCCGGCCCCGCCACCCTCGCCCTGCACGGCCATGCCCACGCGGGCACCGAGTACGGCCGAACCGCCGGAAACGTTGCCGTCCAGAATGTCTCGTACCCGGTGTTGCGCCGCACTTACGCCCTCTACGACCTCGAAACCACCGCCGCGCACGGATGAGGTGTCATCGCCGGAGTCCGCGAACGCCGCACAGCCGCGCGTCAGGACCATCGCCACCCGGTCCGGCCGAGGGTGCACCCGGCCGCCACCGCACACAGCGCGCCGGCGACATCTCGTCAGTCCTCGTCGATGCCGAACGCCCACACCACGGCGGGCCGACCGGTGGCCTTCACCCGCCGACGTTCACCGGTCCGGCCGAGCCCGGGAATCGCGGCGAGCGTGCGGTTGAGGTTGGCCGGATCGGGACGGGCGCCGTGCAGAGAGGTACTCAGATCGACCGCTCGGGTGGCCGCGAACTCGTCGCCGGCCAGCGCGCGGGTGAGCGCCGCGTCCTTCCAGAGCAAACCGGCCAGCAATCCCCGGCTGGTATCGACGATGCGATTGTGGTCGAACGCCAACGGTGGGACCTCGTCGAAGCCCACCCACTCGGCGGGACCGTCGTGTTCGGCGACCACCGCCCACATCGCGATGGCCAGCGTCGGGCCGCGCGGGTCGCGATGGGGTTCGTCGAAGGTGACCAGCTGGCCGACGGCGCCGATCGCCTCGGTCGGCACCCCGAGTTTGGTGTGTACGGCCCGCCGGGCAGCCTCGACGAGGCGTTCGCCGCGGCCGAGCAGCACGCCGGGTAGCGCGAGTTCGCCGGTGAACGGCTCGAACTCCCGGGGGGCGACACCGATGCGAACGCCGCTGTCGGCGTCCCAGCATCGCAATGTCACCACGTCGATCGACACAACGGATTGCTCCACGTCGTCCCATCCTGCCTCGAGCGCGCGGCCATGTCTCGAGCACACCGCGCAGAGCGGAGCGCGGCATCCTCGAGTCGAGCACGTGGGTTGCCGCTGCCGGTAGCGAGATTCACGGTATGCGCGCCCCGATTGTGCCCTCCTCGACGAGTTCAGCGGGCCGCCGCCCGGTACGGGCAGTGTGCGTAGCACTCCTGTGCGCCGGTTGCCTGCGGTCGCGGCGGTCCGGCCCGTGACCGGTCAGCACCACCGGCACCCGCAATCGTTCGGCCAGCCACGTTGCCGGGTCGTTGTCGATCGCCTCCAGAACCGGTGTCGCGTCGAAGAGTTGGCCGGTGAGCCGCTGTTGGTGTTCGAGATCACGCCACCGGCCTGGAGCGAGTGTGGTCAACCTGCCCGCCGGTGTGTCGTATGCCTGTGCGGCCCAGACGCTTCCGGCCACGTCGAGGTGGTTGACGACCAACCCGTCGATCCCGCCACACACCTCGATCGCGTAGCGCAACAGGATCGGATCGAGGTGTCCCTGCCGAAAAGCGCCCTGATAGTGCCCGGTGCCGTTGTGCGGCTCGGGAATGCCGAGCGGCGCTTCGGTCGGCAGCGGACCCGCGCCGTGGCGGGTCATATAGGTCCGGGTGACGCCGAGCACCGCGGCGCTTGCGCCGATTTCACGAATCATGGCGCGGGCGTTGCGTGGCTCGACCGTCGACCAGGTGGTGTGCGGGTGCAAGCCGCGCCACTCGTCGAGCAGCACGCCCTGCGCACCCTCGAACACCAACCGCCCGGCGCGGGCGCAGCGGGCGAGTTCATCGGCATCGACGATGCGGACGGCTCGCGCGAAATCGCTGTACATCGCCACCAGGGCGTCGATCGACTCGTCACCGTGCGCGCTGGGTCCGACGAGCGGGTCATAGTGCGCGGCGAGCCGATCCAGCTTGGCACGCAGGACAGCGGGCGACCGGCAGTCGGCCACGGTCGGCGCATCGTGTTCCAAGGCGTACCAGGCTGTTTCGCCGATGCCACGCCCGCAGGAACCGTGCCGCGAAGAACCCCTCGCGTCCTCGCGCGCACGGTTCGCGGCGATGTGGACAGGTGTGGTCAGCAGGGCCCGTCCGTCGACGGCGACCAGCCCGAGCGGATCGCGAACACCGAGGGCGGCCAGCCGTTCGGATTCGGCGGCCAGCGCCATCGGCTCCACCAACACGTGCCGCGACAGCAGAGTCGGCACCCCAGCGAACGTCCCCGACCCGAACTGCGCGAAGGTGTGGTGGCGGCCGTCGGCCACGACATTGTGGGCGGCCTGCGCACCGCCGTTGAATCGCACGACGGCCGCCACGCCGAGATCCGCCTCGGGCGAGCACAGCCAGTCCACTGTCGCCCCCTTACCCGCGTCACCGAATCCCAAGTCGACGACGACGAGATGGCGTTCGCCGAACACCGGGATCATCGTCCCGGCGGCAGAGCGCGTATCGCCCGACCGGGCTTCGAGCCGAGCGCCCGCCCGACCGCGTCGGCTTCGTCGCCCGACCCGACATCGCGCAGATCGGCCAGCCCGGTATCGAGATCCACCCGGTCCTCACCCAGTCCGATGGTCAGCGCGATCAATTCGCAGACCGCGCCGGGGTCGTCGAGCTTCAGGAAGTTCTGCCCGAGCAACGCCCGCCAGTGTTCGGCGATCTCCGGATCCCGGTAGTACGAGGACTGGTTCGGCAGGATGTAGTACACGTGCCACCGCTGCTCGAGTTCGCGATAGATCGACTCGACGGACACATCGCGGCGCACGTGATCGCCGACAACCGCTCTGATGTGCCGGGCGGCCAGTCGAGGTTTGTTCAACTCGTCACCGATCAGGAACAGATATCCCTTCTTACCGCGCTTGTCCCAGGCATCCGTGGCGACATGCTCGGCCATGAAATATGCCGCCAGCTCATAGCTTTCGGACTTCTGACCGCCGCCGCCACCTTCGAGCAGGATCGCCCGCAGCTGTTCGTCCATCCGGTTGTCGGACTCGAACTGCCCGACCTGCAAGGGCACCCGGTCGGTATCGGCATCGCCGATCGCCCCGAACAGCACCTGCGGGTCCTGCGCGTACCCCTTGTTCTTCAGCAGCCCGTGCAGTTTCCCGAGCTTGTCCTGCATGATCCGCGGCACCCGCCCCATCGACCCGGTCACGTCGAACAGCACCGCCACCGGCAGCGAGTTCCCGTGCTCGGCCGAGTCCCGGCACTCCCGCTTCCCGACCCCGAACGGATCGAGCAACGGATGCGCACACCACGTGTCATACGGCTTCGCCCGCATCTCGGCCGTATACCCGAAATCATCCACCCCCTGCCGCGCCCGAAACGTCTTCCCCGCCCGATAGGCGGTGTCATCCCAGCTCCCGTAACCCATCCGAACCACTCCCTCTCGGTTGTAGTTTTAGTCTATGCAACCAGAACAGCAAACGTCAACAGGCACCAGCGGATTCGCCATACCGCCACCCCGTCGGCTACCTTCTGGCGCATGCCGTCGGCTCCGCACGAAGTGGTGATCGATCTCTTCCAGCACCAGCCTGCCCTGGTCGCACCCCTACTCACCGGGTTGGGCTGTGAGCTGCCCGAGTACGAGACCATCACCACCGTCCCCGGCGACGCCACCGTCCTGGCGCCGACCGAGTATCACGCGGACGCAGTGGTCGCGTTTCACCAGGGCGGTAGCCGAATTCTGGCGGTCGTCGTCGAAGTGCAGCGCCGACCCGACCCCGACAAACGCTGGTCATGGCCGGTCTATGTAGCGTCACTGCGAGCGAAGCTCCGCTGCCGGACGCTGCTGCTGGTGCTGTGTCCCGATGCCCGGACCGCCCGCTGGGCGGCGAAGCCGATCGATATCGGCTACGGCAATCCATCTATCGGGCTGTGCCCTATCGTGCTGGACCCCGCCGGCGTGCCTGTCGTGACCGACCTCCGAGCCGCCGCGGCACTACCCGAGCTGGCAGTACTGTCCGCGTTGGCCCATCCCGAGCATCCCGAGCACCGGTCTATCTGGCTGGCACTGCTCTCCGCCCTCAGCACCCTGGGTGGCGACCGGGCAGCGCTGTACTATGACTTCATCCTGTCGACGCTGCCCGTTGCAGCACAAACCGAGTGGGAGGCGCTGATGGCCGCCGGGCTTCAAGGGTATGAATACCGCAGCGACTTCGCTCGGACGTACTTCGCCGAGGGCGAGGCACGAGGTGAAGCACGGGGTGAAGCCAAGTCCGTGCTGACCGTGCTCGACGCGCGCGGGATCGCCGTGAGCGACGAGGTGCGCGATCACATTCTGAATTGCGGCGACCTCGACCAGTTGCAGCGGTGGCTGCGTAAGGCGCTCGAAGTCAACCGCGCCGCCGACCTGCTGGACTGATCGCCGGACCTCACTCGACCAATCCGTCGGAGGTGAGCTCGAGTCTTCGGGTGATCCCGATGTCGGCGAGGAAACGGTCGTCGTGGCTCACCACGATCAAGGCGCCCTCGAAACTCGCCAGCGCCTGGGTGAGGTGAGCCAGGCTGGGGAGGTCGAGGTTGTTGGTCGGCTCGTCGAGCATGAGCAGTTTCGGCGCCGGTTCGGCGAGCAGCAGCGTGGCCAGCGCCGCTCGCAGGCGTTCGCCGCCCGACAGGGCCGAGGCGGCGATGTCGGCGTCGGCGCCACGGAACAGGAAGCGCGCGAGCTGTCCACGGATCTGTTCGGCCGAGGCATGGGGTGCGGCGTCGGCGACATTCTCGAATACCGAGCGCGTCTCGTCGAAGACGTCGAGGCGCTGAGGCAGCAATCGCCATGCCACCTTCGGCTCCTCGGCGACGATCCGCCGTAGCAGAGTCGTCTTGCCCGCCCCGTTTCGCCCGGTCAGCGCGATCCGTTCCGGTCCGCTCACACAGAGGTCGACCACCGGTCCGTTCGCCAGCTCGACGTGCTGTAGCTCGATCACGTCCTGCCCTGGATAGAGCCGGGTGCCGGGGAGTTCGACCCTGATCTCGCGATCCGCGCGCACCAATTCCTCGGCGTGGTCGAGGGTTTCGCGAGCGGAGTCGAGTTTGTCGATGTGGGAGTTGCGCAGTTTGCCCGCCGACACCTCGGCGGCGTTCTTGCGCAGTCCGGCGATAATCTTGGGCACGCGCTTGTTGTCCTGCATCTTCTGGGCGAAGCGCGCCCGCCGGTCCAGTTTGGTTCTGGCGTCGACGAGTTCGCGTGCCTGTTTGCGCACATCACTGCGCGCATCACGAACGGCAGCGCGCGCCGCCTCCTGCTCCGCCTCGACGATGCGTTCATAGTCGCTGAAACCGCCACCGAAGGAACGGATCTCACCCGAGCGCAATTCGGCGATGCCGTCCATCCGGTCGAGCAGTTCCCGGTCGTGGCTGACCACCACCACCGTGCCCGCGAACTGCCGGATCACCTCGTAGAGCCGTCCGCGGGCCACCGCGTCGAGATTGTTGGTCGGCTCGTCCAGCAGCAGCACGTCGGGTTCGCGCAGCAGTTCGGCGACCAGCCCGAGCAGCACGGTCTCTCCGCCGGAGAGGGTATCCAGGGTGCGGTCCAGGTCGTCGACGGACTGGGCCACGTAGTCGAGCCCGAGCTTGCCGAGCAGTGCGACGGCCTCGTCCTCGACCTGCCACGCCGTGCCGACGGTGTCGAAGTCGGCGGGTTCACCGGTGCCGTTCTCGATGCGATGCAGCGCGCTGCGGACCGCCGCGATACCGAGCACAGCGTCGACCCGCTGACCCGTGCGCATGCCCAGGTCCTGGCGCAGATATCCGAGGCTGCCCGGCACGGAGATCGAGCCGCGCGCAGCCGTCAGTTCCCCGGCGACCAACCGCAACAAGGTGGATTTTCCTGCGCCGTTACTGCCGACCAGCCCGATCTGCCCTGGCCCGACGACAGCATCGAGCCCGTCGAACACAGTGGTGCCATCCGGCCAGTGAAAGGTGAGATCGGAAAAAGAAAGAGAGGTCATGCGGATCCCCTGGAGGTGCGACGGATACACGGTGCGCAGAATGCGGACCGTCCGAGAGCGCTACCTCAAGAAATCAACGCGTGACTCCGATTGCCGGGAACAAGACCCTTCATTGATAACACCGAAGCCCCGCCCGGCGCCACCTTTTTTTCGGAGCCGTGAGCTCCCCCACCCCTACAGCTTGACGATCGAGGTCACCGGGTAGTCGCCCTGGTGCTCGCGTCCCTTCAGGAATTCCAGTTCCAGCACCACCGCGGCGGCGACCACCTCGGCGCCGACCTCCTTGAACAAGGCGGCCGCGGCGGCGAGGGTGCCGCCGGTGGCGAGAACGTCGTCGAGCAGCAGCACGCGCCTGCCCGCGAGGTCGACGCCGTTGGCGGGGATTTCCAGTGCGGCCGAACCGTATTCGAGCTTGTACTCGCGCGAGACGACCGGCGGCGGGAGCTTGCCGCCCTTGCGGATGGCGAGCACGCCGGTGCCCAGCGCCGCGGCGACGCCGGCGCCGAGCAGGAAGCCGCGCGCGTCGACACCGGCCACGATGTCGGCCTCGGGCGCGATGGCGGCGAAGCAGTCGATGACCGCGCGGAACCCGGGGCCATCGGCGAAGACGGGGGTGAGGTCGGCGAAACGCACACCCGGCGTGGGGAAGTCGTCGTGCCAACGGGTCAGCCGAGTCACCGCTTCGGCCGCCGCGGCGGTCCGCTCACTGGCCAGATCGTCGGACTCGACCACCGCGTGCTTGCTCATCAACCCTCGCCTCTCACGTCCACTCATCGCTGCAACACCCAGCGATCCATGTTCCACCCGGTACCGGCCTGTGTCGGCCCGGCGATCCCGTTCTGCATACCGTGGCCGAAGGCGATGACGCGCGGCGTCGCGAACAACGGAATGCTCGGCAGCTGCGCCCACAGCAGGTTCTCGGCCTCGGTCAGCAGGTTCAGCGTCGCGGTCGAGTTGGCCTCGCCCGCAAGCTGATCGGTGATCGCATCGTAGCGACCGTTAGCAAAGCCACCGAAATCGAGGCCGCTACCCGCCCGCAACGCGGCGAACGCGACGACGCCCGCGCTCGACCCCGCCGGCCCCGGCACCGCGCCGGTTCCGCCGAGTACCGCGTCGACCGCCCCTTCGGGCAGCTTCAGCGGGGTGAAGTCGGGCGCACCCGCGTCGACCACGGTGATTCCCGCGCCACGGCAGGAATCGGCGATCATCGCCACGGTCTGCGCACGGCGCGCATCCGGGCCCTGGTAACCGATCCGTACCGTCGGCCGGGCCGTGCCGGAGGAGGCCAGAGTCGCCGTCGCCGCGGGGATGTCGGCGCCGCGATACCGCTCGGCCCCGCCGATCACTGCGGGGTAGTACAACGAATCCTGCTGCACGACATGGGCATTCAACACACCGGCGCCGAGGCCGTGCTTCGCGGGCTCGCCCGCCTTACCCAGGGTGTCGAACAGCGCTTGGCGCGGCACACACTGTGCGAACGCCCGCCGCACCTCCACCTGTGAGAACACCCCACCGGTGGCGAGCACGAGTTGTTCGGCGCTGCGGCTGGGCAGGATCTGCTCGTCGAAGCCCTCGAGCTTCAGATCCGCGACCGACCCGGCCCCGAGATCGACGACCCCGAGCGCGTTCTCCCCCGCCTTCGCCGCGAAGTCGGTGCCCTTGGGCCACACCACGATTCGCTTCGTCTCGGGCGGGTCACCCCACCACTTCTCGTTGGCGACGAGCACCAAACCGTCCTTCACACTGAAGGATTCGATCCGATACGGACCCGACGACGGGAACTTCGTCAGATCGAGCTCCCCGGGCTTCATCGTCCAGCCGTTGTTCCAGAAATCGGCGATCCGATCGATCACCGCACCGTCGCCGGTCTGCAAGGCGTCCACCACATTCGGCACACCGACCGCCTGCGCCACCACATGCGCGGGCATCACCTCGGCCGCGCTGAACAGCGTCCGCCACGGCAGGTAGTGCTTGCCGGGCCGGAACACCACCGTGGCGTCCTTGGAGCCCGGCTGGCAGTCGATCCGTTCGATCTCGTCGTAGCCGGCGGTGCTCGCCGCGTCGAACAGCGAGACCGGCCCGCGTTCGCCGGGGCGGGTGTACTTGCCCGAGCGCGCCGACCACGCGAGCACCAGGTCGTCGCAGGAGGTCTTCACTGCGTCGGAGTACACCCCGTCCGGATTGAGCCGGTACTGCACCGTCTGGGTCTCGCCGGGCACTTCCTTGGCCGTGCCGACATCGGTGTCGGCCACCTGCTGACCATCGGGTCCGGTGTAGAAGAAGCCCGTGAGCACGCGACCGAACACCGCCGCGGTGCCGCTACTGGCGCCGAGCGTGCTCGCGCCGTTGTAGCTGGCGACCGCGGCGTCGACCGCGTATCCGATGGAAGGCACCTGGTTCTTGGTGGAGCACCCGGCCACCACGGAGGTGGTCACAGCCGCCGTGGCGAGCACGGTGATCAGCCGAATCGTGCTGCGTCGCATGATGAGACCCCCTGCTTGTCGGTCGTCAGTGCCTTCTCTTCTGCCGCTTTCCGCTCGGCCGCGAACCCGGCCGCGGCGCACCGCTGTCGGTCGGTCGAGGGCCGCGGGGCGCCGAAGCACCCGCGCCCACCGGAACCCGAGCGCCGGAGGCGCCCTCTGCCCGCTTGGCCAGGACCTTCTTCGTGTGCGCAGCCACCGGACCCCACCGTTCCTTGATCGATACCAGCACCGGCACGGCGAAGAAGACCGACGAGTAGGCGCCCACGATCATGCCGACCATCTGCACCAGCGCGAGGTCCTTCAGGGTGCCCACACCCAGCAACCAGACCGCGATCACCAGCATGCCGATGATCGGCAGGATGCCGATGATCGTGGTGCTGATCGAGCGCATCAACGTCTGGTTGGCAGCGAGGTTGGCCTGTTCGGCGTAGGTCCGTTTGTTCAGGTGCATCACACCGCGGGTGTTCTCCTCGACCTTGTCGAACACCACGACGTTGTCGTAGAGCGCGAAGCCCAGAATCGTGAGCAGACCGATCACCGCAGCCGGCGTCACTTCGAACCCGACCAGCGAGTAGATCCCCGCGGTGACGATCAGGTTGAAGAACAGCGACACGATCGCCGCGATCGACATGTCCCGTTCGAAGCGGATCGCGATGTAGATCATCGTCGCCAGCACGAACACCAGCAGCGCGATCAGGGCTTTCTGGGTGATCTGCCCACCCCAGGTCTCGCTGATGTCGGCGACACTGATCGCGTCGCGACTCACCGCACCGGAGGCGTCCTTCGGCTCGAACTCCGTGAGCATGGCGGTGGTCACCGCGTCGATCTGCTCGATGTCGAGGGTTTCGGACCGGACCTGGATGGTGGCGCTGGCCCCGGCACCGACCTTCTGCACCGAGACCGGGCCGTGGCCGATGGCGTCGGAGTAGACGTCCTCCACCTGCTGGGTGGTCATCTCGGCGGTGGCCGGGATCTGGATCCGCGAACCACCGGTGAAGTCGATGCCGAGAGTGAAGCCGCGCACCGCGATGCTGAGCAACGACACCAGCACGAAGATCGCCGCCAGCGAGTAGAACAGCTTGCGCCTGCTGACGATGGGGAAGCCACCGGTGCCGGTGTAGAGCCGCTCCAAGAAGCTGTGCCGCGGCGCCGGGCCGGATCCGCGCTTGTCGAGTGCCACCGGGTCGCCGGTGGGATGGGCGTTGGTCATCGTGACATCTCCTTCGGCCGGGCCTGGCCCGCGCCGGTTTCCCTGGCGATCTGCTGCACCACGCCGAGGCCGTTCACCGACGGCTTGGCCCAGAACGGCGAGCGCGCGGCGAGCATCATCAACGGTGCGGTAACCAGGTACAGCACGATCACGTCGAGGACGGTCGTGACACCGAGAGTGAAGGCGAAGCCCTTGACCTGGCCGGCGGCGAGCACATAGAGCACCACCGCGGCGATCAGGCTGACCGTCTTACCGGACAGGTTGGTGCGCTGGGCCCTGGCCCAGCCGCGCGGCACCGCCGATCGGAAACTGCGCCCTTCACGCATCTCGTCCTTGATGCGTTCGAAGAACACCACGAACGAGTCGGCGGTCAGACCGATACCGATGATCAGACCGGCGATGCCGGCCAGGTCGAGGGTGAACCCGATCCAGCGCCCGAGCAGCACGATGATGCCGTAGACGGCGAAACCGGCCGCGATCAGCGAGAACCCGGCCAGAATGCCGAGCAGGCGATAGACCAGCAGGCAATACATCAGCACCGCGATCAGGCCGATGGCGCCGGCGAGCAGACCCGCCTTCAGCGAGGACAGACCCAGCGTCGCCGAGACCGTTTCCGCTTCCGAGGTCTGGAACGACAGCGGCAACGAACCGTACTTCAGCGTGTTGGCCAGCTCGGCCGCGCTGTCGGCGGTGAAGCTGCCCGAGATCGACGTGCGACCACCCAGCTGCGGACCCTGCTGCACCTGCGGCGCGCTCACGACCTTCGTGTCGAGTACGAACGCGACCCGCTTGTTCACGTACTCACCGGTCAGCGCGGACCAGGCGTCGGCGCCCCCGGACTTGAATTCGAGGTTCACCTCGTGGCGGGCCTGCTGGGCGTTCAGGCCGGAGGTCGCGTCGGCGATCTCCTGGCCGTCGATGCGGCTGGGGCCGAGCAGGAACACCTCGGTGCCGTCCTGCGAGCAGGCGACCAGCGGCAGGGCCGGGTCGTCGTTACCGGTCAGCGGGTCGGGCTTGGTGCAGTCCATGCTCGCCAGGGCGACCTGCTGGGTGGCCTGGTCGGTGCTCTGACGCAGCTGTTTGGCATCGGCGATGTCCTTGGCCTGCTGCTGCTGATAGGTGAGCCCGCCCGGCGGCGGCGTCGGGGTCGGCGGTGCCTGGGCGGGGAACACCCGTGACTGCGGTGCCGGAGTGGTCGGCGCCTCGGCGGGCGGGGTCGCCTCGCCGGTCTCGGGTGCGGGAGCGTCCGTCGCGGGCGGTGCGGTACCTCCCGGTGGCGCGGTGCCGGTCGCGGGCGGTGCCGCCCCGCCTACCTGCGGCTCGGTGGCGAAAAGCACCGGGCGGATGTAGAGCTTGGCGGTGGTGGCCAGCGCGCGTGCCTGCTGGCTGTCGTCACCGGGCACCGTGATGACCAGGTTGTCACCGTCGATGACCACCTCGGAGCCGGCGACGCCGAGACCGTTCACACGGGCGTCGATGATCTCCTGAGCCTTCTTCAGGCTGTCCTGGCTCGGCTTGCTGCCGTCGGGGGTGCGCGCGGTCAACGTGACGCGGGTACCGCCCTGCAGGTCGATGCCGAGCTTGGCCGACGGGGAATGGTCACCGGTGAAGAACACCAGCGCGTAGATCACGGCCAGCAGCGCGGCGTAGACGCCGAGCAACCGGAACGGATGCGCCGATCCTTGGGAAGGTGGCACAGCAGGTCATCTCCTAGGCGGAAGTCGAGGCTGGATCGGTGGGCACAACGGTGCCCAGCCCGGAACGCCAGTGCGCCCGGGCAGGGAAAAGGGACTGGTCAGTCCTTGGTCAGCCGGGTCTCGGTCTGTTCCACGGCTTCCTCGGCGGGGGCGTCGGTGACCTCGGGGGCCTGTTCGACCGCCTGCTCGTCGGCGCGCACCTCGCGGATGGCCTGACGCAGCCAGGTGGTGATCACGTCTTCGGCGATCTCCAGGTCGACGGTGTTCTCGTCGAGGTCGACGACGGTGCCGTACAGACCCGAGGTGGTGACGACAGCATCACCGACCTTCAAGGCTTCCTGCATCGTCGAGACCTTCTCGGCCTCCCGCTTCTGTTTGCGGATACCGAAGAACATCGGCACGAGCAGGGCCAGGATCAGCAGCGGAAACAGGAAGTCCATCGTCGAAGTCAGTCCCTAGTCAGTGGTGGACGTGCAAGTACGCCTGACAGTCTGCCAGTTCCCCGCCGCGGCGACACACCGGACACCGGCGCGCGCGTGAAAACGCGGGACTCAGACTGCGCGGCCGTAGGTGTAATCGTCGAGCGGGAAGGACACAGCTTCGCGGTGCGCGGCGGCGGTGCTGGTGGGACGCAACAGCGCCGCTTCACCGTGCTGGTTGAAGTAATAGCTGCGCGCGGAGGCGCAATCGCCGCCGTAGAAGACCGAGGACCCCAGCTTGCCGGTCATCCGGTCGAGGAACTGCGCATTGGCCTGTTCGGTGACCTCGAAGGTGTGCTCGCCGCGACGGAACAACTCGGCGAACAAGCGCCCCATGTGTTTCATCTGGGCTTCGATCGTGGTGAAGTACGACAGCCCGCTGTAGGAGTAGGGACTGTTGAGGCTCAAGAAGTTGGGGAATTTGGGCACGGTGATGCCCTCGTAGGCCTGGAACCGGTTGTCGCGCCAGAACTTTCCGAGATTCACGCCATCGCGGCCGACGATCTCGATCGCCGGGAAATTCACGTCCCACAGGTTGAACCCGGTGGCCAGCAGCAGGGTGTCGATCTCGGTCTTGTGGCCGTCGGCGGTGACGATGCCGTCGGGTTCCACATGGTCGATCGAGTTGGTCTCGAGCCGTACGTGCGGTTGGTTGAACGTCTTGAAATAGGTGTTGGAGAACGTCGGGCGCTTGCAACCGAAGTCGTAGTGCGGAGTCAGCTTCTGCCTGGTCTCCGGATCACGCACCTGCGCGAACAGGTGCGCCTTGGCCATCGCTGCGGCTGCTCGGTTCAAGGGTTTGGCCTGCTTGTAATGCAGCACGCCCACGACCATCAACGCCTCGAGCATGCCGGTATTGACCAGCCGTGCCGCCTTCTGCGTCAGCGGCACCTTGTCGAACAGTTCCCGCACCGCGCCCGGAATCGGAGCGTCGACCTTGGGCACCACCCAGATCGGGGTCCGCTGGAACACGGTCAGTTCGTCGACCTTCTTCGCGACTTCCGGCACCAACTGCACCGCCGTGGCGCCGGTGCCGATGACGGCTGCCTTACGGCCGGTCAGGTCATAATCGGCGTCCCAATCGGTGGTGTGGATGATCTTGCCCGCGAAGGACTCGATACCGGGGAACGGCGGCGTGTAGGGCTGCGACAGGAACCCCGTCGCCGCGAGCAGATAGCGCGCGGTCAGCGTCTCACCGCCGGCGATCGTGACCACCCACTGCTGATTCTCGGCGTCCCAGCGCGCGCCGTCGACAACGGTGCCGAACCGCATCCGCCTGCGCAGATCGTATTTATCCGCCACATACTCGGCGTACTTCTTCAACTCGGCGCCCGGCGCGAACAAGCGGGTCCAGCGCGGGTTCGGCTCGAAAGAATAGGAGTAGGTCACCGAGGCGATGTCGACCGCCAGACCCGGATACCTGTTCACGTGCCAGGTGCCGCCCAGGTCGTCCTCCCGCTCCAGGATGACGAAATCGCGCAACCCGAGCCGGTCGAGCTCGATACCGGCCCCGATGCCACCGAAACCCGCTCCGACCACGACCGCGTCGAACTGAGGTACCACGCCGAACCTCCACACTGAGATCGAGAATGCTCCAGTCTCAGAATGACACGTCATTCTGATTACAGCGAATGTAACATCGTCAATGTGACGAAGCCACCCTCGCGAATCGACCAGCGCAAAGCCGAATTGCGCAGGGAGATCATCGATACCGCCTTCGACTGCTTCGCCGAGAAGGGCTATCACGCCACCGGAATCGCCGATATCGCCACACGTCTCGGTATCGGGCACGGCACCTTCTACCGCTACTTCGCGAACAAGCGCGACATCATCGACCATGTCATCGACGAGGTGAGCGGGCGCATCTTCGGCGCGCTCGACAACGGCATGGAGCCCGAAAGCGCCGCCACCATCGAGGAATACGCCGCGCTGATCGACCGGATCGGCGATTCACTCAACCGCGTTCTGCTCGCCGATCCGCGCACCGCGCATCTATTGCTGTTCCACGCGACCGGTATCGACGACGAACTCACCGAGCGGGTCTACGGTCTGGTCGACGCCACCGAGGTCCTCATGACGCGCTACCTCGAGCACGGTGTGCGGGTCGGCTACCTGCGCGCCGACATCGATACCGCCAATACCGCCAAGGCGGCACTCGGCATGATCGTCGCCGGGCTCGTCGCAGGTATGCGAAGCCCTGATCCCGCCTCGATGTCGGTGTACAGTCACGCCGTGCGGCGGCTGTTCATCGATGGCGTGCGCGCCGCTGCCCGATAGCGAAAAGCCGTGGGATAGAAGGGCAATCCTGAGATAATGACCGCTGTGACGCCCGACGATGTGAGCCGCACCCACTTCGCCATGCCGACCCTGGGGCATCGCGGCTACCACGCGGACGAGGTCGACGCCTTCCTGGAAAGCGTATCGGCCACCCTCGACGGGCAGGGCGCGCTCACCGCCGACGACATTCGCCACGTGCACTTCGGCGCACCCCGTTTCGGCGGTCGCGGGTATCAGGCCGACCAGGTCGACGACTTCCTCGACCGGGTGCGGACCGAGCTCGAACATCGCCAGAAGGGCGGGGCTCCCGTTCCGGCGGCGCGGGCGGGCGACAGTGTCGCCGAGATGCTCACCCCCGACGACGTGCACCGCATGCGCTTCACCCAGTCCGCGGTGGGCAGGCGCGGCTATCACGAGGAAGAAGTCGACGCCTTCCTCGACCTGGTCGCGGCCACCCTGGCCCACAACGGCCCCGGCAGCCTCACCGCCGCCGACGTGCGCGGCGTCCGCTTCACCGACTCCCGCCTCGGCACCCGCGGCTACTCCCGCGACGAGGTGGACGCCTTCATAGACCTGGTGATCACCGCCCTGGAACACCCCGAACGTAGACACTGACCACCACGCGGGCCTTGCGCCAACGGCAACAGCCGACGGTTTTCGGCCGCCTTGATCTGGACTGGCCGAAGGGTGCGACGAAGGAGTGCCCGTAGGGAGGCAAGATCAAGGTTCCCAGGCCGAAAACCAGCGGCGCCGGCCGCCCATATCTCAGCCCTGGATGCTGTGCAGTTCGGCTTCGCGCAGGTCGTCGGGGAAAACGTAGCGCCGGAATGCCCAGAAGCGGAACGCCATGGCCAGCAGGACGCCGAGGATCTGTCCCGAGATGAAGTTGGCGGCCATCTGTACCGTCGGATCCACGTGCGGCACACGTAGATTCAGCACGTAGAGCGACAGGGCCTGCGGGATCATGGTGACCGCGATGCCCAGTGCGCTCACCGTGAAGAACAGGGCGGCTTCGTGACTGCGCTGCCGCCCGCCGCGGGCGCGGAAGGACCACTCACGGTTGAGGATGTAGGAGGCGATGGTCGCGATCAGCGCGCCGAGCAGGCGCGCGGTGAGCGGCTTGTCGCCGAGCACGGTCAGTTTCACCGCGTACACCACTCCGGTGTCGATGAACCAGGTGATCGCGCCGACGACGGCGAATTTGAGAAGTTCCCGATGTTTCAGGAGCAGGGAACGCAACGGCTCGGGGAATCGTTGCACCACCTCTAGGACTGCCACCGAATCGACAGTAGACGACCTTGCGGTGCGGCGCCCGCCTGGAGCGCGGCGATCTCAGTCGGAGAGGTCGACGCTCGGCTGGGGTTCGCGCCCTCGCACTTCGATGGCGCCGATGACCAGGTCCGGCGGTGGCACCAGGCCGAGGTGTTCCCAGGCGCCCGCCGTCGCGACCCGCCCGCGGGGTGTCCGAGCGACCAGTCCGGCACGGACGAGGAACGGTTCGCAGACCTCTTCCACGGTGGCCGCTTCCTCGCCGACGGCCACAGCCAGGGTCGACACGCCCACCGGTCCCCCACCGAATCCGCGCACGAGCGCACCGAGGACGGCGCGGTCGAGCCGGTCGAGTCCCAGCGCGTCGACGTCGTAGACCTCGAGTGCCGCCATCACGATCGAGTGGGTGATGATGCCGTCGGCCCTGACCTCGGCGTAGTCGCGCACCCGGCGCAGCAGCCGGTTGGCGATACGCGGGGTGCCCCGGGAACGTCCGGCGACCTCGGCGGCGGCATCGTGATCGATCTGCACGCCGAGGATGCGCGCCGAGCGGATGAGGATCTGCAGCAGCTCGCCGGGGTCGTAGAAGTCCATGTGCCCGGTGAAGCCGAAGCGGTCGCGCAGCGGGCCGGTGAGCGCACCCGAGCGCGTGGTTGCCCCGACCAGGGTGAACGGGGCGATATCGAGGGGGATCGAGGTCGCGCCGGGGCCTTTGCCGACGACCACGTCGACGCGGAAGTCCTCCATCGCCAGATACAGCATTTCCTCGGCCGGGCGGGCCATGCGGTGGATCTCGTCGATGAACAGGACATCGCCCTCGACCAGGTTGGACAGCATCGCGGCGAGGTCGCCCGCGCGTTCGAGCGCCGGACCCGAGGTGATGCGCAGTGCGGTGCCGAGTTCGCCCGCGATGATCATCGCCATGCTGGTCTTACCGAGGCCGGGCGGCCCGGACAGCAGGACGTGATCGGGGGTAGCGCCGCGTTGGCGGGCGCCGTGCAGGACCAGCGCGAGCTGTTCGCGCACGCGGGGCTGGCCGATGAACTCGTCGAGCGAGGTCGGGCGCAGCCCGGTCTCGGCTTCGCCGTCGGTGCTGAGATATCGGGCGGTGAGCTCGGATTCGTCGGTCTCGTCGAAGCTGTCGGAGTCGGAGTACACGGGTTACCTGTTCTTGCCCAGCAAGCCGAGCGCGGCACGCAAGGCCACCGAGGTGGTGGCGGTGGGCTGGTCGGCGAGAACGGCGTCGACGGCCTGTTCGGCCTGTTTCGCGGGGAAACCGAGGCCGATCAGTGCCTCACAAACCTGTTCGCGCACAGGGGTACTCGGTGTCTGCGCACCGGGTGGGCCGGTGGGGACAGCCACCTGGTTCACCTTGTCGCGCAGTTCGACGACCATCCGCTCGGCGCCGCGTTTGCCGATCCCGGGCACCCGGGTCAGTGCCGAAACATTGCTCTCGGCCAACGCCTTGCGCAGCGCTTCGGGTTCGAGCACCGCGAGCACCGCCATCGCCAGCCGTGGGCCGACGCCGGAAACGGTCTGCAACAGAGCGAACAGTTCACGCGCTTCGGTGTCGGCGAACCCGAACAGGGTCATCGAGTCCTCGCGCACGATCATCGCGGTGTAGAGACGGGTCTGCTCGCCGCGGGTGAGCCCGGCGAGGGTGGCCGGGGTGGCATTGAGGCGGTAGCCGACGCCCGCGGCCTCGATCACCACATGATCGAGCGCGATCTCGAGTACCTCACCGCGTACCGACGCGATCACCCGCGCACCACCTTCCGTTGTTCGGCCAGCCGTTGTTCGTAGCGGCGGCGGACCGCCTCCGCCTGTGCCTGCGCCGCGGCCATCCGGTCCATCAGCGGCGCCCGCCAACAATGACAGATCGCCAGCGCGAGCGCGTCGGCGGCATCCGCCGGTTTCGGCGCCACCTGTAAGCCGAGAATCCGCGTCACCATCGCGGTGACCTGAGCTTTATCGGCCGTACCGTTGCCGGTGACGGCGGCTTTCACCTCACTGGGCGTATGGAACGCCACCCGGATACCGCGCCGCGCCGCGGCCAGCGCGATCACTCCACCGGCCTGCGCGGTGCCCATCGCGGTTCGCACATTGTGCTGGGCGAACACCCGCTCGATCGCGACAGCTTCGGGCCGATGAGTGTCCATCCACTCTTCGGCGGCATCGGCGACTGCCATCAACCGCAACGCCAACTCGGCCTCCGGCGGCGTGCGCACCACACCGACATCGAGGGCGACCACCTTCCGCCCCGGCCCACTGTCGACCATGCTGAGCCCGCACCGGGTGAGCCCGGGATCGACGCCCATCACCCGCACCGGCCACCCCTTCGAAGACACGAACAGTTGTTCGAAAGTCTAGAGCATGTCCGGGTTCCGGCCGACCAACGACACGATGCGCACGCCGGTCCCGGCGGTAACCCCCTCATCGCCCAATGGCCGTTCCCGACCATCGCGGGCACCTTCTATCGCCGAAGCGGGCACTACCCCAGCGCCGCGGTGAAGGCCTCGAGCGCGCGATCGTCGAACAGCACGAACCGCACCTGGTTCACCTTCGTGTCGGCCGCACGGACGGTCTCGACCGCGATCCGCGCGCCGTCGTCGATGGGCCAGCCGAAGATGCCGGTGGAGATCGCCGGGAAGGCGACGCTCGCCGCCCCCAATTCATCTGCCACCCGCAAAGACTCGCGGTAACACGAGGCGAGGAGCGCGGATCGGTCCTCGGTGGCCGACCACACGGGGCCGACGGTGTGGATCACCCAGCGCGCAGGCAATCGACCCGCCGTGGTCGCCACTGCCTGCCCGGTGGGCAAACCTTTTCCGTAGTGCGCGGCACGCAGGTCGCGGCATTCGGACAGGATCTGCGGGCCGCCTTTGCGATGGATCGCCCCGTCGACGCCACCACCGCCGAGCAGCGAGGAGTTCGCGGCATTGACCACCGCGTCCACCTGCTGTTCGGTGATGTCGCCCCGGACCGTCTCGATGCGCGTCATGACCTCATTGTGCCGGGTGCCGACCGCGGCCACGGGTACCGTCGAAGGGTCGACAACGGTCTGTCCGTCCGAGGCGAGGAGAACCACATGGCCATACCCACCGGTGACATCGTGCCTACGCCCGAGGGGCGGGATCTGGTGATCACTCGGTCGTTGGGATTGCCGATCGAGGAGGTGTGGGCGCGGCTGACCGATCCGCATCTGACCTCCGGGTGGTACGGCACCTGGGAGGGTGCGGCGGGTAAGGGCAACACCATTCAGGTGCAGATGCGCTACGAGGAGGGTGAACCGTGGTCGCCGATGCGCATCGACGACTGCACCCCACCGATCCACCTCGCCATCTCCTCGGCCGACCAGATCGGCCTGTGGCGCTTGGAAGTGACCCTGCTCGACACCGGCGCGGCCACCGAGCTGCGCCTGGTTCAGCACCTGACCTCGGATTATCAGCTGGCGGAGATCCCGCATATCGGTCCGGGCTGGGAGTACTACGCGGACATGTTCGTCGCCGCGTGCACGCAGACCGAGCGACCGGATTTCGCCGACTACTACCCGTCGATGTCGGGCTACTACCAGCAGCGGTCGTCGTAGCCGAAACGTGAAGCGCCCCGGCCGAATTCACGGCCGGGGCGGTTCGACGAAAACGGGCTACTCGTCGTCGAGCTCGGCGGCGACCTCGTCGGAGATGTCGACGTTGGTGTACACGTTCTGCACATCGTCGCTGTCTTCGAGAGCGTCGACCAGCTTGAACACCTTGCGGGCCCCCTCGACGTCGACCTCGACCGACACCGACGCCTGGAAGCCGGACTCGGCGGAGTCGTAGTCGATCCCGGCGGCCTGCAGGGCTGAACGTACCGCGACCAGATCGCCGGGCTCGGAGATGATCTCGAAGACATCGCCGTGGTCGTTCACGTCTTCGGCGCCCGCGTCGAGGACCGTTTCGAGGATGTCGTCCTCGGACAGGCCGTTCTTCTCGAGGGTCACCACACCCTTGCGGGCGAACAGGTACGACACCGAACCCGGATCGGCCATGTTGCCGCCGTTGCGGGTCATCGCCAGCCGGACCTCGCCCGCGGCGCGGTTACGGTTGTCGGTGAGGCACTCGATCAGCACGGCGACACCGTTGGGCCCGTAGCCCTCGTACATGATCGTCTGCCAGTCGGCGCCGCCGGCCTCTTCACCACCGCCGCGCTTGCGGGCGCGCTCGATGTTGTCGTTGGGGACCGATGTCTTCTTCGCCTTCTGGATGGCGTCGAACAGCGTCGGATTGCCCGCAGGGTCACTACCACCAGTGCGGGCCGCCACCTCGATGTTCTTGATCAGCTTGGCGAAGAGTTTGCCGCGCTTGGCGTCGATTCCCGCCTTCTTGTGCTTGGTGGTGGCCCATTTGGAGTGGCCGCTCATGCCCTACTTCCTTCAAGTCGGTTGCGCGTCTGCCCGGGCGGACAAGCTCGATCCAGCCTACTCACTCCCCCGCCACGCCCGCCGACGCGGGGTTTCACGGCCTCGAACGCACCAGGTCGACGAACAGTTCGTGCACGCGAAGATCACCGGTCACCTCGGGATGGAACGAGGTCGCCACCACATTGCCCTGTTTGGCCGCGACGATGCGCCCCTGCGCCGGGCCGTGCGGTACGCGGGCCAGCACCTCGACACCGTCACCGACCCGCTCCACCCACGGCGCGCGAATGAATACCGCGCGCACGGGCGTGTCGAGGCCGGAGAAGTCCAGGTCGGTCTCGAACGAGTCGACCTGACGACCGAAGGCGTTGCGCCGCACCGTCATATCGATGCCCGACAGGTGCTGGGCATCGGCCCTGGTGTCGAGGACCTCCGAGGCGAGCAGGATCATGCCCGCGCAGGAACCGAACGCGGGCAGCCCGTCACGCAGCCGCGCCCGCAACGGGTCGAGCAGGTCGAACGCCTGCAGCAGCTTCGAGATCGCGGTCGACTCGCCACCCGGCAGCACCAGCCCGTCCACGGCCGCCAGTTCCGCCTCGCGTCGGACCAGCACCGGGTGGGCGCCGCAGTGCTCCAGCGCGGCAACGTGTTCGCGCACGTCACCCTGCAGCGCGAGGACGCCGATGGTCGGCCGGGTGCGGGTCGAGGTTGCGTTCACAGCCGTTGAGCTTACGAGCGCGGCCGATGTGGGCCCGCTCACGCTCACTGGTGGCGCGGCGTGCGGATCAGGCCCTCCTGGACGACGGCGGCGACCAGGTTGCCGTCGCGGTCCCAGATCTTGCCGTCGGTCAGCGCGCGACCGAACCCGGCCGAGGGCGAGGACTGGTCGTAGAGCAGCCACTCGTCGGCGCGGAACGGGCGCAGGAACCACATGGCGTGGTCCAGCGAGGCGTTCTGGGTCGGTTCGTCGGGGTGGATCACCTTCGACGAGCCGAGCAGGGTCATATCGCTCATGTAGGCCAGCGTGCAGACGTGGAACATCGGGTCGTCGGGCAGCGGATGCCGGTACCGGAACCACACCTGCTGCGGCGACACTGCCCCGTCACGAGCAACGACCTGCTCTTGCGGGACCGTGCGGATGTCCCAGTGCTCCCACTCACGCATGGCCCACAGCCGCTCCGGAGTCATGGTCACGCTGGCGTCGGGCAGGTCGTCGGGACCGTCGACCGCGGGCATCACGTCCTGATGCTCCGGCCCTTCGTCACCGTGATGGAAGGAGGCCGACATGGTGAAGATCGCCTGTCCGTCCTGGACGCCGGTCACCCGCCTGGTGCAGAACGAGCGGCCGTCGCGGATGCGTTCCACCAGGAAGACGGTGGGTTCCTCCGGATTGCCCGGCCGCAGGAAGTACCCGTGCAGCGAGTGCACCTGGAAGCTGGGATCGACGGTACGGACCGCCGAGACCAGCGCCTGCCCGGCCACCTGACCGCCGAAGGTGCGCGGTAGCTGAGACTCCGTGGACGCGCCGCGGAAGATGTCGCGCTCCAGCCGCTCGATCGCGAGCGCCTCTTCGATTGTCGCCATGGGCTCGAGATTATCGCCTCGCCGACCGGGCGGTATGTCCGGCTGGGCACGGCAGTGCGGAATTTGCTGTGATGGTCGGCGTGCCGACGTTCACGCCCACCTCACCCGCCGCCCTCGCACAACTCGTCGCCGACACCCTCGTCGGGCTACCGGGGCGACGGGTGATCGCGGTCGACGGGGCCGATGCCGCCGCACCCGTCGAGCTCGGTAACCCGATCGTGTCCACGCTCCAGGATCTGGGTCGATCGGCGGCGGTGGTCTCGGTGCACGATTTCGTGCGGCCCGCCTCGTTGCGCATGGAATACGGACGCGACGACGAATGGTCTTATCGCACAGCATGGTTCGACTACGAAGCGCTGCGGCGCGAGATCCTCGACGCGCTGCGCGAGGACGGGCGCTGGTTGCCCGCGCTGTGGGACGAGCAGCGAGACCGGTCGGCGCGGGCGGTGATTCGCACGGCACAGGCCGATCTGGTGCTGGTCCTCGCGGGGCCGATGTTGCTGGGGCGCGGTCTCGACTTCGACCTCACGCTTCGCCTCGAGCTCAGTGAGCGGGCGGCGCTGCGGCTCACGCCCGCCGAGCAACACTGGACACTGCCCGCCGTGCGCGATCACACAGTCGACAATCCTGAGGACGCGACCTGGACTGTCCGCTGGGATCATCCCGATCGCGCGGCGCTGCGCCGTTGATCGCGAGCCTGGCCGTCGATGGAAAACCGATGTCGCCCAAATGCGTTCGGACACGCGAAAGCCCCGTCCGGAATTCCGAACGGGGCTCGAGCGAGCGGGATCAGGCGCAGGCGACCGAGGTCTGGCCCAGGTTGGTCAGCATGCCGCAGGCCCACGACTTCTGGACCTTCCACTTGCCCGCCTCGGCCACGAACGGCACGTCGACGATGTTCGTCTGACCGTTGAGCGTGAAGTCGGCCTTCGCGTTGACGCTGTCACCGAACGAGGTCACCTCGGTGACCTGCACCTGGACGTTGTTGTCCTGGACGGCCTGAGCCAGGCGGTTCGGCAGCTCGGGATCGGCTTCGATGCCCTGCACGAAGTCCAGCTTCTGGTCGTTGGGGACCGCCGGATCCAGTGCGGTTCCGAGCTGCGCGTTGAGCTGCTCCACGGTCGGCACGGCGGGCAGATCGTCGACGGCCGGAGCCGCGGCCTTGGCGCTGGTGGTAGTGGTGGTCTTGGGCGTGGTCTCGCCCTTGTCGTCACTGCACGCGCTCAGGCCGAGGGCAGCAACCACAGCCAGTCCTGCGATCGCGACTCGTCCGGTCCTACGAAACTTCATCCACTCGTCCTTACGTCGGGTCGGAATCTCGCCCTGGGGGGCGACGGCCCAGGACCCGCGCCACACGGCGCAGGCCTCGATGCCACGGCCCGGACGCTACCCAGTGAATTTGAGGAAACTCTGAGACACAGACAGCCTGGATCTGTGCGACGCCTCGGAGAGCGGTGTACCCCAGGGCTACCCGGAGCGCAGACCGGCCACTGCCTCGACCAGCCGGGCGTGGGTGCGCGCGTCCGCCGCGGCGATCAGACCGTGCGGCGCGGTGTGCAGCGGTTGCCCGGCCAGGCCGGTCACCACGCAGCCCGCCGCCTGGCATATCGCGATCGCGCTGCTGAAGTGCACGCTGTCGCGCAGGTCGCCGCCGGTGATGTAGGCGGCACGGCGACCGGCCGCGACCCAGACGAGGGCAAGGGAAGTCGATAAGACCCGCGGGTGGAACTCGTCCACGAAGCCTTCGGCGTCGAAGAGACGCGCCGGGGTCGACCAGGGGAAGGGGTTGTCCAAGTCGACATCGACGAGGTGGCTTCCGGCATGCGGGCCCAACGGCTCGTCGCGGCCGTCGGCGCGGCGGAACCCGCCCTCCCCCGCTGTCCAGAACACTTCACCGGCGAACGGATCGGCGGTCGCCGCTGTCCGCACCACGTCGCCCACGCGCAGCGCGACGTTCACTGCCACGAACGCGGTGTCGACGGCGAAATTCCGTGTGCCACAGATCGGATCGATGAACCACGTTCGAGCGCTGCCCGCCGCTCCGGTGATGCCCGATTCCTCGGCGACGAACCGGTCACCCGGGCGCGCGGTCGCGAGCACATCGAGGATGGCTTTCTCGGCCGCGATATCGGCCTGCGTGGCGAAATCGTCGCCCTGTTTGGCGTAGTGAGTGAGCGGGGCGCGAAACGCCGACCGGATCACGTTCGAAGCGACTTCTGTTGCGTGGATTGCGATTTCACTATCCGACTGGTGCACCGTCTCCAGGCTACGGACCGCGCCGCACCCCGGCAGCCGAATGCGGAGGTACGCCGATCCAGCACGGACGCGCAGCTGATCTGATACGCGCACGGCGGGAGCGAACGCGGAGGTACGCCCGTTCGACACTGACGCGCAGCGGTCCTCAGACCGCGCACGGCCGGAGCGAATGCGGAGGTACGCCCATTCGACACAGACGCGCAGCGGTCCTCAGACCGCGCACGGCCGGAGCGAATGCGGAGGTACGCCTAGGTGGCCAGGTATACGGCTAGGCCGAGGCCGGCGATTCCGACCGACACGCGCAGCACGTTCGGCGGGATCACCTTCACCACGGGCAGACCGCACCAGCCGCCTGCCAGCGCACCCGCGCCGAGGGCCAGTGCCGCGCCCCAGTGCACCGGCCCGAAGGCGGCGAACCCGATCGCGGCGACCAGGTTCGCGATGCCGAGCAGGAAACTCTTGAGAATCGATGCGCTCCACAGGGATTCGGAGGTGCACAGCATCATCATCGACAGGTAGATCACGCCCGCGCCCGCACCGAAGTAGCCGCCGTACACGGAGGTGAGCAGGATGCCGACCGGCACGATCCAGGGCGCGCTGAGCTCGCCGATGTGGCGTCGCACCAGCGGTTGCACCAGCAGGGCGATCGAGGCCATGGCCACCAGGAAGGGCACGACCACCTCGAATGCCCCGTCCGGGGCGACCAGCAGGGCGAGCGCGCCGAGCAGCCCGCCCACGGCCGACAGCACCGCCCAGCGCACCAGCGTGGGTCCTCGGCCGATGAGTTCGCGTCCGGAATTGGCGGTCGCCCCGACACCGACAGCGACCATGGCGACGGTATTGGTGACATTGGCCGCGACGGGCGGCAGTCCGGCGGCCAGCAGCGCCGGATAGGAAACGATCGAGGCCATCCCGGTGACGAAGCCGATCAGGCCGGTGAAGAATCCCGCGACGACCAGCAAGGAGAAGTCGAGCGCGGTCACGGAACGACTGTACGGTATGCCCAGTTGGCAGCAATCCATGGGCTGAAGCGGGCCGACATCGCCGTTTCCGCACGACCTCGTCGGCCTCGAAGGCCGCGTCCGCGAGCGCGCGGATGGCAGGAACTGGTCGCGGTACTGCCGGCGGGCGAATTGCCGCGGCACTGGTGACGGCGTGCACGCGAAGGCGCCGCGCGGGCAGGCCCCGCCCACATCGCCGAAGAACGGTATTCCGCGAACGCTCAGGCCACGGACAGCCCGGCCCCACATCGACGACCAGCGCCGGGATCACGACGACGCGCCGTAGCCCGTGCCAGGATGTCGGAGTGCAGATGACGACTTTCGAGCCGGGCGAACCACCCGTTCGACGTAACCGGCTGGACTCCAACACCGTTGCCCGCCTCGACGACGTCACCACCTTCGCCCAATTGCTCGACGCGTTGGAGCTGGTCCGCATGGATCATCCCGATGCCAGGATCCTGTGCACGCTCGACGACCTCGGCCAGTGCGCGTACACCAGCATGCATGCCACCCTCGGCCTGGTGGAAGGCGAGCACGAAGATCACGACGACCCCGCCGCCACGCATCACGCCGAGAACGTCACGGTCTCCCGGATCGCCGCCCTGCTCGACAGCCAGGCCGCCCGCGTTCCCTGGGAAGCCTTGCGCGATACCCGCAATGCCTCCGAGGACGAACTCAGCGCCCTCGTCGCCGCCAACCGCTGCCCCGACCGCGTCGTCGACGACGTCGTCCTGATCCAGCGCGTCCCCGTCGACCGCGACGACCTCGCCATCGCGGGAATCCCCAACGGGTACTTCGCCGACGACTGGAGCACCTTCGACAACCACACCGTCATTTGCCGGATGGCCACCCACGGCTACCGCCACATAGCCATCGGCGCCTCTCTGCTCGCCTTCACCCGCCCCGCTCCTCCTACCCCCGAGCAGGCCGCCGCCCTGGTCACCGACCTGACCCACCTCTACGGCTCCCCCACCGCCATCGGCTGGCACGAATTGGCCGTCCAACTCCCCACCCACCGCCACCTCGTCCTCGGCTACGCCGAGAACTTCGCCGACGCCCTCACCACCGACACCGAAGGCGCGGCGGGCCAGCCTTAGCCTTCGACGCGAATCCGCCTGATCCGCAAGGGATTACCCGGTCCGACGCAAGACTCGGCCACGAGAAACGCCTCGGCGGGCGTCGTGATCACGACGCCCGCCGAGGCGAATACTGCAGTGCCCGAACAGGTTCAGGCGAAAATCACCAGCCGCGCTCGGCGAGGCGGTGGGGCTGCGGGATGTCTTCGACGTTGATGCCGACCATGGCTTCGCCCAGGCCGCGCGAGACCTTGGCCAGCACGTCCGGGTCGTCGTAGAAGGTGGTGGCCTTGACGATGGCGGCGGCGCGCTGTTCGGGGTTGCCGGACTTGAAGATGCCGGAGCCGACGAAGACGCCTTCGGCGCCGAGCTGCATCATCATGGCGGCGTCGGCGGGGGTGGCGATGCCGCCGGCGGTGAACATGACGACGGGCAGCTTGCCGGTCCGGGCGATCTCGCACACCAGCTCGTAGGGGGCCTGCAGCTCCTTGGCGGCCACGAACAGCTCGTCGGCCGACAGCGAGGTCAGGCGACGGATCTCGCCGCGGATGGTGCGCATGTGGGTGGTGGCGTTGGAGACGTCGCCGGTGCCCGCCTCACCCTTGGAGCGGATCATGGCCGCGCCCTCGGTGATGCGGCGCAGCGCCTCGCCCAGGTTGGTGGCGCCACAGACGAAGGGCACGGTGAAGTTCCACTTGTCGATGTGGTTGGCGTAGTCGGCGGGGGTGAGGACCTCGGACTCGTCGATGTAGTCCACGCCCAGGCTCTGCAGGATCTGCGCCTCGACGAAGTGGCCGATGCGGGCCTTGGCCATCACGGGGATGGAGACCGCGGCGACGATGCCGTCGATCATGTCCGGGTCGCTCATCCGGGACACGCCGCCCTGGGCGCGGATGTCGGCGGGCACCCGCTCGAGCGCCATCACGGCCACGGCGCCGGCGTCTTCGGCGATCTTGGCCTGCTCGGCGTTGACCACATCCATGATCACGCCACCCTTGAGCATCTCGGCCATGCCGCGCTTGACGCGGGCGGTGCCGACGGTGTTGGTGGTGGTCTCAGGCGTAGTCACGGCTGTCTCCTGTGTCATGGGCGCCAATCAAGTCGCTCGGATTCGGTTCACCGTCGATTCTAGAGCTGCCCGAATTCGGCCTTCATAGCCAGTTGAGCACCACTGGCCTTGTCGCGACCAGCGGCGATACCGGAGCAGGCCACGGCTGGCCTGCTCCGATGGCCTGGTACTCACCGCGCGTCGACCCCGATCGGGTCCGCCGACCGACCGTGCCGAACCCGGTCGAACACCACGATCGCCGCCGCGACGGCCGCCGCACCGCAGGCGCACCACAGCGCCGCGACCGGGGATTGCGTGTGATCGACGACCACGCCGGCGACGACAGGACCGAGCACGGCGCCGACATTGAGCGCGGTGGTGGCCAGCGCCCCGGCGAGGCGAGGCGCGGCGGGTGCTGCGGTCCGCACGATCGTCGCGATCAACGCGGATCCGACGCCGAACGCGGCCGCCCCGGTGAGCAATGTCATGACCGCGACTCCCGCCATTGTGTGCGCGGTCATCGTCGCCAGCGCCCACACGGCGACCAATCCGGGCGTTCCCACGGTCACGATGGAGCGCGGGTGGCGGTCGCTGTACCGACCGGTGAGCGTCACGCCGACGAAGGAACCGACACCGAACAACGCCAGCACCAGCGGCACCCAGGCGGCGGTTGCTCCGGCGACGGTAGCGGCGACGGTGCCGAGATAGGTGAACGCCGCGAAGGTCGCGGCATTGACCAGCACCCCGACGAGAACGGCCGACCGCACCTCGCGCCCACCCAACACCGCCCACTCCGACCGCATGTACCGATCCGATGCGTCCGCCCCGGCGCCGTCACGCGGCACCATCGACGCCAGCGGGACGAGAACCACCGCGCTCACCACCGCGACGGCCCAAAAGGCCGATCGCCAGCCCCACAGCTGCCCGAGCAGCGTCCCAGCGGGCACACCCGCGATACAGGCCACCGTCACGCCGGACACGATGATCGAGGTCGCCCGTCCGACCAGCGCGGGCCCTACCAGCCGTGGCAGAGCGGCCAGCACGATCGCCAGAAATCCGGCATTGGCCACCGCGGCGACCACCCGGGTAGCCACCAGCACCACGAAATCGGTGGTGAGGGCGCCCACGACATGGGCGAGGCAGAAGAGCGCGAGAAACGTTGTCGCCGAACGCCGTAGCGGCCACCGGCCCGCGGTCGCCGCCATCGTCGGCGCCCCCAGCACCATGCCGACCGCGTACACCGAGGTCAGCAACCCCACTGTGCCGAGCGAAACGCCGAAGTCGGCGGCGGTCGGCGCCAGCAACCCCGACATCATGAATTCCGATGTGCCCTGCGCGAAAACCGCGGCAGCCAGCACGAAAACCCCGATGGGCATATTCGATCAACTCTCCGGATACCCGGGACACCACGCGTCGCACGCCCGGTGTCCAGATGAGGCGGCATCGGGCGAATCATGGCCCGTCCGCAAGGAATCGACGATCCGGCATTGCGAACGACACATCGCATCAGTCCGTTGACTGATGGATGGTGGACCCACAACGCCGCCCAGCCCGCGGGCCGGACGGCTACCTTCTGGACGCCTCCGGAGAATTCACCCGCTCACCTTATGTGAAACGGCACCGGGAAAGTCAACCGTTTTTCTCGACAGCCGACGGCGATCGTCGCGCCGGGGCAGGCCGCCGGTCAGCGTGCGGGACTGTCGAACCGGACGTGGACTTCGGAGGCGCCGCGCAATGCCGCCACGGCCGCCGCCTCCTCGCGCAGCAGCGCGCGAAGCCGCGAGCTCATCGGCTGGAACGGCGTGATGGTGAGTGTCAGTGTGGACCCGCTCTTGCGTGGGCGCCAGATGCCGGCAACGGCACCGTCCGCGAGCACCACACCCGGCGCACCGGCCGTCTTCCACACCGCGCGTCGATATTTCGGATCGACGATGGTGTCGCGATCCCTGGTCTGCGAGTAGGGGTCACCGGGTGGCAGCAGTCGCGCACCGTCCGCCTTGTGCGCCGACCGGAGCTCGTCCAGGTCCTCGGTGCGGATCCACCGGCGCCGCCCGTTGTGGTCGACCGGAGTGAGCTCGTTCGCCACCTTGTCCCACCACGGATCCACGTCACCGGCTCGCACACCGAGCCAGGCCGCGAATTCGCCGCGAGACGACGGTCCGTAGCACCGCAGATAGCGGCGCAGCAGCGTGGCGCGATCGGCTGCGGGGTCGGTCTTGGGCAACGGGCCGTCGAGCCATTCCTCGAGCAGAACGAACGGCGCCGTGTTGTCGGCACGGGGCGCGAGGCAGACGATGCCACGCAGTGTCAGGATCCGCAGGCAGAAGTGCACGACGGCCTCGCCCAGCGGCTGGTTCGCGCCGTACCGGCCCGGGGCCTCCCAGGCTGCGCGCTGGGTCGCGGTCAGTGTGTCCGCGATACGCGTGGCGAGTTCCGCGCCGAGGTCGCCGATCGCCAACGCGCGCTGCGACAACACCGAGCCGATGTGCGCGACGGTGCGATCCACCACCTCGTCCAGACCCATCCCGAGTGTGCCGTGAGCCGGACCGGCGCCGCCGATCAGGCGCAGCCGCGCCACCTCGGTCGCCGGCAGGACACCGGAGGTGAACACCGGGGCATCGGCCGTCGGGAAGAAGAACGGCGAGCCGCGCATACACCAGGTCTGCAGCAACAACTTGTCCTGCGCGACAAGGTGATCGAGGTGCGCACCGGTCACGCCCTCGACCCGGGCCGCCAGCGCGAGCAGCGCCGAACCCGGTGGACTGTTCTGCACCGCGCAAACGCCGGCTACCTCGAGCAGATCGTCGATCGGTCGCTGCGCGAGCAGATTGTGCGAATGCAACCGGAACCCGATGACCTCAGCGTTTCCGACACTGACAGATTTTTCCCGAGCCGCCATGCTTCGCCTCCGATCGTCGCCGCGCACCAGATCGACCGACCGTAACCGCCGCGTCGATCACCTCAGCGGACCACGAGCCCCGTGTTCGTCTCTCAGCGGGCCGAACGGTCTCCGAGTCCACTGCCGCCCCGGCCGCGCCTCAGCACCACGAGCCCCGCGTCATCTGACCGCCAGCGGCCCGAACCCACCACGAGCCCCGTGCCTCCCGGCCACTTCAGCGGATCGAACGGACGACGTGCTGGGTGTCGTCCACGGCCGCGGTCACAGCTTCGGCGAGCAGCTCGTCGAGGTGATAGGGATAGACGGCCTCGCCCGCGGCGTCGAGGCTGCGGATGTCGTCGGCGGTGCACCACCGGTGGTCGGTGATCGTGCGGCGTTCCAGGGCGGACAGGTCGGCCGGGCGCCATTCGAAACCCGGCGAGCGCAGGGTGAAGAACAGCTCTTCGGAGCGGATGAGCTCGCCGTTGAACGGGAACACCGCGACGCGACGCCACAGCGGACCACGCAGCGAGGCCGGATCGACACGCTGGCCGGTCTCCTCGTAGACCTCGCGGATCGCGGCGTCGCGCAGGTTCTCCCCTGGTTCGACGCCGCCGCCGACGGTGAACCAGAAGGCCACCTCGGGAATCATCGGATCGTGACCGCGCAGCAGCAGCACGCGGTCCTGTTCGTCGAGCAGGATCACTCGCGCGGAGGTGCGGGTGGTGTGGACGACGAGGCCGGTCGCGGCAGCGGGCGTCGCGCGCTCGGTGATCTCGAAATAGTGCGGCAGCGGCGCGGTGCCGCCGAGGTGCAGGATCCGCACCGGCCTGCGGGTACGCAGGGCGAGGGTGTCGCGCACGGCGTCGTTGTGGAAGCGGCGCGCGATGAGCACCCGCGCCTCCGCGTCGGCGAGTTCGGCGACCAGCTGCGGTCGCAAGTGTTCGATGTCGACGAGCGACAGCGCCGCGGAGAGCTGATTCTCGATCGTTTCCCGGTCACTGCGGTCGGCACGTTCGGCGCGATCGGCCAGCGCGGCGAGCTGCGTGGCGCGTTCGGCCCGGCGCGGATCGGTGCTGACCGGCCCGGCCTCCGACATCGCCACGGCGCGGGCGACCACGGCACGACGAGCGAGTGCGGCGTCGAGCGCTTGCCAGGACTGATCCGAGCGCACGTGCAGCCGGTCGAGCCGGTTCGCGGTCGAGTAGGCCCACACGCCGAGGGCCAGGACCAGCACGGCGATCAGCCCGAGAACGAGGACGGTGGTGGCGGAGAAGGTGATCATCCGGCGGCCCGCACCCGGTGGTCACCGATGGTGACGGTCTCGTACACCCGCAGGATCTGTTCGGCCACGACCGGCCAGTCGTAGCCCGCGACCACCTGGGTGGCGGTGCTCACCAGAGCTCGGCGCACGTCGTCGTCGGTCAGCAGCGTGTCGATCGCGGTGGCCAGCGCGGCGGAGTCGCCGATCGGGGTGAGCATGCCCGCTGTGCCGTCGCGCAGCACGCGGCGGAACGCGTCGAGCTCGCTCGCGACCACCGCGGTGCCTGCCGCCATCGCCTCGATCAAGATGATGCCGAAGCTCTCGCCACCCAGATTCGGCGCGACATACACATCGGCACTGCGTAGGGCAGCGGCCTTCTCCTCGTCGGAGACCTGTCCGAGAAAGCGCAGATGCCCCGCGTGCTCCCCCGCTTCCCGACGCAGCCGTTCTTCGTCACCGCGCCCGACGATGAGGATCTCCACGTCGGGGTGATGCACGGTGAGTGCGGGCAGCGCGCCGAGCAGCACGTCCATGCCCTTGCGTGGTTCGTCGTAGCGACCCAGGAACAGCACGGTGCGGCCGGGGCGCGGATATCCGTCGAGCGGCTCACCGCGCGCGAACGCCGACACATCGACGCCGTTGGGGATCTCCACCGCGTCAGAGCCCAGCGCCTCCACCTGCCAGCGCCTGGCCAGCTCGGACACGGCGATCCGCCCGCTGATCTTCTCGTGATACGGGCGAAGCACACCCTGAAAAGTACTGAGTACCAACGACTTCGTGGTCGAGGTGTGGAAGGTGGCGACGATCGGGCCCTCGGCGATCTTGAGCGCCAGCATCGACAGGCTCGGGGCGTTGGGTTCGTGGATGTGCAGCACGTCGAAGTCGTTGCTGTCGATCCAGCGCCGGATCCTGGTGTAGGCCATCGGTCCGAACGACAACCGCGCCACCGAGCCGTTGTAGGGAATCGCCACCGCGCGACCCGCCGAGACGACGAAGTCGGGCAGCGGGGTGTCGTCGGAGGCTGGCGCGAGCACGCTCACCTTGTGTCCGCGCTCGATGAACACCCGGGCGAGTTCGACCACATGCGCCTGCACGCCGCCCGGAACATCGAACGAATACGGGCAGATCATGCCGATCTTCACGCCGAGCCGCCCGTCTGCTGCGCGTTGATCCGCGCCAGTCGTTCGGGCGACAGGTCGCTCTCCCACATCGGCTGCAGCATGTGCCAATCGGCCGGGTGCTCGGCGATATTGGCGGCGAACCGGTCGGCCAGCAACTGCGTGGCCGCCTCGATCCCGCCGGAGACATCCAGTGCCGGTTCGGCTTTCAGCCCCCAGCCTTCGGTGCCGTCTTCGTCGACGGTGAACCAGCCGTGCACCGGCACCAGCGCCGCACCGGTCTCGATCGCCAATTTGGCGGGGCCTGCGGGCATCCACGTGCGTTCACCGAGGAAGTCGACAGCCACGCCCTTTCCGGTGAGGTCGCGTTCGCCCAGCAGGCACACGATCCGGTTGCGTCGCAGGCGTTCGGTGAGCGCGGCGAACGGCGGCTGCTCACCACCGGTCAGCGGGAAGACCTCGAAACCGAGGCTCTCGCGATAGGCGACGAACCGCTCGAACAGCGATTCGGGTTTCAGTCGTTCCTGAACGGTGGTGAAGTTGTCATAGTGCTGCACCAGCCAGACACCCGCCATGTCCCAGTTGCCCGAATGCGGGAGCACCAGGATGAGTCCACGACCTGCTTCCAGCGCGGCGTCGACATTCTCCAGACCGCCGACGTAGTAGTCGATCTCGGTGTGGTCCATCGACGGCAGCCGGAACGCTTCGCGCCAGTAGCGGGCATAGGAGCGCATGCTCGCGCGCATCAGGTCCTCGGGCACCTGATCGGCGGGCACACCGAGGACACGAGAAAGGTTGCGGCGCAACTGTTGCGGCCCACCGTCTTTCACCGCACGATCGGCACCGAGGTTGAAGAGCTTGCGCGCCAAACCCTCCGGCGCCGAACGCACCAGACGCCAGCCCGCGGCATATGCCCAGTCGCTCAGCTGAACTGTGAGACTCATGGTGCCTCCTGCTGCGGTGCGGGCGGGATGACAACCCGCGCACCCGGGGAATTACGCACCGCGAGCACCCGCTGGAACACCGTCACCACACTCAGCACCGCCAGCACCCACATCGCCACGTACACGGCCCAGGTGAGCCAGTCGATCCCCCAGTGCCCGGCGATACCGGTGAGCCCGGCGCCGACCAGCACGATGACCAGGCGATCCGGACGTTCGATGAGCCCGCCGTCGGCGGACAGACCGCTCGCCTCGGCCCGCGCCTTGGCGTAGGAGATCACCTGCGAGGTGACCAGCACGATCAACGTCACCGCGAACAGTTGCTTGCTGTGCTCGTGATAGACCGCCCACCAGGCGAGCCCGCCGAAGATCGCGCCGTCGGCCACCCGGTCACAGGTGGCGTCGAGGACCGCGCCGTACTTCGTACCGCCGCCGCGAGCGCGCGCCATCGCACCGTCGAGCATGTCGAACATGACGAACAGCCAGATCACGATCGTTCCCCAGAACAGGTGTCCCGAAGGGAACAGGGTCACCGCGGCGGCGATCGTCGCCGTGGTGCCGATCAGTGTCATCGCGTCCGGGGTGAGCCCCGTCCCGACGAGCGCTTTGCCCAGCGGCGCAGTCGCTTTCGCAAACGTCTGGCGGCCGAAGAAGCTGAGCACGGTCTTTATTCCTCCTGCGACCTGCGGGACACCCGCACCCGATCGGCTGCGATGCATGTGACTTCGCGATGATCACACATCTACGCCTCCCATGCCTGCGCCAGCAGCTGCCGCGTTTCGCGCAACAACTGAGGCATCACCTTCACCCCGCCGACCACGGTGATGAAGTTCGCGTCCCCGCCCCAGCGCGGAACGATGTGCTGGTGCAGGTGGTCGGCGAGCGAACCACCGGCCACTCCGCCGAGATTGAGACCCACGTTGAATCCGGCAGGCCGGGAGACCTGCTTCATCACGCGAATGGCCCGCTGCGTGAAGGCCATCAGTTCCGCGCTCTCGGCGGGCGTGAGGTCCTCCAGGTCGGCTACCCGGCGGTACGGCACCACCATCATGTGCCCTGGGTTGTACGGGTACAAGTTGAGCACCGCATAGACGTTCTCGCCGCGGGCGATGATCAGGCCGTCCTCGTCCGACATCTTCGGGATATCGGTGAACGGGTGCCCGGTCGCGTCCTTGGGCTTCACCTCACCGGTGATGTAGGACATCCGGTACGGCGTCCACAACCGCTGCAGGCGATCGGGCTGCCCCGCCCCGGCGTCGACGATCGCGCCGGCATCGGGGGCGAGGTTCTCGTTCATGCCCGACCCGCCGCGGAGACGACCTCGAACCCGTCGGCGGTGGGCGAGGCGTTCTCGCGGTGGGCGACCCAGGACTTGATGGTGGCGACCGCGTCGGCGACGGGAACACCGTTGACCTGGGTGCCGTCGCGGAACCGGAAGCTCACCGCGTTCGCCTCCACATCGCGCGCACCTGCCAGCAGCATGAACGGCACCTTCTGCGCGGTCTGGTTGAAGATCTTCTTCTGCATCCGGTCGTCGCTGCGGTCCACCTGGGCTCGAACGCCTGCGTCACGCAACTGCTCGATCACCGAATCCAGATGGGGGACAAAGTTTTCCGCGACCGGGATGCCGACGACCTGGACCGGAGACAGCCAGGCGGGGAACGCACCGGCGTAGTGCTCGGTGAGCACGCCGAAGAAGCGTTCGATCGAGCCGAACAGAGCGCGGTGGATCATCACCGGACGCTGCTTGGTGCCGTCGGAGGAGGTGTACTCGAGGTCGAATCGATCGGGCAGGTTGAAGTCGAGCTGCACGGTCGACATCTGCCAGGTGCGCCCCAGCGCGTCCTTGACCTGCACGGAGATCTTCGGGCCGTAGAACGCGGCGCCGCCGGGATCGGGCACCAGGTCCAGGCCGGAAGCCCCGGCGACCTTCTCGAGGGTCTCGGTGGCCTCGGCCCAGAGTTCGTCCGAGCCCACGTACTTCTTCGGGTCCTTGGTGGACAGCTCGAGGTAGAAGTCGTCGAGGCCGTAGTCCTTCAGCAGGCCGAGGACGAACTGCAGGGTGCTGGTGAGTTCGGCATGCATCTGCTCTTTGGTGCAGTAGATGTGCGCGTCGTCCTGGGTCATGCCACGCACGCGGGTCAGGCCGTGCACCACGCCAGACTTCTCGTAGCGGTACACCGAGCCGAACTCGAACATCCGCAGCGGCAGTTCACGGTAGGAGCGGCCGCGCGCCCGGAAGATCAGGTTGTGCATCGGGCAGTTCATCGGCTTGACGTAGTAGTCCTGGCCGGGCTTGCGCACGGTGCCGTCGTCGTTGAGCTCGGCATCGAGGTGCATGGCCGGGAACATGCCGTCGCGGTACCAGTCCAGGTGCCCGGAGGTCTCGAACAGCGCGCCCTTGGTGATGTGCGGAGTGTTGACGAACTCGTAGCCCGCGTCGATGTGGCGCTGACGCGAGTACTCCTCCATCTCCTTACGGATGATGCCGCCCTTGGGGTGGAACACCGGCAGGCCCGAACCGAGCTCGTCGGGGAAGGAGAACAGGTCGAGCTCGAGACCCAGCTTGCGGTGGTCGCGGCGCTCGGCCTCGGCCAGCAGCTCCAGGTAGGCCTCCATCGCCTCGGTCGATTCCCAGGCGGTGCCGTACATGCGCTGCAGATCCTCGCGGTCCTGGTCACCGCGCCAGTAGGCGGCCGAGGAACGGGTGAGCTTGAAGGCCGGGATGAATTTGGTGGTGGGGATGTGCGGGCCGCGACACAGGTCGCCCCACAGTTTTTCGCCAGTGCGCGGGTCGAGGTTGTCGTAGATGGTCAGCTCGTTGCCGCCGACCTCCATGATCTCGGGGTCGTCGATACCGGACTTGTCGCTGATCAGCTCCAGCTTGAACGGCTCCTTCGCCAGTTCCACCCGGGCTTCCTCCACCTCGACGACGCGACGCGAAAAGCGTTGCGCGCCTTTGACGATCTTCTTCATCCGCGATTCCAGCTTGGCCAGATCCTCGGGGGTGAAGGGCTTGTCGACCCGGAAGTCGTAGTAGAAGCCGTCCTTGATCGGCGGGCCGATGCCGAGTTTCGCGTCCGGGAACTCCTGCTGCACCGCCTGTGCCAGCACGTGCGCGGCGGAATGGCGGATCACGCTGCGGCCGTCCTCGGTGTTGGCGGCGACCGGCTCCACGTCGGCGTCCGCCTCTGGGATCCAGGACAGATCCTTGAGGGCGCCGTCGGCGTCGCGCACGACGACGATCGTGTCGGGCCCCTTCGTGGGCAAGCCCGCCTCCCGTACCGCTGCGCCCGCGGTAGTCCCGGCCGCCACCCGAACGAGGCCGACTGGACTGATGGGTGCAGAGGTGGTCACGGGAATGTTCTCCTTTTGTCCGGGTCCGTCCGGGCTTTCGGCGCAGGGTTCGTCCCGCACCGCAGATCCGCGCAGGGTCTGTCCTGCGTCGCCCATGCTATCGGGAGCGCCGACAAGCCGTGTCGATGGACCTAGGACCGCATGTCGAGTATCAGCGCAGACCGCGGTCGGCCATGACCGAGCCGAGGGTCGAGGACGAGCTCTCGGTTCGGGCGCGCGTCGGTACCCGCGACGACCCGACGACGGCGACCGCTGCGTCAGTGCAGCGAGCGCGCGGCGGCGGCCAGGAGTTCAGCGCGGTCGGCGGGCGCGCGTTTCGGGCAGCTCGTGCACATCTGCCGGCCGGGCGCCTCGAAGACCAGGCAACACGAGACGCGCCGGACGAAGGTGCGGCCTCCCACGGTGACGAAGCGCGGTACGGGCAAGCGCGAGCCGACATCGGCCGCCAACCGGGTCGCTGCCTCCGCAGACCCCGCGTCCAGCGCCCGATTACCGATGGCGTCGGCCGCCACCGCCCACAGCGCGGGAATTCCGGCCCCGGATACGGCCGCGACCTGAGTGATCACCACGGTCAACGTCGCGCGCAAGGCGCTCGCGACTTCCTCGGCCGCCGCCGCACCGGTCTCGCCGCCCACGTCCGAGCGCACGGAACGTCCGTTGGCATCGACCGGAACCCGGCGGAACCGCATCTGCTCGACGCCACCGTCCGGGCGGACCACGCAGTCGAAGTCGTCGAGCGCGGCCACCGGAGCCGGGGTGCCCGCGGCGTAGGCGACGGCGATCTGCTCGACCAGCGTCGAGGCGACCATGCACCACCACAGGGTGCCCGCGACCCGGGGCACGTCGGTGTCCCAGGTACGGCTCATCGCATCGATCTTGGCGGCGACCCACGACGGGTCGGTGAGGAGGCGGCCGGGAGACGTGCTCACGACATCAGGGGACTGCGCAACCATGGCCAATCGACTCCGATCCACCCTGCGACCATCGAAAATGTACCGAGCAGCCACAACGTCACCAGGACGAGGGCGAAGGTGCCCACCGCGCCGAGCACCTTGATGAACCAGCCGCGCGAGGTGTACCAGTCCATGACGATCCGGTACTTGCCGCGCACCCAGTTCAAGGTGTGATGGGCCCAGACGAACTCGGTGGCCAGGATCCCGAATCCCGCGAACACCAGCGCCCAGCCGGGTCCGGGGTACGGGATCGTGACGATCCCGATGATCAGTACCAAACCACCGACCACGCCGACGACGATGCGGTAGCCGAGGTTGAGGGTAGGGCGCTGCGCGATGTGTCCGCGGAAGGCGCGCCCACGGTGCTTGAACCCATCCCATCGGCCCGCTCCGGCCGGTGGAGTTCGGTCCGCGGCGTCGGCGCCCTCGGTGACGTGCTCGGCGGCGGTCGGATCGCTGGTCATGGTTTCCAGCCTACGAGTCCGGCCCCCGCCGAGTCGCGTCATCGTCAACCGGTGACGGCGAGAGCGGCGTGATCATCGATCGCGCTGACCCCGTCGAGGGTCACCTCGAGTATCCGCGCACCCGCGATGTCGAAGAACAGGCCCGACACCGCCAGACCACGCTCGGCGACAGCACGGCGCACCGCGGGATTGCGTCCCAGCGTCTCGAGCTGCACGGCGACATTGACCATGCTGAGCTGATCCACCTCGTCGTACCCGGCGGCCCTGGCCGCGGCGGCCACCGGGTGACCGGCACGCAACCGCTGCAACGTCGGCTCGGCGTGGCGCAACCAGGAGCTCAGACCACCTCGGGTGTCGGCGGCGGAGTACACCGCTTTCATCGCACCGCACGAGGAGTGCCCGCACACCACCACGGAGCGCACCGCGAGACTGTCCAACGCGAAACTCAGCGCGGCCTCGACGGAATCGTCACCGCTGACCGGCACCAGGTTGCCCACGTTGCGCACGGTGAACAGGTCGCCGGGGCCGCTGTTGGTGATCACGTTGGGCACGATCCGCGAATCCGAGCAGGTCAGGAAGAACGAGTCCGGGTCCTGATGCGCACCGTCGAGGTGTGGCCGCACCACGTGGGCGTGGCCGCGGTGGAAGGCGGCGATACCCGCTGTCATCGCGGCGCCGCCGGATTTCTGATGGCGCCAGGGCCGGAGCATGTCGTCGATGGCGGCACGACCCAGTGCGCGGGTCGGTGGCGCGGCCGGGGTATTCGCCATCTTGGCGTGCCCGATCTCGATGAAATCGACGCGGCCACCGGTACTTTCGTGCTGCCGCTGCCAGTCCTCGATAGCCTCGAACGCGGCGTGGTCGAGGAAGTCGACGACCATCTCCACCGTCACATCGACGCTCGCGGGCACCTTCGCCAGCTCGGCCGACAGTTTCGGCAACGCGAGAAAGGTGCACGAACCGACGATGTGGACCTGCCAGTTGCCGTCGGGCAACGGCGTCGCCTGCACGTGCACCCGCACAACCCGCCACAGCAGCAGCCCGAACGCCAGCCCCAAGCCGATGACCACGCCCTCGAGGAGATTGGTGAACACCACGCCGAGCACGGTCACCACATAGACCAGCAGGTCGCCGGTGCGGCGCGCGAGCCGGATATGGGCCAGCTTCACCAGCTGCGTGCCGATGACGATGAGCAGACCGGCCAGCGCGGCCTTGGGAATCTGTTCCACCAGGCCGACCAGCGCGACCGAGAACAGCAGAATCCAGAGTCCGTGCAGGACGGCTGACGCCCTGGTCCGCGCGCCCGCCTGCACATTCGTAGCGCTGCGCACGATCACACCGGTGATCGGCAGGCCGCCGACCAGGCCGGAGACGACATTGGCGGTGCCCTGGCCGATCAGTTCCCGATCGAATCCGGTGCGCGGTCCGGTGTGCATCTTGTCGACCGCCACGGCCGAGAGCAGACTCTCCACACTGGCGATCAGCGCGATGGTCAGCACCATCATCGCGACGGCGGTCCAGTTGCCCGAGGGCAGTTCCGGCAGACCGAGCGCGTCGAAGACCGATCCGCTCAGCGCGATGCGATCGACCTCGGGCAGGCCGAACGAGAGCACTGTGCCGACGAGTACCGCGACCAGTGGGCCCGGCACCGCGCGCAGCTTCGGTGGGACGTACTTCCAGCCGAGCATCACCGCGATCACCACGGCGCCGACGAGCGCGTCACCACCGTGCAGCGACAACAGCTGCCCGGGTAGTTCGATCAGATTGCGCAGCGCGGTGCTGTGCGAGGAACCGCCGAGCAACACGTGGATCTGCTGCAGGGCGATGGTGATGCCGATACCGGCCAGCATGGCGTGCACCACCACGGGCGCCACGGCGAGCGCGGCGCGCGCGATCCGGCTGAGTCCGAACAGGATCTGCAGCACGCCGGCGGCGACCACGATGAAACAGGTGACGCGCCAACCGAATTGGGCGATCGATTCGGCGACGACGACGGTGAGACCGGCGGCGGGTCCACTGACCTGCAAAACCGACCCGCCGAGCGTTCCCGCGACCACACCACCGATCACGGCGGCGGCCAGGCCCGCGGCGATCGGCGCACCGGAGGCGACCGCGATTCCGAGCGAAAGGGGCAGTGCGACAAGGAAAACCACGATGGAAGCCGGTAGATCGTGACGCAGTAGCGTCTGCTGCCACGCGGGGCGCGGCGGCTCTTTCGACAGAATGTCCGTACCGGGCGGGGCAAGGTCGTTCTCGATAGACATGATTCTCCTTCGCCGGCTCCCGGCGCTGGGCCGAGGCCGATCATCACGAGGACGGTGGTGAAGCAAAGGGGCTGAAAGCGCGCTGCGATGCCGGTGCGACGGCGAACCGGCGACGGTGGATCCAAATCTATTGGTAAAGAATTGGCAAAGCCAGTGTGCCGCACAAACAGTGGGCCTCGCCATAACGCCGGGGGCGGTGTGGTGTGACCCACAACCACCCCCGTTTACACCGGTTCGGCAGCGACCCTGCGAACCTCGTCGAAACCGGAGATCCCGTCGGCGTGGATCTCGATCACCCTCGCGGTCGCCAGATCGAAGAACAACCCGGTCACCGCGACACCGCGTTCGGCCATCCCGCTGCGAATCGCCGGGTAGTCGACGAGGGTCTGCACCTGGCGGGCGACATTGACCATGCCGAGTTGGTCGACCGGGCCGAAGCCGGCCGAAGCCGCGGCCTCGGCGACCGGATGGCCGCCGTAGAACGCCGCCAGGGTCGGCTGCGCGTGGGCGAGCCAGTCGTCGAGCCCCGGCCCGGCCTGAACCTGCCGGTACAGCGCCTCCATCGCACCGCAGGCGCTGTGCCCGCACACCACCACCGAGCGCACGTCGAGCTTGTCGAGCGCGTAGATCAGCGCGGCCTCGACCGAGACGTCGCTGCCACCGACCGGCACCAGATTGCCGACATTGCGGACGGTGAACAGATCACCGGGACCGCTGTTGGTGATCACATTGGGCACGATCCTGGCGTCGGCACAGGTCAGGAAGAAGGTGTCGGCGTCGGGCCGGTCGCGCAGCCCGTGCAGGTGCGGGCGTAGCAGGTGCGCGGGCCCGCGATGGTAGGCGGCGATCCCCGCGGTGATGGCGTCACCCGCACCGCCGGTGCGCCGCCACGGCCCGATCGCCTCGTCGATCACCTTGCGTGACTGACCGCGTTCGGGTGGTGCGGTATCGGCACGAGCCATCCGCGCGGTACCCATTTCGACGAAATCGACCGAGTCACCGGCGAATGCGCGCTGGTCGGCCCATTCAGCGATGGCATCGCAGGCCGCGTGGTCGAGGAAGTCGACGGTCATCTCCACGGTCACGTCGACCCCGGCGGGCACCTCGGCCAGTTTCCCCGCCAGTCTCGGCAGTGCGAGGAAGGTGCAGGAGCCGTCGATGGTGACCAGCCACCGTTGCGAGCCCGGCACCGCAGCGGCGGTGATCGTCACCTTGACCACCCGCCACAGCAGCACCGCGAACGCCAGCGCCAGCCCCATCACCACTCCTTCCAGCAGGTTCGCGAACACCACCCCCGCCACCGTGACGACATAGACCAGCAGATCACCGGTGCGCAGCGCCCGCTTGATGTGCGCGAGTTTCACCAACTGCATCCCGATCACGATGAGCAGTCCGGCCAGCGCTGCCTTCGGGATCTTCTCCACCACGCCGACCAGGGCCACGGAGAACACCAGAATCCAGAGACCGTGCAGCACAGCCGAAGCCCGGCTGCGCGCCCCCGCACGCACATTGGTGGCGCTGCGCACGATCACACCGGTGATCGGCAGCCCGCCGATCAGACCGGACAGCAGATTGGCCGAGCCCTGTCCGAGCATCTCCCGATCGAAATCGGCGCGCTGACCCTCGCGCATCCGGCCGACGGCCACCGCCGAGAGCAGGCTTTCCACACTGGCGATCAGCGCGATGGTGAGCACCGTGAAGGCCACATGCCACCAGTCCCCCGTGGGCACCTGCGGTAGCGTCATCGAGTCGAACAGCGAGGCGTTCAACATGATTCGCTCGATCTCGGTGGGCAGCACGGTCGCCAGCCCGGCACCGGCGAGAATCGCGACCAGCGGTGCGGGCACGAGGCGGATCCGGGCGGGCAGGTACTTCCAGCCGAGCAGGATCGCCATGACCACGAGGCCGACGACCACGTCACCCCAGCGCGCGGCACGCAGTTGCGCGGGCAGCGCGCTCAGGTTGGCCAGGCTGGAACTGCCCGACACCCCACCGAGCAGCACCAGCAGTTGCTGGAGCGCGATCGTGATGCCGATGCCGGCGAGCATCGCGTGCACCACCACCGGCGCCACCGCCAGTGCGGCCCGCGCGATCCGGCTGAGCCCGAACAGGATCTGCAGTACACCCGCCGCAGCGACAATGAAACAGGTTGCTCGCCAGCCGAATTGCGCAATCGTCTCGGCGACCACCACCGTCAGCCCCGCGGCGGGCCCACTCACCTGCAGCGGGGACCCACCGAGTAAACCGGCCACCACACCGCCGACCACGGCGGCGATCAATCCGGCGGCGACCGGCGCACCGGAGGCCACTGCGATGCCGATCGAGAGCGGCAGCGCCACCAGGAAGACCACCACGGACGCGGGAAGATCGTGGCGCAGAACAGATTTCCATCGAGGGCCCAGATCGTTGTCGGTAGCCATCATTCTCCTTCGCCGGGAGCGCGCCCCCGGTTCATCGGTCGAACATGCACTGGCAAGAAAAGCGACGCACTCGCAACAGCGGTGACACTGCGAACGGCTTCGTGGAGCTCGGACTCATGACGCGAAGACCGCGACAATGGTAAAGAACTTCCCAAGCGCTAGGAAAGCTTTTCGGGAAGATTGTGACCAATCGCGGCCGATTTGTGACCTCAGTCACATAGCAGATTGTGGGCCAGCTGCCGTTGGGTCGCGTGGTCGACGCCCGCGCTCGCCGCCCACGCGGCGGGGCCGCCGTGCGCGGTGTCCAGGTGGGTCAGGAACTGAGCCATGGTGCTCGCGTCGGCGGCGAAGATCCAGGCAGGGAGCCGGTCGGCATCCGTCCGCCCGCTGCGAGCCCGCAGCGCGGCGATGTTGGGGGTGGTGGCGGCATAGTCGGCGACGATGTCGTCGGCGCGCACCCCGGCGACCGCGAGCAACAGGGCGATCACCACCCCGGTGCGATCCTTGCCCGCGGCGCAGTGGATCAGCGCGGGGAGCTGGGCCCGGGTGGCGAGCAGTTGCAGCACCGCGGCGATGTTCTCGCTGCTGTGCTCGAGGTATTCGCAGTACCGATCGAACATGCTCCCGTCGGGCGCGACATCGGCGAGGTCGAGCCGTACGCGATCAGCGCCGTAGATGTGCACATTCCGATGGGTGGCGACGGCATCGACCACGACACCTGTTCCGTCCGTGCCGATCTCGCCCGGCCCACGCAAGTCGACGATGGTCCGCAGCCCGCACTCGGCCAGCAGGAACGACACATCATCGGCGTCGAGCCCGGTCAGCACCTCCGACCGCAGCACCCGCAGCCGGCGCACCTGCCGCCCGTCCGTCGTGCGCAACCCACCCAGATCGCGCGCGTTCACCGCTCCGCGCAGCGGCAATCTTCGTGCTACCGAGGAACTCTCACTGCCCGTCATCGCATCCCGCTCTCGTTACCTGAGTCGCGATACTTCCCCCTTCGAGCGCACACGACGTCCGTGATCGGCAACTGCGATAGCAGGATCAGATCGCTCTATGCCACCACTTCATCCACTGAACGTGGACCGGTGGATCCGAGCGGCCGCACACGCCCGGCGATCCACCCGACATCCGGCGGGAGAAGCGATCAGGAATCGAGAAGTTTCGAGGTCGGCGCCGTGGAAGCATTGTCTTGCACGGATCGATGAAAGGGTTTCCGATGAACATCACGTGGGTTCGACGAGCTCATCGCCTGCTTGCCGTCGGCTTCCTCGCCACCATCGTCATCACGGTGATCGGATTGTCGATCGGCGGACCGGAATGGGTGGTCTACCTGCCGCTGATTCCACTCGCGGGCCTCTTCCTGTCCGGTGCGCTGATGTTCGTGGTGCTCGTGCGCGGCGCGCGAGCGATGTCGGCGCCCGGCGGGAGCGACGGCCGGGTCCGTCTGGTGCACCGGTGGTCGGCGGTGGTTCGTGGTCGCTGTCGTTGCCACCGTGTTCGCGCTGGCACGGCAGGACCCGATCGTGTGGGTGTCTTATCTGCCGTTGATCCCGCTCGCCGGGCTCTTGCTGTCCGGCTCGTTCCTGCTGGTGGCGCCGCGGCTACGGGCGCGGCGCCACCAGTAGGCCGGCGTCAGCCGATGTCGACCACCCGCGCCCAGTCCGGTGGTCTGTCCGGAATGTAGTCCGGATCGTCGTGCCGCCACGCGCGCTCGCGGCGGAACAGCCCGACCACGGTCCGGCAGGCCGGTTGCTGTGACGGCCATGGCGTCTGACCGTCGGTGAGGGCCACGAGCACATCCGGGCGGGTGCGCAACGCCTTGACGAACCCGGTGCGCAGGTCGGTGCCGCCACCGCCGATCAGCGTCATCCCCTCGGCCTGGCACAGCGGGTGGGCGATCCGTGCGGCGGCGTCGCACGAGAACACGGTGACCAGATCGCGGCGCCCGCCCACCGCGCGCATGATGGCCGCCACTTCCAGCAGGGCACTACCGAGTTCGTCGTCGCTGACCGACCCCGAGGTGTCGATGACCACGCTGACCCGAGGTGGGGTGCGGCGCAGGCTCGGCAGGACGATGCCGGGCAGTGCCGTCGAGCGCCGGGCCGGGCGACGGTAGGTGTAGTCCTCGCCGACGCCGGGGGCCGAGACTGCCGCACGGAGTGCGGCGCCCAGCAGCTGACGCCATGGCTGGGACGGATGCAGTGCCTCGTTCGCCCAGCGCCGCCAACCCTGTGGCGAGTCACCGGGACGGCCGGCGATGCCCTGTGCCACGAGGAACCGGACTCCGTCGCGCTGCTGCTCGCTGAGGCCGTCGGCCCCGTCCGGCCCCAGCTCCCACTCGCGATCGGACCCGTCCGCACCGCTGCCACAGTCGAGCCAGGCCATGTCCTGACCGAGATTGCCCAGGCGGAACTGGCCCAGGTAGTCCTCCATGAGCTGACCTTCGTGCAGCCCCAAGACCGCGGGCGTGACCGCGTCCTCGGGCCAGACCAGGCCGTCGCCGAACGCGTCGTCGTTGATCTCGGCATCGGCGGCGATGTTCATGCGCAATCGCTCCCCCGGGCCGGTCAGATCGTGGAGGCGGGCGTAGCGGTCGCTGCGCGCGTGATGGTCACGCAGCAGATGTGACACCTCGTGCACGAGGATCGAGGCCAGTTCTTCCACCGATTTCCGGTCGACGTAGCGGGGCGACACATAGCAGCGCCAGTACTTGTCCACGCCCATCGTCGGCAACGCCGCCGACTCGACGATGTGCAGCGCGTACAGAGCGGTCGCCAGATAGGGACGAGCCGAAACCGCGTGCAGCCGTGCGGCATACAGCTTGGCGAAATCCAGCCCGGTGGTATCGGCTGTCATCGGCCCGCCTCGACCGCGACACGGGCAGCGGCGCGATCGGCACTCTGCGACACCGACACCACCGCGGCGAGTCGTTCGATCGAGGCGGGCACCTCCCAGTTGTCGCGGCGCAGTGTGGCCAGGGTGGTGGCGGGTACGACCACCAGGTCCGGAGCTCCGGTTTCCACCGCTTTGACCAGCAGCGACCACGCCGCGTCCCAACGAGACCGCTCGGGTCGTCGACGGACTGCGGCCACCACACCGTCGAGCACGGCTTGACGCAGGTCGCCGCGCGTGGGCAGCTCGGCGGCGGCGGGATCGGCGAGCAGCACCTCGGGATCGGGCAGATCCATTCGATCGATGCTGGTCAGCAGTTCGAAACCGGCACCGTCGCCGACCGTGCCGCGGATCAGCTGCGACAGCACATCGCGACTCGCGTCGGCCGCGGTGGCGAAGGCGATCAATCGCAGCGTCATCTCCCAGCTGCGCGGCGACGGCCACGGACCGCCCCGCCTGGTCTCGGTGGTGGGCATCTGATGCACGAGTTTCGGCCGCGCCGCGAGCAGCGTGCAGACCGCGCGGCGAGCGAAAACAACCGCTGCCGCGAAACTTTCGGGCGCGAGCCGGGGCAGGGTCGCTCGTGGCCACGTGCCACCGAGGCCACGAACGACGACGTCGTGCTCGTGGGTCCATTGCAGGTGCACGAACCGGTTCGCCAGCGGCGGGCTCAGCTCCCAGCCGTCGGCGGCCGAGGAGCGCGGGTTGGCGGCAGCGACGATGCGCACGCCCGGCGGCAGTTCCAGTGCGCCGACGCGCCTTTCGAGAACCACTCGCAGCAGTGCGGCCTGCACGGCGGGCGGCGCGGTGGACAGCTCGTCGAGGAACAGCAAGCCGCGCCCGGCCCGCACCAGGCGCACCGCCCAATCCGGCGGCGCCATCGCAACGCCCTGGGTCGCGGGGTCCTCGCCGATGACGGGCAGCCCCGAGAAGTCCGATGGCTCGTGCACACTCGCGATCACCGTGGTCAGCGGCAGGTCTAGTGACTGGGCGAGCTGGGTCAGGGCCGCGGTCTTGCCGATGCCGGGCTCGCCCCACAGCAGTACCGGCAGGTCGGCGGCCACGGCCAAAGTCAGGGCTTCGAGTTGCGTATTGGTCCGCGGTTCCGTCTGTACCTCACCGAGCAGAGCGAGGAGTTCGCCGGCGACGTCGAGCTGTGAGTCGGAAGCGGGGGTCGGAAGCGCAGCGCAGGGAGCATGAACAGTCATAGCGGAATCACCTTGTGGGTTCAGAAGAATGGGATGAATGCCGAGCGCGCGCGCACTCGGGCGGTACGAGAACGCGTGTCCGCGTAGTGCGGATCGCGTCAGCGCACAGCGACGTGTCGCGGATGTGCGCGACGCTCGCCACGGTCACGCCGGGGCGAGGGATCCAGGCCCCGCCCTGGTGCGGGCAGGCCTGCGCGGAACAGGCCGTAGGTGATCCGTTGTCGCACAGCGGCCTCGAGGGCTTCGCGCAGCGGGCCGTCGCGTAGGACGGCGTCGGCTCCGAGCCGACCTTCCACGATGGTGAGCGCGCCGTCGATATCACCGTGGTCGAGCCGTTCGCAGACGCCGACCAGCCAATCCGGTTGGCGCAGTGACCGATCGATGGCTTGCAGACAGGGCATCGGGGTCCCGGTCAGGGCGGCGAGGAGTTCCTCGCGCCGAACTTCGGCGGGGTCGTGGTCCAGGGCGGCGAGCACCCCGTCCACCAACCCGATCCGGTGGCGTTCGCCCCGGCACTCCACGATCCGATACCCGGCGTCGACCTCGGACGCCTCGGTCGTTGTGCCGTCGAAGCCGAGCGCAGAGGCAACCAGGGGATGCAGTCGATCGGCGGTGATCACGCCCGCCCGGAGCAATTCCAGGTCGGGCAGCACCCAGGTCGCCGCGTCGGGCAGGACCGGAACAGCCGAGATGCCGCCACGCGGGTGTTGCCTCGAAATGCGCACTGCCGGTGGCGTGTCACCGTCGGCGTCTACTTCCAGCACCACCCGCTTCCTGGCACCGCATCGCACCAGGACCAACCCGGACCGGCGGCCTTCGGACCTGAGCAGGATGCCCGCTTCGTCCGCCCAGCGCTCGACAGCACAACCCTGCGGCACCGAGCTCGACAACCCGACGCCGGCGCGACCGGTCGGAGGAACCGTCTCGACATCGGATCGGCCCCGCGAGATCAGACCGGCCTGCCTGAAGCCGGGCCCGTCGCCCGGCTGTGACACCGAGTCACGGGAGCTGGATTCGTCGCTTCGCACCGGACCTGAAGCGACGAATTCCTCTGCTCCGGAACGGGTTCCCAACTCCGAGGCGCGTCGCGAATCCCACAGATGCCGGTGCAGGTCGAGCCGGTAGCGACTGCTGGGTCGAGGATGTGGGTGCATGCGCGGGCCGGTCGCGGGGCTCGCCGCGTCCCACAGCGCGAGGCTGATGCGCTGACCGGCATCCGCCCACGCCGGCGGCGTCCGAACCACCAGGTATACGGAATTGGTTCTGGGGCAACGCATTTCGTCGAGAGGGTCGGCATTGTCTTCGTTGTCGTAGCGCGCCAACACCATCGTCAGCCCGGGCCGGATCAGTCCGTCGGGCGCGATTCTGGGGAGATGCCAGCGCAGCAGATCCGGCGCCAGATGCCGCACGTCGGCCCGCACCCGTGCGGCGAGTCCGCGCCCGTGTGTCCGGGCCAACGACCGCAGATCCATCTCGACGTCGACGTGGGCCGCGGCGCACGCCCCGGCCCAGTCACCGACGAGGCGACGTTCGGTGGCGACACCGATCATGGTGGGCGGCACCGCGAACGCGCGCACCCGAAGCCACAGGGCTCGGCGCGCATCGTCGTACGACACAGGTGGGTGCTGCGGATTTTCGGTGAATTGCCCGCGATCGAGCGGGCGAGAGGCCGGTTCGATGACCGGCACGGGGCTCAACGGCCCGGGCGCTGAACGCCCTTTCGACTCGATGTCATGTGGCCAGTATGCACAATCGCGCGCCAGCCGACAAGCGGTGACGCTGCGATCGCGCGCCCCGCGGCCGGGTCGACGAGGTAGGCGGGCCCAGGTCAGCGACTCGGTGCCCGCCTCACCTCCGGGTCGCTACCGCGCGTCGGTCAGCTCGCGCGCGGCGGACTGCTCACCCAGCTGCGGGTAGGTCGGGTATTCGATGCCCGAGATGTACTGCACGGTTCGCACCACCTGGCACGAGTAGCCGAATTCGTTGTCGTACCAGACGTAGAGGATGGCGGTGTCGCCCTCGACGATGGTGGCGTTGGCGTCGATGATCGAGGCCGCGCGCGAGCCGATGAAGTCGCTCGAGACCGCGTCGGTGGCGGCGGTGTAGTCGAGGTTGCGGCTCAGCGGGCCTGCCAGCGATACCTGACGCAGGTAGCCGAGCACGTCTTGCTTGGTCGTCTCCTGCTTCAGCTGCAGGTTCAAAATCGCGACCGACACGTCCGGGGTGGGTACGCGAATCGAGTTGCCGGTGATCTTGGCCTTGAAGTCCGGCATCGCCTTGGCCACCGCGGAGGCGGCGCCGGTCTCGGTGAGCACCAGGTTGAACGGCGCGGAGCGGCCGCGACGATCGGCCTTGTGGTAGTTGTCGAGCAGGTTCTGGTCGTTGGTGAACGAGTGCACCGTCTCGACGTGCCCACGCACGATGCCGAATTCGTCGTCCATGGCCTTGAGCGGCGGCACGATCGCGTTGGTCGTGCACGAGGCGCAGGAGAAGATCTGCTGCGACAGGTCCAGATCGCGGTGGTTCACGCCGTGCACGATGTTGGGCACATCGCCCTTGCCCGGCGCGGTGAGCACGACCTTGTCGATGCCGGGGCGCAGGTGCTGGGCCAGGCCGTCGCGGTCACGCCAGCGACCGGTGTTGTCGATCAGGATCGCGTTGTCGATGCCGTACTCGGTGTAGTCGATCGCCGCGGGGTCATCGCTGTAGATGAACTTGATGACGTTGCCGTTCGCGGTGATCGTGTCGTTGTCGGTATCGACCTTGATCGTGCCGTTGAAGTGCCCGTGCACCGAATCGCGGCGCAGCAGCGACGCCCGCTTGGCCAGATCGTCGTCGCCGCCCTTGCGCACCACCACCGCGCGCAGGCTCAGCCCGTTGCCCGAGCCCGCCTTCTCGATCAGCAGCCGGGTGACCAGCCGCCCGATCCGCCCGAACCCGTAGAGCACCACATCCCGCGGTCCTTGCGAGATCGCCTTGTTGCCGTCGCTCACCTGGGCAAGCACCGAGGTGGTGAACTCCTCGACCGACAGGCCGCGCCCGTCCGCGTGGTATGCCATCACGAGCTGACCCAGGTCGATCTTGCACGGGCCGAGATCCAACCCGCTGATCACCTGCAGAAACGGCAACGTCTCGTCCACCGACAGCTCTTCGCCGCCGATCTGGCGCGCGAACCGATGCGTCCGCAGGATGCTGATCACCGACTTGTTCACCAGCGACCGGCTGTGCAGCAGAATCGTCACACCCTTGCTGCGATACAACGTCCCGATGATCGGAATCATCGCCTCCGCAGCAGCTTCCTAAGCGTTCCAGCGATCAAGTTGTTCGGTAGTCAACACACGTCCTCTGGTTCATCGATATTTCCGCTGCATCGATGCTAGTGAGGGCGGAATTTTCACCGAGGGCGGCTCCCCACCGGTGAGATCGTGAACACTGCGAAGCGGCGACGCCATAGGTGTGGATCGCGGCGCGGTGACCGCCGAACGAGCGCGGTGGTTCAGAACTTGCCCGCGTGGTGTTCGACCCGATGACCCAGCTGCGCGGTGAACTCGGCGATGAACTCGTCGGTCAGCGGCGGCCAGCCCCAGAAGTCGAAGGCGAGGGCGCCGAGGCCGAAGCCGTCGTCCCATCGCCAGTCGGTGATCGGGCTGCCCGCCTTGCACGAAGGACAGTGCGCCTCGCCCGCACCGGTGCGCTCCCACGCGTCGATTGCCTCCGAAAACGGTTGCCAGACTGCGGGATCCGCTTCGAAGGCCTGCGGGTAGTCGATGATCACCGTGGTCGCCCGGCAGCGTGGGCAGATGGCCTCGGCCGGTCCGATAGCGCCCTGACCGGAATAATGGGCATAGCGCCCGACGATGACAGCGACCGGCGCTGGGATCCAGTCCTCGCCCCAGTTCTCGGCGATCCGAGCCCACTCGGGACCCGCCACGTACCCTTCGTCGACCTGCAGGCTGTACATCGCGTCACCCGATGTCTCGCGAAGCAGCCACCCCCGCGACACCATCCAGTCGACCATCCGCTCCGCCACCGCGCCGGCGTCCGCCGCGTCTACGTCGAGATCGACAATCCGTTCGAAGAAATCACCCACGCCCCGCATCCTGCCACCGCGGACCAACACCGTCGCCGGTTTCCGAGCTTCAGCGATGAACCACGATCCGCCCGCACCCGGCCAGGTGCGCGTTACCGTCCACGCGACCATCGGCAGTGGCCTGTTCCACGCCGCTCGACACCGCGTCAGGTGGTGGCGTCCCAGTCGACGAGGGGTGGTTTCACTCTGGCGCACAACGGGTTTCCGGTCGCATCGGTGAGAACGAGCCGCGCCTCGAGCACTCCCGATTCTGTCGCGGCGGCCAGGATGCCGGCGGGGACGTCGGCGAGCAGCAGCTTGGCGCGGCGAAACATGCCGAACGCTCCGGCGTCGTCGACGGTGACCCAGCTGAGGTAGAGGAACCGCTCCCCTGGTCTGCCCTGGATGTAGGGCCCGCGGATGTCGGTGCCGTCGACGGTGCACTCCACAGTCCAGCAGACAGTGTCCGCGTCGCCGCGCTGCACATCCAGCAGTTCGCGCGGACGGTTCTTCCGCTGCACGCCCACGTGCACGTTCGAGTACGCGGTTTCGACCCCCGCCGGATGACACGACGACCCGGGTAGCCGCGTCCCCACGATTCGGATCAGCATCCGGCCATCTTCGTACACCCGGCGACGATCAGTCCACGGCCGCGGCGCCGGTCCGAGCCGGCGTCGCCGCGTCGGTCTTCACGGGAGCCCCCGGCCACCACACCTTGTCGCCCAGCAGCGCGAACAGCGCCGGGACAACGAGCGTGCGCACCACGAACGTATCCAGCAGGATGCCGATGCCGACCACGATGCCCAGCTGGGTCAGGGTGATCAACGGCAGCACACCGAGCACACAGAACACCGCAGCGAGGACGACCCCGGCGCTGGTGATCACGGCCCCGGTCGAGGCGACGGCACGCACCATCCCCTGGGTGGTGCCGTGCGCGCCGGCTTCCTCGCGCGCCCTGGTCACCAAGAAGATCGTGTAGTCCACCCCCAGCGCCACCAGGAACAGGAAACCGAACAGCGGCACGTTGGTGTCCAGTGCGGGGAACCCGAAGACCGTGCCACTGATCCAGCTGCCCGCGCCGAGCGCGGCGAGCGCACTGAGCACCGTGACGCCGACGAGCAGCACGGCGGCGGGCACCGCGCGCAACAGCACCAGCAGCACCAGCAGCACGACGGCGAGAATCAGCGGTATGACCAGTGCTTGGTCTCGGCGAGCAGCGTCACGGATGTCGAGCGCTTCGGCGTCTGCCCCGCCGACCAGCGCCTCGGCGCCGGGCACCGCACCGACCGCCGTCCTGATCGCCGTGATGGTGGTGAAGGCCTCGTCCGAACCCGGTGCCGCGTCGAGGACGACCGACCAGCGTGTCGAACCGTCCCCGGAGGTGCCGGTGGCCGTGGCGCGCGAAACACCCTGCACGCCATCGAGTGCCGACTGCATCCGGTCGGTAGCCGTACTCCGCGCGATCACCACAGCCGGATCCGAGGCGCCGGACGGGAAGTGTTCGGCCAGCGTCTGCAGCCCGTCGACCGACTCGGCCTCGACCCGGAACTGCTCGGTGCGCGAAAGCCCGATATCGGTAGTCGCGAGCCCGGTCGCGAAGACGATCAGCACCGCCGATGCCGCCCCGGCCACGACGGCCGGGCGTCGCACCACCCGCTTGGCGACGTTGGCCCAGACGCCGTGCTCGGCCGCGTCGCGACCGTCCGCTTGCGGCACGAACGGCCAGAAGATCCGCCGTCCGCACAGTGCCAGCGCGGGCGGCAGTGCGGCGAGCACGAAGATCAGTGCCACCACGAGCCCGGCGGCCGCGAACGCGCCGAGGCTGCGGGTGTTGGGCAGCAGCGCGAGCAACAGCGTCAGCAGGGCGAGGACAACGGTGACATTGCTGGCGACGATGGCGGGCGCGGCATGACGCACCGCTGCTCGCAACGCCGCTCGATGATCGGTGTGGCGATGGAGTTCGTCGCGATACCGCGACACCAACAGCAGCGCGTAATTCGTGCCGGCTCCGAACACCAGAACGCTGGTGATGCCGGAGGTCGAACCGTCGAACGTGAGCCCGGTGAGCTCGGCCAGCAGCATGCCGACACTGGTGGCGACGCGATCGGCCAGGCCGACCACCGTCAACGGCACCAGCCACAGCACCGGCGAGCGATAGGTGAGAATGAGCAAGGCCATCACCACGAGCGCGGTCACGATCAGCAGCAGCGTGTTGGCACCGGAGAAGGAGTTGGCGATGTCGGCGCCGAAAGCGGGTCCGCCGGTGATCTGCACGCGCAGCGAATCGGGTAGCCCGGTGGTGACATCGGTGCGCAGCTCGCTGACACGGTCGGTGAGCGCAAAGCCGTTGAGCTGCGCGGACACCGGAATCTGGGCGAGCGCGGCTCGCGTGTCGGGAGCGGGGATCACCCGGGCGCCCTCGGCCGAGGCAACGCCGGCGCGAGTGAGCGCCGCGTCCAGTGCCGCGAGATCGGCGGGTGTCAGGGTGGCGCCGTCGACGCGCGTGGCGACCATGATCGCGGCGGCCGTTCCGGCATCGGGAAACCGCGCGGCAGCCTCGGCTGCCGCAGCCGATTCCGCCGATCGCGGCAGTGACATCGGGGCCTGGCCCGCGCTGTCGTTGCTGCCCGCCAGCCCCATCACAGCCATGGCGGCCGCGATCACCACGAGCAGTACCGCCCACGACCGACGACCGGTGACCAGCCCGGCGAACCTGTCCCAACCGTTTCTGTCGCTCACTCGCATCACGCCGAAACTATTTCAAAAACTTAAGTAATATGCAATGCCGATGGTGACGGCGGCTAAGCTCCCTATCGAACACAGAGAGGAGGCCGCGCGTGGGCGACGACACCGCGGACACCGACCCGGCCGCCGATCGGGCAGGTCTGGAGACCGGGATAGCTCGGGATCTGCGTGCCCTGACCGCGATCTCCGAACAGATCGGCCACGTGTTCGCGCGCTCGAACGACCTGCGCCCGAATGATTTCCGGGCCCTGATGCACGTCGCGACGGCCGACGCCGAGGGCGCGCCGCTGAGTGCGGGCCAGCTGAGCAAGCTGATGGGCGTCTCCGCGCCCGCCGTCACCTACCTCGTCGAGCGCATGATCGAATCCGGGCATCTCGAACGGGTACCCGATCCGGTGGACCGGCGGCGGGTGCACCTGAGCTATACCGATCAGGGCATGACGGTCGCGGCCGGATTCTTCGGGCCGCTCAGCGCGCGCACCCGCACCGCCCTCGCCGACCTACCCGACGACGACTTGGCGGCCGCCCACCGCGTGCTCGTCGGTGTCACGGCCGCGCTGCGCGAGTTCTATACCGAGCTCCCGCAGTCGGCGCGCCCCGAGGAGTAGCGCTGCGCGGGCGCAGCGGAATCGGTTCGCCCGCCGACGGCGGTGATCAGTCTCAGCCCATGCCGTCGACGGCCGGGAGCGCCTCGGCTGCCCTGACCGCCGCGGCGAGCTCGTCGGCGGTGTGACGGAGCTGGTCGGGCGTGTGTTCGGAGGTCAGGAACAAGCGCAGGCGTTCGCTGCCGACCGCAACGGCCGGTGCGGTGATCGAGCCCGCGTAGATGCCCTGCTGGAGCAACCGCGCCGCCACATAGCCTGCGCGAAATTCCTGCGGCACCAGCACCGGGCAGATCGGCGTGCCCTCGGAAACACCGAGATCGAGTTCGCGGTCGACGAGCAAGGCTCGCAAGAGCGCAGCATTGGACCACAGGCGGGTCAGGCGTTGCGGCTCCCTGTCCAGGATGTCCAGCGCGGCCAGGGCGGCGCCGATCGTGGACGGCGCCGGTCCCCCGCTCAGCATCGCCACGCCGGGGGCGCAGACCTTCATCGCGCCGATCAGGTCGGCGTCACCGGCGATGAATCCGCCGCAACTGCCCAGCGCCTTGGACAGGGTGCCCATCCAGATGTCGACCGCGTCGCCGGGCAGGGCCGAATGCTCACGGATGCCCCGGCCGGTTGCGCCGAAGACACCGAGCGAATGCGCCTCGTCGACCATTACCGCACAGTCGAATTCTCTTGCCACCGCGGCAATTTCGGCGACCTTCCCGACGGTCCCGTCCATGCTGTAGTGGCCTTCGATCACCACCAGCGCGCGATCGAAATTGGCGCGCGCCATCCGCAGCACCGACCGCAGTGAATCGGGGTCGTTGTGACGGAAGGTGAGTTGGCGCGCACCCGACCACTGCACACCCGAGACCACGCTGCGGTGGATCAGCGAATCGCAGATCGCGACATCGCCGTCGCGCAGCAGGAACCCGATCACCCCGGCGTTGGTGAGATACCCGCTGGTGGTGACCAGCGCGTCGGCCACGTCGTACATCCCGGCCAGGCGCTGCTCGAGTTCGCCGTAGAGCGGGATCTCCCCGGCGACGATGCGTGAGGCCGAGGCCGAGGCGCCGTAGGTGTCGAGCGCGTCCTTGGCAGCCTGCACCACTTTCGGATGATTGCTCAGACCCAGATAGTTGTAGGCGCCGAAGTTCACCAATTCGCGCCCTTGCCAACGGATCACGGTGTCATTGGCCCCCTCGCGCAGCAGAAAGACCGGATTCGGCATGCCGTATTGTTCGTGCACCGCCGCGATCGACGCGCGCTTGCTCGCCATCGCCGCCACCTCGGGGTGATCGGCGAACTGACGGCCGGGCCCCCGCCGCGCCCGTCGGGTGGCCGGCGCCGGGGCGGACGACGCCCGACGGTCCGAACCCACCCCTGCTCCGGCCGCGTCGGTGAGCAGTTTCCTGGCCAGTTCCCGGGCCGATTCGCTCATGCCCGCACCCCCACGATCGCTTCGGCCACCTTCGCACCGGCCTGTTCGAGACTGAACGAGCGACCCATCTGCAGCGTCAGCAGGTCCACCCCGAGCGACTTCGACACCAGCGCACCGAATTCCACCGCCATCAGCGAATCCAATCCCAGTTCCGGGACCGGCACACTCAGATCTATCGAGTCCGCCGCGATGCCCATCACCTGTGCGAGCTGTTCGGCCAGCATGTAGGCCACCACCTCGCCGCGTTTGTCCTCGTCCAGTTCGGCGAGTTGGGCGCGCAATCGTGTCGCGGCTGAATCATCTTGCGCGGCAGCGGCGATCATGGCCGCCAGGCGGCCGGTCTGGGCGAAGAACGGCGCGGTGGCGTCGACTTTCGCCCAGTCGATCGGGATGATCGAGGCCTGCGTCGCGCCCAGGCGCAAGGCCTGCTCGAGATAGTGCGTGCCCTCGTCCATGTCGAGGGGGTCGAAGCCGGTGGTGCGCAGGTACCGGGTGATGTTCTCGTCGGCGGCGGCCATCCCGCCGCCGGACATGTGTCCCCACCCGACCGCGAGCGCGACCCCGCCTGCTCTGACCACCGAATCGGCCATCGCCTGTAGAGCGGAATTGGCTGCGGTGTAGGCGAATTGGCCGATCGCGCCGAACATCGTCGAACCGGAGGAGTACAGCACGAACTGGTCGAGCCGCACGCCTGCCGCGTCGAGACCGGCGGTCAGGGCGCGCACGCCGTCCACTTTCGGCCGGTACACCACCGACAAGCTGTCGATGTCCATCACCGTCGCCCGCTTGTCATCGATCACCCCCGCCGTGTGGAACACACCGCGCAGCGGGTGCTCGGGGGCGTGTGCTCGTTCGATCACCGCACCCACTGCCGCCGCGTCGGTGACGTCCACCTGCTCGGTGACCACCGTGACGCCCTGCTGTTGCCACGCCGAGAGCTGGCTGAGCGCCGCCTCGGTCGTGGGGCCACTACGCCCGAGCAGTGTCACACGACGGGCGCCGTGACCGACCAGCCAGCGCCCGGTGGCCAGGCCGAAGGCGCCGAAACCACCGGTGATCAGATAGTTCGCCGCCGCGTCGATGCGCACCCGCGGCAGAGCGGGCCGGACCAGGGGTTCGGTTTCGGTCAGGTCGAGCGCGATCCGGCCGGTGCCGGTCGAACGCGCGACCGCCTCGAAGGCCTCGCCCACCGCGCCGGTGCCATAACTGGTGAACGGCAGCGCCCGGTAGGTCCCGTCGTCGAGCCGGTTGTTGATCCGGCGCACCAGGTCGAGCACACTCGCGCGCCGCACGCGAGCCATCCGGTCCAGATCGAAGGAGAAGTAGGCGATGTTCTTGTCGAACGCGCCCAGTTCCAGCACCCCACCGGCATAGATGTCGGCCTTGCCGATCTCGACGATGCGGCCGAATTCGGCGATCATCGTGAAGTTCTGGCGTTGCAGCTCGCCCGGCGCGGTACTGAGGATCACGTCCACTCCGCGGCCGTCGGTGAGCGCGAGCACCTCGTCGACGAGGGTGAGCGAACGCGAACCGAGCACATGGTCGGCGCCCTCGGTCAGCACACGTGCGCGGCGTTGCTCGGTACTCGCGGTGCCGATCACGATCGCACCGTGTTGTTTCGCGATCTGCACGGCGGCGGTGCCCACACCACCGGCGGCGCCGTGCACGAGCACCGTCTCGCCCGGGCGCACTCGAGCGAGCTCGAGCAGGGAGTGCTCGGCGGTGGCGAAGGCCGTGCCGCTCGTGCAGCGGCCGGGATCGGTACCCGGGCGGACGCGGGCGAGCAGGTCGGCGTCGGTGGTGTGGAATCTGGCGATCATGCCCTTGGAGGTCACCGTCACTTCGTCGCCGACCGCCACATCGGTGACACCGGGGCCGACACGGACCACGGTCGCGGCCCCTTCCATGCCGGGCACCGTGCCGAAATACGTCGGCGCCAGCTCCTGCTCGCCCAGGACGCCGATCACCTTCAACGCGTCCTTGTAGTTCAAGCCGACCGCACGCATGCGCAGCTCGACTTCACCCGCCTCGGGAGCGCGGCGTTCACAACGCCGCCAGCCCAGCCGCGCGAACGTGCGCGAGCGGGGCAGTTCCAAGACGAAATTGGCCTCCGGATCGGTGAGTGGTTGTGCGGTGTCGAGGTTTTCGAGATGCTGCGGCAGAGTGCGGTCGACCACGGTGACCCAGCGCAGTCCGTCGCGCAGGATCACCTCGTCGCTGCGGTCGTAGGTGAATGCGCCGGGCACGGTGAGCTCAGCCGCCAATTCGGTCGCCGTCACCCGGGCGTCGATATCGACCAGTCGCCACCGCAGCCGGGACTGTTCGTTGAGCAGCACGCGGCGCGCGCCCGCCACTGCGGCCTGGGTGGGAAGCGGCGGTGCCGGGTCGGCCGGATGCGCGTAGGCGTGCGCCGTGACGACGGTCGCGTACAGCGACCCGTCGCCGGTCATCGGAACCTCGGTTCCGAGCTCGTTCGCGCGAGCGTCGAGGAACCCCTCCAGGGTCACCGCGATGCGGCGCAGCGTCCAGAGCGTGGCGATGTCGCCGTCGGCCGCGTCGCCGGCAACCACGCAGACGTGCAGGCGCCGCACCTCCTCGACAGCGACGATGTCGCACAGCCGACCGGTCAGCACCGCTTCCAGCTCCGTGTCGGCGGGGTCGAGCGCGAGTGCGGCCGAACCGGCCGCACTCGCGCACACGGCCTTGTGTACCCGTTCGACGCGCTGGTCTGCGCCCTCGCCGTAGCCGAGGACCAGCGTGAACAACCCCTCGCTACCCGGCAGTGCGGTCGTGTCGACCGGATCGCGCAGCTCCCAGCGTTCTTCGTAGAAGAAGTCCGTCATCCGCTGTAGCGGGCCCGCGCCGGGAGTCAGTGACGCGAACCGCACGCCGCGCAACTGCAGGCATACGGCATTGCCCGCACCGAGCAGGTCGATGTCGGCGGTCGGGTTGTCGTCTCGGGAGAGCCTGGTCAGCACCGTGACTTCGGCGGGCAGCGCGGCCAGTCGGCGCACCGACCGAACACCGACCGGCACCATCGCCCCCTCACCGGCGCCACTGTGTCCGGTGAGCAGTGCCGCGACCGTCTGCAGTGCCGCGTCGACCACGGCGGGATGAGCCAGATACGCAGTATCGCGCGCGATCTCGCCGTCCACCTGGGCTACAACGGTGTTCGCGGCGAATCGGATCGCGGTGACCCGCTGAAACGTCGGGCCGTAGTCGAGCCCGGCGGCCGCCAATCCGCCGTAGAAGTCGGCGGGTTCGATCGCGGCCATCGCGGTGAGGTCGGGGACATCGGCGACGATCGGCGCATAGGAGCCTTCGACGAGGCGCCCGGTCGCATGCACGGTCCAGACCGATCCGGCAGCCCCGCGGGAGCGGATGGTGAACCGACGCGTCGAATCCTCCAGGTGGAGTTCGACAATCGGCGCGTCACCGCCGTCCACGATCATCGGCGCGACGAACCGCACCTGCTCGAGTCCCACCTGTTCGGACTCGGCCCGTACCGCTGCGGCGCTGAGCGCGGCATCCAGATACCCCGCGCCCGGCATCAGCGTCGTCCCGCCGACAACGTGGTCGGCCAGCCACGGTTGCGCCGCGATCGACAGGTTCAGCCGCCAGGTGGTCGTGTCGTCGGGATGCCGATCGCCCAGCATCGGGCGCCCATCGGGGGTGCCGTGGCGTTGCACCCGCATCTCGGGCAGTTCCGAGCGCAGCACCGTGCGCTGCCAGGGATAGCGTGGCAGCTCGATATGTGGTGTGGGACCGGGACTTCCGGCGAACAGGACGTCGATGTCGAGGGCGCCCGCGGCGTAGAGGTCGACCAGCACCTGGCGCAGGCTGTGCGCATCGTGGCGTTTGCGGTGCAGGGTGGCGATGGTCGTGCCCGTCTCGCCCGCACCGATCAGGATTTCCCGAATATTGGCCCCGAGCACCGGATGTGGGCCGACTTCGAGGAACACCCGGTGGCCTGCCTTGACCACGGCGGTGACCGCCGCCGCGAATCGCACCGGCCTGCGGACATTGGCGCACCAGTAGTCGGCGTCCCAGTCGGCGCCGGTCACCAGCGTGCCGGTGACCGTGGAATACAGCGGGAGACGGGGTTCGGCGACGGTGATCCCGGCCAGCTCGGCGCGCAGTTCGTCGAGGATCGGGTCCATCAAGGGACTGTGATAAGGCACCTCGACCTGTAGATGCCGGGTGAAAACGCCTTGCGCGGTCAGTATCTCGGCGATCTCGGCGAGCCGGTCGACGGCCCCGGCGAGCGTGACCGCCGAGGGGCTGTTGATCGCCGCGATGTCGACGGCGTCCTCCGCCGCGACGAGTTCTCCGGCCTCGTCCGGTCCGAGCCCGACCGCCAGCATGCCCCCGGTGCCTGCCGTGGTGGCCTGCAGCCGCGCGCGGTGGTAACTGACCAGCACGGCGTCACGCAGGGACAGCATGCCGGTCAGATACGCGGCGGCCACTTCGCCGACGCTGTGCCCGACCACGACCGCGGGCTCGATACCTCGCTCCCGCAGCGTCGCGAAGAGCGCGACCTGCACCAGGAAGTTGGCAGGCTGCGCGACAGCGGTCGAGGTCACCGACGATTCCGCTTCCGGCCGCAGCAGTTCCTCGATGATCGACCAACCGGCCACAGCGGCGAACTCGGTGTCGACGCGCTCGGCCTCGGCAGCGAAAACGCCGTCAGCCATGAGCAATTCGCGTGCCATCCCCCACCACTGCGGTCCCATACCGGTGCAGATGTACACCGGTTCGGCCGCACGCTTGACGACGGTCCGGCCCACCCGGCCCGACCCGGTCGCCAGCTCGATCAGGCCCTGCACCAGTTGGGTGTCGTCGCCGAATGCGACTCCCGCGCGAACCGGGTGATGATGGCGGCGCCGCCAGGCGGCCTCGGCCAGCAACTGCGGATCAGCGCCGTCGGCGATGCGCTCGGCCACCCCGCGGGCCAGCTGCCGCACGGCCGCCTCCGAGCGCGCCGACAGCGGCAGGACCCCGAAATGAACCGGCGAGTGGTTCGGCTCGGCGCGCGGCCGGTACTCCTGCAGAATCGCATGGGCGTTGGTGCCGCCGTAGCCGAACCCGTTGACAGCCACCGCCATCCGCTCGACCTCCGGGCCGACCGGCTCGGCCTCGGTCAGCAGCCGAATCCCCCACTCCTCGAACGGGATGTCGGGATTGGGCGTCTCCAGCCAGCCCTGCGGCGGGATGGTGCGATGCCGGATCGCCAGCGCCGACTTGATGATGCCCGCGACACCGGACGCGGCTTCGGTATGCCCCAGCGTCGCTTTCAGCGACCCCACGCCGAGCGAACCCGAGCGACCCGAAGCGGCACCGTAGGCCCGGCCGATGGCCCGCATTTCGAGCGGATCGCCCACCGGGGTGCCGGTGCCGTGCGCCTCGACATAGGTGACCTCGCGCGCGTCGATCCCGGATCGCCGAATCACGGTGCGGGCCAGGCTTTCCTGCGCTGCGGCAGCGGGGACGGTAATGGCGGTGGTCCGCCCGTCCTGATTGGCGCCCGTCGCCTTGACCACGGCATAGATCCGGTCGCCGTCGCGTTCGGCGTCGACCAGCTTCTTGAGCACCACCACCCCGGCGCCCTCGCCCCGGCCGTAGCCGTCGGCGGCCGCGTCGAACGGCTTGCTGCGCCCGTCGGCGGCCAGGAATCCGCCCTTGCACATCGTCACGAACGTTTCCGGCTGCACCATCACATTCACGCCACCGGCGATCGCCACCTCGCAGTCGCCGTTGGCGATGGCCTGGCAGGCCAGATGCAGCGCTACCAGCGACGACGAACACGCGGTGTCGACCGTGACGGCGGGGCCCTTCAGGTCGAGCGCGTAGGCCAGCCGGTTCGACAACATCGTGTACGACACACCCACGGCGGTGTGCAGATCGACGTGCGACAGGGCCGCACCGACCGACACCGCCAGCTGATCGAGGGTGAACGCGCCCATGTACACCCCGAGCGAGGAGCCCGCGCTGCGCCCGGCCACGCCCGAATCGTCGAGGGCCTCCCAGGCCACCTCGAGGATCAGCCGCTGTTGCGGATCCATGGCGGTGGCCTCCCGGGGTGAGATGCCGAAGAATTCCGGGTCGAACGCCCACGGATCGCCCGTCATGAAGGCGGCGCGCTTGGTGTACATGCGCCCGGGAGCGCGCTTGTCACTGTCGTAGTACCGCCGCCAGTCCCAGCGCTCCGCCGGGATCTCGCGCACCCCGTCGCGCTTGTGGATCACGAAGTCCCAGAACGACTCCGGCGAATCGATACCGCCGGCATAGCGGCAGCCGATGCCGACGATGGCAATGTCAGTCATGTGCGTTCCTCACGTTGGTTCGTTCGCGAAAGCCGAGCGCCGGTCAGATCGGCTGCGGGCGGCGAACCATGATGTTGAGTTCCGGGCCGGACGCGCCGAGCCGCACGGCGCCGACGCGCTCGTTGCCCAGTGCCCGGTAGTAGCCGACGTTGGCGTCCTTGCAGATGCCGCAGATCGCCGCGCCCTCCCGGTCGGCTCGGTTCGTGAACGACGCGTACATCGCGCGGCCGATGCCGCTGCGCTGCAGGGCCGGATCGGCACCGAGGTAGACGTGGAACAGGTGCGGCTCGACCGGAGCGGCACGGTCCATCGCCGCGTCCACCTCCGAACCCCGCCGCACCGCCGGGCCCATCGCCGCGAGAAACTCCGGCCCCGCGAGCATGTCGCGCAGGCCGCCCGGCCGGTACCCCTGCGGATACCACAGCAGCACGCCAACGACGCGGTCGCCCAGTACCGCCACTTCGGCGCCGCCTGCAGGCAGAAAGCGGTGCCTGATCATGGCGCGCACCATGCGCGGGGCTCGACGCCGCCGCACGGCCTCGTCCGGGAACACGTACTCGTCGACGGGATCGTCGTGTGCGAAAGCGGCGGCCAGTACCCGCACCATCGAGTCGATATCGGCCCGCGTCGCCGGGCGAACGAGCGGGATCGCGGTGGAACTCAAAGCTGTTGTACCTCAATCGATCTGCCGGTCTCCGCGTCGCGGACAGCGTTCGGCACACGGTTGGTCGTTAGGCTATCTCAGGACACAGATCCTGCCGCCGCATTCGAACGACTTTCCAGCTTTTGTCAGGTCGTCAGGTGTCAAGCGGTGCTGACAGGCGCTCAGGCCAGGCACATTCGGGGTGTACGCCGGGCTCGGCTGCGGCACTGCGCAGCCCGGCGCCCTCCGAGGTCTCATCTGAAATGAAAATGTGTCTGAAAGTGTCGGCGCAACCGACCGCGAGTGGGGAGAATTGGCCACGACGGCTCGGCGGGTTTCACCACCTGTCGCGTCGGCGCGAATCTCCTTCGGCAACAGAGGAAATCAACGATGAACAAGTTGTCGAGAGCCACCACGGTGACGCTGGTTGCCGCCGTCGTCGCAACTGCGGGCGCCGGCGTCGCACATGCGGAAACCCCCGGCTCACAGTCCTGCACCCCGTACACGGCGATTCTCGCGCCGGGGACGTGGGAGACCACGCTCGACGCCGATCCCGAGATCCCCGTCGGGATGCTCCGGCCCGTCGGCGACGGCCTGCAACGCCAGTTCGGCCGTGACATCAGCGTGCTCTACATACCTTATGCCGCAAGCGCTTTCGACCTGGGTCTGAGCTACGCGGAGTCCCTGAGCACCCTGGAATCGGGCTTGCGCCAAACGCTGCGTGGCCTGTGCGACTCGACCCAGGTCGTCCTCGCCGGCTACAGCCAGGGTGCCGACGGAATCGGCGACCTCGCCACCGAGATCGGCAACGGCGACGGACCGATCGGTGCCGATCGAGTGGTCGGTGTCGGACTACTGGCCGATCCGCATCGCGATCCGAACACCACACTCTCCCTGGGCACTCCGCAGCCCGGTCACGGCATAGCCGGAACGCGCAGCCGGGATTTCGGCGCGTTGACCGATCGGGTTCGCACCCTGTGTGCCGACGGCGACCTGTACTGCTCCCTCGATGCCGCCACCTCCCCGTTCCTCGCCGTGTTGGGCCGGGTCCTCAGCGGTGATCCCGCACCGATCGCGGACGTCATCCCCGCCACGGTCGATCCCAGCGTCCTGATCGCGCAAGCCGTCACCATGGGCGCAGGCTGGACTGCCACCGCGGCGAACCTGCCGACCATTGCCGACAACCTCACCCGGCTCCCGGAATTACTCGCGGCGGGCGACATTCGCGGCGCTCACCTCACCGCGCGTGCGCTGAACGTTGCCCTGGCCCCGTTGGTCCAGGCCGCCGCCGGTGTGGACAGAGCCCTTGTCGCCCAGGTCATCCGCGCGGCCGCCACCGTCGATCCCTCTGGTTGGACCTCAGGCGTCAGCGTCATCGCCGACGCTCTCGTGCACATCGATCTTCTGAGCATCGCCGAGGGCACCGGCAGAATGCAGGAGATCCTCTGGCGTGCAGTCGAATCCCTCGATCGCAACGATCCCCTCGCCGCGGCCGCCGACCTGGCGGGCTTCGCCGCCACCGGCGCCGACCTCACCGGCTCCGTACTCGGCCCCGTCGCCGCCGGTATCCGAGCCGACCTCCACGCCACCACCCGAACCCTGCTCAGCATGACCGACCCCGCCACCATCGACGAACTCGTCCAACTGGGCCGCCAAGGCGTGGACATGGCCAACTTCTATGCTTCCGCCGCCCACATCGACTACGGCGACGACGCCGCGCTCCTGCTGAGCTACCTGAGCTCCCGAGTCGGGTCGTAGCGGGCTCGGCGGACCACTCGCCGTTGCGTCGGCTCGATCAGTATCGAGCCGACGCAACGGCATTCAAATCAGCACGACACTGCGCCTCTGGCCGAGCTGTCGAGACGCACCCCTAGAACTCTCGACAACTCGCCGACACTGTCGGCGCTGGGTCTCACCACATCACGTTCCCAACGGCTGATCTGATTTCCGTCCGCAATTCCGATCCAGTCGGCCAATTCCGCCTGGGTGAATCCGGAGGCCATCCTCGCCGCCCGAATAGCTTTGCCGATCTTCGTGGACATGGTCTCCCCTCTCTCTCGGTGCCCTCGGCACGGACTGCATCAGCGCGGGTGCCCGTCGGCGAACACTCGTACCCCTGAAGCGGTCTCGCGCAACCACATTCGAACGATATCGGCGAATCGAACCGCGAAGGAGGCTGTGACTGCACGGCCAATGACTCTGCACGCACAAATGTGCGTGCAGCCGGGCGCGCAATCCCGGCTATTTCGGTGGTGTATCCACCACGGCGGCGCTGCGGCGCCAGTCGCGTGGCGTCATGCCGAATGCTTCGCGGAATCGCCGGGCGAAGTGGGCGGCGTCGCGGAAACCCACAGCACCGGCCACCACCGCGATGGACCGCTGAGCGTAGCCTCTGTCGATCAGCATGTCGCGGGCCCGGACCAGGCGTTGTTCGATGATCCACTGCTCGAGGCTGATTCCCGACTGGGCACAAACCTTGTACAGGTGCCGAACGGAGATATTGTTGGCGGCGGCGATGCCCGGGATCTTCAAGCTCGAATCCGACAGGTGTGTGCGCACATACCCGAGGATCTGTTCGATCAGCAGTTGCTCCGGAATGGCGGCGCCGTCACCGGGCCCGCGCCCGGCCGCCGAGATCAGTAGTGCCCGCACCATTTCCAGGCACGACTCACCCACAGACGCGGCGGCCGGGTCGGTTTCGAGCTGGTCGGCGATCCCGACGAGATGCTGTATCTGCGCGGTGACCATCGGGTACAGCGGCGATGCCGCCAGTCGCCCGTGCGCCGCCACCACAGTTTCCGCGGAAATGCCGAGGCGCTCCCTGGACAGCTGCAGGCACAGCGTTCCGCCGAGACCGTGCCAACCGGAGGCGAACGTGGTGGCCAGGTCGATCACTTCGCAGGCGCCGGGTTCGATCAACGTTTGCGCACCGAACTGTTCGTGCCTGCGAACCTGCCCGTTCTGAACTGTCACCGTCAGAGTGTCACTGGGCGTGGATCGCTCGTGCCGAGGAGTCCGCCAGACCTGGTGACCGGACACCTCGGAACGAGTGAGCGCGATCGGACCCAGCATCCAGGCCTGGTGCCTGCTGACCACTTCGGCCGGCGAATCCCACATCCGCAGGTTCGCCGCGATATCGGCTTCCTGCAGGATCGCGGTGACCGCCTCCCGACGGTCCGCCGGCGTGAAGTAGTCGGAGTCGATCAGCACTGCCATTGGTGATCTCCACTTCGGGTTCTCGCCGGCGGTGGAGTCCCTCCCGTCGCCGGCCGCTGCGCGTTTCGGGTGATGGCATTTCAGGCGAATGTGATTGCACGGGCCTGTAGTCGGCGATGCTATCGCGCCGTGGCGCGCCCTGAGCCCGATTCGGCAGGGTTGCGCACCGACTTACCCTCGCGCAGCGGCGGGTTCCCTTGCCGCGGTGGGCCGCAACGCCAGGATTCGGCGTTCGGCAGCCGTCGCCGTCGCAGCCCATTCCGGCCGCAATGCCGCGTAGGTGCACACGTCGCGCCACCGACCCTGGGTTCGGTACAGCTGCCGCAGCCGCGCCTCCGGCGTCAAGCCCACTCCCGCCATCACCGTGTCCATCACCGGATGATCGTGCCGATGCCCCGCCCACACCCGGTGGATCCCGAGCGGCCCGAAGGCGAAGGCCGCCATGAGCCGCCCCGCCTCGATACCACCCGCACGCAACGCCCCTTCCGGAACGACGACCAGCCCGCCGAGCATCGCGTTGCTGCCGAAATCCTCTACCAGCAGGCTGATGGTGCCGACCATGGTGTCCTCGCCCGGTGCCGTGATCGCCAGCGTGTACTTGCGGCGCGAGATCTCGCCGCGGGCACACAGGGCGGCGTCGAACGACGCAGCGGCCGCCTGGACACCCATGCTGTCGGTGCCCATATATCGGGTCAGGTGCGGATCGGTGAAGATCCGCTGATAGACGCCGACATCACCGGCACGCAGATCACGCAACCGCAGCCGCGAGCCGACCAGTTCCACATCGCGCAGGTCGATCGTCAACGGACTTCCTCCATCGTGCGCGCGAAGGCCGGAGCGATCTGTTGTCCGAGCGCGGGTATGAGCTCGTCGAGGTCGATGTAGGTTCGCCCGGACGGGATCAGCTCGCCGAGCAGGATCCGGCGGGCGGTGTCGGTCACCAAGGCGCCGCCGAGCATCACCCCGGAGGCCAGTTGTGGCCAGCTGGACAGGCTCCGGCCGATCTCGTCGACGGCGTCGCGCATCGCCGGACTCAGCCGCGGCTCATCGACCATCGCCAGCAGCAACGACAGCAGCTCGCCCCGGTCCATCCTCGCGACATCGGACGCGGTCGACCCGCCGGTGCGGCCGTGGAACAGCGGGCGATCGAGTTCGAGATCGAAGCGCTCCACATCCAGCAAGCCGCGATCATTGGTGTCCATCAGCACCGGGACCCCTCGGCGCCGCGCGTACTCACGCGCAGCGACTTTCGCCCACACCGTGTCGCATTCCTCCACCAACAGATCCAGCGGCCCGGCGCCGCCCACTCCATCGAAGAACGGCCCGATCGATTCCTCGGTCAGCCCGTCGACGAACACCTCGATGTCGAGATAGGGGTCGATCTCGAACATCTGGCGCGCCGCCAGCACAGCCTTGGCCACCCCCAGATCGCTGACCCCGGCCCGCAACCGGTTCAGATTCGACAGCCCGACGGTGTCGAAGTCGGCCAATCGGAACGATCCGCCGACCCCTTCCATCGCCAGCGTCACCGCCGCGCTGCTGCCCACCGACAGCCCGATTACCCCGATCCGCCGCTCGCGCAGGTCTCGCTGCTGCGCTCGCTCGATCTTGTTGCGGTTGCGATCGGTGCGCACCCGCTGGAAACTCTCGCTCGGCAGCACATGCACCAACCGGCCGTTCCACGGATAGAACACCCATGTTCCCCACTGCCACAACGGAGTCTCGCCGCTGATCCGACGGCGCGACGCGGCCAGCGAGCTCGTCGAGTGCGCGAGGGCGGGTTCCTCGCAGCGGATCAGTTCGTCGAGTTGATCTTCGATCGTGTCGTGCACCGCGCTGACAGAACTCGACGCTGCCAGCGCTTCCAGATCACGCAGTCCCTCCCGGCTCGATGCATCGAGGAGCACAGGACGGAAATGCGATGTTGCAGCGCGGGGCGTGAGTACCGCCGGGCGCAGAACCGAGTGTTGCCGAACCATGTGTGCGCAAACCTCCGACCCTCATGAGCGAACGGGAACCCGCTCGTCTCTGTCGACCAGGACGCGCAAAGGATACAGTCAGCACACCTCCAGCAAACCAACCTCCGGTTCACCGGCATGGCGTGATCAAACCTCCGCCAAACTGGGACAATGTCCGCCCGAGTCGGACGTGACAATCGGCCGTATCCATGCGACTTGCGCAGTCTCGCAATGATCCCGCAAGCTTTGATCTCCGGGACCTCGGCGGCAACGACCGCGCACTGCCGTCCCGCCCGCTCCGGCAGGGATGAGCACGCAGCCCTGTCGTCGGGCTCGCTCCTCGACGCCCTCGTCAGCGTGGTAGCGGATGGAGGATGGTGGTCGGATGGCGGCTTGTCGTCGCGCCCGGCGATAGACTCGACGCGATGAAACCGCTATCGAAGACGTCGAGCAGCGACGCAGGCTCCGATACGCGCCGGCGGATTCTCGCTGCCGCGGTCGAGATGGCGGAGACAACCGGACTGCGCAAAGTATCGATGGACGAGATCGCGCGCCGTGCCCGCGTCGGCAGAGCGACGCTCTACCTGCACTTCTCCGGTCGCGACAATCTGATCTCGGCCATGATCGACGACCAGCTGGCACGGTTCTTCGCAGACGTGCAGACCGTTCTCGACCGGTACGACAGCGGCGAGGATCGGCTGATTTACGGGTTCGCCCACGCCTTCCGGCTGCTGTCGGGCAATGCGGCGTTGCGCACCGTCCTCGCGGTGAATCCGGAGATCTTGCAGCCGGCGATCATCGGCGACAGCCAGGCGCTGCTGATGGGACGGATATTGGTCGAATCGGCCATGGGCACCGAAGACCTGCCCGCCGAGTCACGCTCGTTGTTCGCCGAGCATGTCGCCCGGATGTTCCACACCTACGTGCTGATCCCGACAAAGCTGATCGACATGGCCGTGCCGGGCATCGCCGAAGACTTCGCGCGGCAGTTCCTGCTCCCGGTCCGGGATCACCTGCTCGCGAACGCCCACGACACGAGTGCTCACTGACCGCCCGGTGTGGGCGACCAGCGAGCACACGGCATCACTCAGTCCGCGAGTAGACCCTTGGCGACGTGGGTCACCTGGATCTCATTGCTGCCCGCGTAGATCATCAGCGACTTCGCATCCCGAGCCAGCTGCTCGACCCGGTACTCGGCCATGTAGCCGTTACCGCCGAACAACTGCACCGCCTCCATGGCGACATCGGTGGCCGCCTTGGTGGAGTACAGCTTCATCGCCGACGCTTGCGCGAGGGTCGGGAACTTGCCGGCGGCGAAGCTCTCGAGCGCGTTGAAGACCATGTTCTCGACATTGAGCCGGGCGACCTCCATCTCGGCCAGCTTCAGCTGGACCAGTTGGAAGCGACCGATCTCCTGGCCCCACAGCTTGCGCGACTTGGCGTAGTCGACGCACAGGCGGTGGCATTCGTTGATGATGCCCATCGACAAGATCGCGCACCCGACGCGTTCGACGACGAAACTCGACCGCGCGCTCTCGCGACCGTCGCCACCCTTGTGTTCCTCGGTCTCGCCGAGCAGGCGATCCTTGCTCAGGCGCACGTTGTCGAAGAACAATTCACCGGTGGGCGAGGAGTGCATGCCCATCTTCTTGAACGGCTTGCCCTGGGTGAAGCCCTCCATGCCCTTGTCGAGCACGAATGTCAGCACCTTGCGCTCACGCTTGTCGCCGCCGTCGCCCTCGTCGAGTTTGGCGTAGACGACAACGGTATCGGCGAAGGGACCGTTGGTGATGAAGGTCTTCTGACCGTTGAGCAGGTAATCCTCGCCATCGCGGCGCACGTAGGTCTTCATCCCACCGAACGCGTCGGAACCGGAATCGGATTCGGTGATCGCCCACGCCGCGACCTTGTCCAGGGTCACGATGTCCTTGAGCCAGCGCCGCTTCTGCGCGAGGGTGCCGCGCGAGACAATGGTCGCCGCGCCGAGACCAAGGCTGACGCCGACGGCGGCGACGCTGCCGAGGGTGACGCCGGTCAGCTCGCTGACCACCACCGCGGCCATACTGCCCTGCGCGGCGAGCGGGTTGGCGCCACTGCGCTTGTTGTCGGAGGGCTTCTTCTCGGGTGCGGGCTCGCCCGCGGCGATCCGGTCGGCCTTGGCCTGTTCTTTGGCCAGCATCTTGTCCACGGCCTCGGCGGCCATGACATCGATACCGAAGTCGGCGAACAGCTTTCGCATGATGTCGTAGGGCGGCAGGTCGCCGTGTTCGAGTTCGTCGAGGTGGGGACGAACTTCCTTGTCGATGAACGCGCGCACGGAGTCGCGGATCATCTCATCGGTCTCAGACCATTCGAACATCGTGTCTCACTCCATAATTCGTAGGTCAGGGCAGACGCGCGGCGATGTCGTCGATCGACCACGCCTCGTCGGTCTCGATGGTCTTGACGTCGTGCCAGCCGGCGAGTTCGCTGATCGCGCCGCCCTGCACCGCGAACACCTTGCCGTTGACCGGGCACTTCTCCCCTGCCAGGTATGCCACGAGGGGGGAGATGTTGGCCGGGCTGAACGCGTCGAAGCTGCCCTCGGCCTCGGCGTCGGCGGCCTCGGCGGCCATCAGCGCACCCATACCGGGGGTGGCCAGCGTCAGACGGGTCCGCGCGATCGGGGCGATCGCGTTGGCCCGCACGCCGTAGCGCTCGAGCTCGTCGGCCGCGACCAGGGTCAGCGCCGCGATCGCGGCCTTGGCCGCGCCGTAGTTGGACTGGCCCGCGTTGGGCATGGTCACACCCGACGCCGACGCGGTGTTGATGATCGCCGCATTGGGCTGACGGCCCGCCTTCGACTCGGCTTTCCAATAAGCCGAGGCGTGGTGGATGACCGAGAAGTGGCCTTTGAGATGCACCGCGACCACGGCGTCCCAGTCCGACTCCGCCATGGCGGGGATGAACCCGTCGCGCAGGATGCCCGCGTTGTTGACGACGATGTCGAGCTTGCCGAACTCGGCGACGGCCTGGGCGATCAGCGCCTGCGCACCCGCCCAGGTGGCGACGTTGTCGGTGTTGGCAACCGCGCGACCACCGGCGGCGACGATCTCGTTCGCCACTTCCTGCGCCGGGCCCACATCGATACCGTCCCCGCTGTTGCTGCCACCGAGATCGTTCACCACGACCGCGGCGCCCTCGCGGGCGAACAGCAGCGCGTGCTCACGTCCGATGCCGCGACCGGCACCGGTGATGACGGCGACCCGTCCTTCCAAGGCACCCATGCTTACTCCTTCGTTCACAGTCTCGGTCGGACGCCACGGATATGGGTCCGACAAGCGACGGTCGAGGCCGCCGCGAAGACTCGCCCGCGCGCGAAGTTCGCGCGCGGGCGAGTCCTGGGTCAGTCCGCGATGTCGGCGATCCCGTTGCTCAGGACCACATCGGTCCCACGGATGGTCTCGAAGGCGTAGGTGGTGACACCGTTGCCGGTGCCTGCCTTCCAGATCCGCGTCTCGAGATCGTCGCCGGGGAAGACGAACTTGGAGAAGCGCACAGCGAAGCGCCTCACCCGCGAAACATCGGAATCGGCGACCTCGGCGAGGACGCCCCACCCGGCCATCGCCATCGTGCACAGACCGTGGGCGATGATGCCGGGCAGTCCGGCGTCCTTGGCGACTTCCTCGTCCAGATGCAGCGGCACCGGGTCGCCCGAGGCGGGCGCGTACCGGAACGTCTGGTCGTCGTCGACGTGGTGAGCGGCCTTGGCCAGCGGCGATGCCTGTTTGAGCTCGGCGTGGGGCTCGATCACCGGAATGGCCTCGCCGACCTTGGCCCCGGCGTCGATACCGCGGAAGAACCCGGACAGGTACTGCTCGTTGACCAGTTCACCGGTCACCTCGTCGGAGCAGGTGAGGTGGATGTAGACCAGCGAGCCGGTCGACTTGGTCTCCCAGCCGATGACCCGCCCCTTCGAGACCAACCGGTCGCCGGGCCTGATCGGGCGGTGGAAGTGGAAGTCCTGCTCGCCGTGGGTGATCCGGCCGAAGATGTCCATCGGCACCACATCGACAGCGGGCATCATCAGCGCGTCGAAGGCGGGCACGATCGCGAACACCGGCGAGCCGATGTCACCGGCGCGGTGCGCGGCGATCGGGTCGTTGGTGGCTGCGGCGTACTCGGCCAACCGCTCGCGCGTGACCTCGAAACGCTCCGGGTCCGACCACAGGTTCAGGCCGTCGATGTCGAATTCGGCTGCGTCGGCCATGCTCAGGCTCCGGCAGCGAGGGCGGCGAGCTTGTCCAGCGAGGCCTGCAGCTGCTTGGTGCCGTCCTTCTCGACCGCCTTGCCGAGCGCGCCCTTGATCAGCGAGCCCTCGAACTCACCGGAGACATGGACCTCGGTCTGATCGCCGGACGGGGTCAGGTCGAAGGAGAAGGTCGCCTTCACACCGGCCATACCGGTGCCCGCCATGACCAGCTTGGTCGGGGCGATCTCCTGGACGACCCACTCCATCTTGTTGGCCATCCCGAGCATGAAGATCTTCGCGGTGAGATTCGCTCCCTCGGTGAGGGTGGCCGGCGGCTCGACGATCCAGCGCTCGTGGATGGTGAACCAATCAGCCCAGGTGGACGGATCGGTGATCACGCCCATCAGCTTCTCGGCGGGGGCGGACAGGGTGGCCGACTTCTCGATGTGACCCATTGCTCTTCTCCTGCGAATTGTGTTGGTACAGAACGAAATGGACGAGCTCAGCGGTTGGCGCGCTGGTAGGCGGTGACCACCGCGGCGCCGCCGAGGCCGATGTTGTGCTGGAGCGCGGCGGTCACGTCGGCGACCTGCCGCTGGTCGGCGGTGCCGCGCAGCTGCCAGGTGAGTTCCGCGCACTGCGCCAGGCCGGTCGCGCCGAGGGGGTGACCCTTGGAGATCAGACCGCCCGAGGGGTTGACGACCCACTTGCCGCCGTAGGTGGTCTGGTTGTCATCGAGCAGCCGACCGGCCTCGCCGCGACCGCACAAACCCAGGGCCTCGTACAACAGCAGCTCGTTGGCCGAGAAGCAGTCGTGCAGTTCGATGACCTGGAAGTCCTCGGTACCGAGACCGGCCTGGTCGTAGACCTGCGCGGCCGCGGCGACGTTCATGTCGTAGCCGATGATGTTCTTGGCGGTGCCGTCGAAGGTCGAGGCGAAGTCGGTGGTCATCGCCTGACCGACGATCTCGACCGCCTGATCGGCGAGACCGTGCTCGGCGACGAAGTCCTCGCCTGCCAGAATCGCCGCACCCGAACCATCGGAGGTGGGCGAGCACTGCAGCTTGGTCAGCGGGTCGTAGATCATCCGCGAGTCCAGGATCTGATCCATCGTGTACTCGTCGCGGAACTGCGAGAACGGATTGTTCACCGAGTGCTTGTGGTTCTTGAACCCGATCTTGGCGAAGTGCTCGGCGGTGGTGCCGTACTCCTTCATGTGCTCGCGGCCGGCCGCGCCGAACATCCACGGCGCGGGCGGGAACAGCACCTCGGAGATCTCGGCCAGGGCCTGCATGTGATTGCCCATCGGCTGTTCGCGGTCGTCGAAAATGGTGCCGAGCGAGCCCGGCTGCATCTTCTCGAAACCGAGCGCGAGTGTGCAGTCGGCCAGCCCGCCACGGATCGCCTGCGCGGCCAGATAGAGCGCGGTCGAGCCGGTCGAACAGTTGTTGTTCACGTTGATCACCGGAATACCGGTCATGCCCAGCTCATAGACAGCGCGCTGCCCGGACGTCGACTCGCCGTAGACATATCCGACGTAGGCCTGCTGCACTTTGTCGTAGGAAATACCGGCGTCGGCGAGGGCTTTGGTGCCCGATTCCCGAGCCATATCGGGGTAGTCCCACACACTGCCGTCGTCGTTGAGGCGACGGCCCGGCTTCTCGAACTTCGTCATTCCGACGCCGATGACAAATACCCGTTGCGTCACAGGACAGTTCCTCTCCATCGATCAGCAGCTATCCAGCTGTTGCCTATGACGTTATGAGTCCCGCTCCGGCCCGGCGAGGACCGTAACGGCCCACCTAGGGGACCGAAACGATCATCGCTCGCTGGTAGCGTTCACGGCGGTCACCGCTATCGAAGGAGCCATGTGGGGCACAC